>NZ_CP073697.1:3267500-3567500 GCF_025264665.1 Edaphobacter flagellatus
TCGTTCTCTCCGAAATAGCTTTAGGGCTAGCCTCGGGTGATTTGGATCGGTGGTAGAGACATGATTGGACTAGGGGGCTTTCCGGCTTACTGAATCCAGCCAAACTTCGAATGCCGATTACAACCAGCCCGGGAGTCAGACTGTGGGGGCTAAGCTTCACAGTCGAGAGGAAAACAGTCCAGACCGCCTGCTAAGGTCCCCAAGTTACAGTTAAGTGGGAAAGGAAGTCGGAACTCTCAGACAGCCAGGAGGTTGGCTTAGAAGCAGCCATCCTTTAAAGAAAGCGTAATAGCTCACTGGTCAAGAGGTCCGGTGCCGACAATACAACGGGGCTAAAACTGTACACCGAAGCAGCGGATGCACACTTTGTGTGCGTGGTAGGAGAGCATTCTCACAGCGATGAAGTCAGACTGAGAAGACTGATGGAGCGTTGAGAAGAGACCCTGCCGGCATAAGTAGCGATAAGGAAGGTGAGAACCCTTCCCGCCGAAAGTCTAAGGTTTCCTGAGGAAGGTTAATCCGCTCAGGGTTAGGCGGTCCCTAAGCTGAGGCCGAAAGGCGTAAGCGATGGACATCCGGTTAATATTCCGGACCTCCCAACTGTCGTTTGACGATGGGGTGACGCAGAAGGATAAGCAGGACCTCCTATGGCTATGAGGTTCGATGCGCGTAAGCTGGTTTCTCTAGGCAAATCCGGAGAGACTTAACAGTGAGGCGCAAAGCAGTAAGCCGTATGGCTGAAAGCTGCTGATTTCACGCTGCCGAGAAAAACCTCTAAGAAGAATAGTTGGGAACCGTACCACAAACCGACACAGGTAGACGAGGAGAATATCCAAAGGCGCTCGAGTGAAAGCTTGTTAAGGAACTCGGCAAATTAGACCCGTAACTTCGGGAGAAGGGTCGCCACGGAGGTTCATAGCCTCTCGTGGCCGCAGCGAAATGCGAACGGCGACTGTTTAACAAAAACACAGGTCTCTGCAAAGTCTAAAACGACGTATAGGGGCTGACTCCTGCCCGGTGCCGGAAGGTTAAAGGGAGAGGTTAGGGCGCAAGCTCGAAGCTTCGAACTGAAGCCCCGGTGAACGGCGGCCGTAACTATAACGGTCCTAAGGTAGCGAAATTCCTTGTCGGGTAAGTTCCGACCTGCACGAATGGAGTAACGATCGTTCGACTGTCTTAACGAGTTGCTCGGCGAACTTGTAGTACCGGTGAAGATGCCGGTTACCCGCAGCTAGACGAAAAGACCCCGTGCACCTTTACTATACTTTTACTGTGAGTTACGGCAATTGCTGCGCAGGATAGGTGGGAGGCTTTGAGACCGGATTCTCGGATTCGGTGGAGCCAACGGTGAGATACCACCCTGCGATTGTTGTGATTCTAACCTCCTCCCATGATCTGGGAGAGGGACATAGTAAGACGGGTAGTTTGACTGGGGCGGTCGCCTCCTAAATTGTAACGGAGGCGCGCGAAGCTACACTCAGGTCGTTTGGAAATCGACCGTCGAGTGCAAAGGCATAAGTGTGGTTAACTGCGAGACCTACAAGTCGAGCAGATGCGAAAGCAGGCCTTAGTGATCCGGTGGTTCTGTATGGAAGGGCCATCGCTCAACGGATAAAAGGTACGCCGGGGATAACAGGCTGATCATTGCCAAGAGTTCATATCGACGCAATGGTTTGGCACCTCGATGTCGGCTCATCACATCCTGGAGCTGTAGAAGGTTCCAAGGGTTAGGCTGTTCGCCTATTAAAGTGGTACGTGAGCTGGGTTCAGAACGTCGCGAGACAGTTCGGTCTCTATCTGCTGTGGGCGTAGGAGATTTGAAGAGGGCTGTCCTTAGTACGAGAGGACCGGGATGGACGAACCTCTTGTGTTCCAGTTGTCTTGCCAAAGGCACGGCTGGGTAGCGAAGTTCGGTTGTGATAACCGCTGAATGCATATAAGCGGGAAGCACGCTCTAAGATGAGATCTCCCAACCCGTAAGGGAAATGAAGGGCCCAGGAAGACCACCTGGTTGATAGGCTGGAGGTTGAAGCGCAGTAATGTGTGTAGCTTACCAGTACTAATCGCCCGTTCGGCTTGTCCATAGAATTTACTCTGCGCAGAAAGAACATTCGCGCTAGAGAAACTCAATACAAGCTTTGTAGTTATAAAGACTACGTAATACGCAAATTTGGTAAATGTCTGCTCAATCTATTCAGTTGTGAACGATCGCGCGAGCGAGTTCGACAATTTGCCGGTGAGTTTACCGCGAGGGTCACACCCGTTCCCATCCCGAACACGGAAGTTAAGCCTCGTTGGGCCGATGGTACTGCACGCGTAAGTGTGTGGGAGATTAGGTGATCGCCGGCATAATTTTGAAAGCCCCATCTTCGGATGGGGCTTTCTGTTTCTGCAGGTATTGTTTTCTGCAAATCCTGCAGATGTCTCTTCGCATACATAAGTTTGCTGGATAGCTCGGAGTGCCAACCTTGTTTAGCGGTATTCGAGTTTGGGATACCAGTTTCCTCCGCGGCCATCTGGTGTCAGGTCGAAGACGCTCCACAGAGGATCTGGGTCCGGAGCTCCGCGCGGGTCCTGACCTGGATCCGCCATTTCACCACTCGTTTCGCCAGACCAGAAGTGATAGATTTTGCCGTCGCGGCGTGTGAAGATGCTGAGTCCGGGAACGTCGCCGTCTTCGGCGCTGACGTAGGTGCGGGTATAGTCGCCTGTTCCGTCGGAATACAGAGGAAGATAGCGCCAACCGCGTTCTTTTTTGAAGTCGAGAATGCGGTCAATCGGTGAGCGCGCTGTGACTGCGATGGCGACGCGCTCGCGCAAGTTCTTTGCCATACCATCCCATGAGGTGAGCATGGCGGTGCACATGGGACAGGGGCGCTCGCGCTGCGGGCCGAACATCATGCTGTAGATGACGAGCGACTGTTTATCGCCGAAGAGATCGGAGAATCGCACGGAGCCGTTTTCTCCTTCGAAGATGTAGTCCTCAGGAAGCTCTCCGCCAAGCGGCATGGCGCGGCGCATCTCGGCGACGCGTTCGATATGACGGCGAAGCTCGATCTCTTCGGCTAAAAGGGCGTTGCGTGCCTTGCGATATTCGGGACTTTCGTTTGGAAAGTGCGCTCTATTTTTCGCCGCGAGTTCTGCAGCTGGAGTGAGCGGTGTGGAGCTGGCCATCGAATCTCCTTTGTGTTGGATCGAGTCGTACCTGGCGGTTTTTGCGGGCGACGCTTTATTCGTTTGAGATGGTGTTTGGGGCCAATGCAGGTGCTCGGTTCGTCACAGATTCGTGAGGCAGTTGCGGTGGCGTATGCGGCGAAGCCAAAGCGGATTCGCTGGCGATTTCGAGTTCGGCGTAGGTCTTTGGCAGAGCGATGGTGAGGCCGTCGTTGGTGGTGGCGACGGAGCGGACGAGATCCTGGGGGGCCGGCTTTGGAGGAAGATTGCGGAGGTTGGCTGAGGCGAGCTGAAGTCCGTAGAGGAGCGCGGAGGCGATGTTGGGGCGGAGCTGTCCGGTTGCGAGTTCATTGACGACGATGGAGATGGCGAGCTGGATGGATTCGGCGTCTTCAAGAGCGTGGAGCTTGACGTCATGCTGCGGAACGAGGCCGCGCTCGGTGGTCCGGCTGAAGCGGTAGTTTTTGTGGCGTTCGTGAAGGCGGTCGTGGAAGAAGCAGTAGTTGCTGTATTCAAGTGCCGGAGACTGGCATTGTGTTCCGTTGGTCTTGAGGTGCCGGCAGAGTGAGACTCGCATGTGTCGTTTCTCCTAATGGCCCCCCCCCGGGGGCCTTTTCTTGTAAACCTTTTTGTTGCAGTCGTTTATACGATTTGCACAGGATAAAATATTGAATGCAGGTGGTTTACGGGTAAAAATATTGATTCCAAAAGAGAAAGCCCCGGATGGGATGTCCCGGGGCTTTCTGTGAGCTGATTTAAGTGTAACGAAGCGGGGGAAACTAATCGGCAGATTTTTGAAGGTTTATTTGCTTTGGAATGAGGGAGTTGCAATTTTAGGGGGCTTGACAGGTTTTCGCTATGGCCGGCGGTGTGGGGCCATCGGTCCTCTCTGACCCTCCCCCAACACGCGAGCAGCGTTGCGGGGATTTAGGGTAGTGCTTCCCAACTGCGCAGCTGGTGTTCGTAGAGAGTCATGTTGACGCGTTTGCCGCGGAAGCGAACACCTTCCATCTGCAGTCGTAATCTCTGCTCTGCTGCTGCTTCGCCGCGCAGTTTGATCTCGCCATTTGCTCCGACGATGCGTTGCCAGGGGAGTCCATGGAGGGGTTCGGTGCGGAGGAGGCGTGCGACGGCTCGATGGTAGAGCGGATAGCCAGCGGCTGCGGCGACCTTGCCGTAGGTGGAGACCTTCCCTTTGGGGACGGAGCGGATGATGCGGCGGAAGGCATCATCGCGGGACTCGTTTTTGCGGAGAACGTCTTTGAGGATGCGGCGTTTGAGATCCTGCGGGATGGGGCCGGGGCGCATGAAGGGAATGTATCAAGTTTTGCAGAGCTCCCTTATGCGTGGGAGCCCTGCATTGGTTTAAGGGCCTGTCCTCTTCGTGAGGTGCGCGTTCGGGAACCTTGTGTTGGAGAGTGGTGTCAAAAAGCTCATAAGAGGTGAGCGCATGGGCATGACATCGGATGGGAGCAGAGGATTGAGCTCGGAGATCAACGTAACTCCTCTGATTGATGTGCTTCTTGTACTGCTGATTATCTTCATGGTCATACAGCCTGAGACGACGCAGGGGCTGGATGCCCTGGTTCCTCAGCCGCCGAAGGCTCCTGAGAAAGCGCAGACGACGCCGGATGCGATTGTTGTTCAGATTGCTGCCGATGGCATGCATGGCGCGACGTACAGGATCAATGAGACCGCCTTCGATAAGGCGGCGATTGAGCCGAAGCTAGCGGAGATATTTGCGAATCGCGGTGACAAGGTAATGTTCATTAAGGGTGATGCGGATTTAGATTTTTCGGCGGTGGCTGAGGTGATCGACGATGCACATCGGGCGGGTGTGAACAACATTGGGATTATGACGCCCGGGCTGACATCTTCTCGTTGAGTGAGATGTTGTGCCGGTACGGGAGGAATGCGGGGGTTCCTCGGTTCGCTGCGCTCACTCGGAATGACACTTCTTTTTGGAAATACCCCATTTTGTATGGGAGGTTTGCTGGCTTAGGTTTTTAGAGCGGCGAGCCAGGGGCTGGCGGGTGTGGCCAGGGGTTGCTGGTCGAGGTGCAGGCCGTCGTGTTGGGGTGTGGTGTAGGTTGCGAAGTACTGGCTGAGCTGTGCGGCGAGCGATTCGGTGATGGCAGCGTATTGCGACTGGCTGTAGAGGCTGATGGTTTCGCGTGGGTCGGCCTTGAGATCGTAGAGCTCGTTGGGGAAGGTGACGCCCTGGTAGGGGTAGCGGAGGATGAGTTTGTAGCCTCGGCTGCGGATCATGCGGGCATTGCCGTACTCGCAGATGACTGTGTCGTCTTCGCGCATGGGTGCGGTGGATGGCTGGCCGCGCAGGTGAGCCAGATAGGAGCGGCCGGGAGAGTTGATCTTCTGCGCCTGTTGGGGTGATGGTGTGGCCTGCGCGGCTTCGAGCAGCGTGGCGAAGAGGTCGCAGTGATTGACGGGGAGGTCGGAGGTTAGATTCTGCGTGATTCCTCCGCGGGGCCAGGAGATGGCGCAGGGGATACGGATGGATTCGTCGAGGAAGTTTTGCGGGGTGGTGGCGTTGCCTTTCTCCCACATGCCGTGATGGCCTGCGTTGAGGCCGTGGTCGCCGGTGTAGACGATGAGTGTGTTGTCGAGCTGGTGGATGGATTGGAGATGGTCGAGGACGCGGCCGATCTCGCGGTCGATGGTGGTGGCTGCGGCGTAGTACTGCTGGTGCTTCGCGCGTTCGGCTGCGGCATCGGCGGTGACAGGGAGGAGCGGCTTGCCGTGGACGTTTGCGAAGGGCTCGCGGGGTATGTCGCGGAAAGTGGCGTCACGGTAGAGGGCGACGATCTCGTCGGGCATTTGTGTGTGGGGGGAGTGGGTGTCGGTATAACCGACGAAGAGGAAGAAGGGTTTCTGTGCCGTGGATTTGGTTTCGTAGTGGGTGTGAAGGAAGCGCAGCGCCTGGTCGGTGAGCAGAGGTGACTGGAGGCCATCGGGGGTGACGAGCGTGCCGTTGTCGGAGAACTGCTGCTTGCCGGTGTGCGGATACTGGTTGACCCAGTAGGAGAACCAGAAATCGAAGCCAGGATGCGGCGTACGCTCGTGGCCGCAGTGCCACTTGCCGACGAGGCCGGTGTGGTATCCGGCATCGTGGAGAAGTTGCGAGATGAGGGTCTGGTCCTCGAGCCAGGGGAAGGCGTAGGCCTGTTTCGATTCTTCGATCCAGTCGTGAATGCCGTGCTGCGAGGGCATGCGTCCGGTGAAGAAGCTGGCGCGTGCGGGTGAGCAGACGGGGCTGGTGGTGAAGGCATTGTCCATGCGCACCCCGTTGCGTGCGATGCGGGACATATTGGGAGTGTGGACTTCGGAGTTCCCATAGGCCTGCTGCAGCCACTGGCCATGATCGTCGGTGAGGAAGACGAGGATGTTGGGGCGTTCTGCGAGGTGTTGCGGGGTGGCGGCTTCAGCAGGGTGGGTTGTGATCGCAGAGGTGGCGGTGAGGGCTCCGAGCGATTTCAGCAGGTCTCTGCGCTTCAACGTGTGTGGCTCCGATCCGAAGAACTGTTCGAAGCCATCATAGTCAAAAGGAAGGTATAGGTGACGGTGGTGCAGTGAACTCCATCGGAGCCTGGTGGAGTTCCATATTTTTGGGCCAGTATCGCGATCTCGAGGGCTTCGCTTGAAGCGAGGCGCTTTTAAGCGAGGCGAGGACGGCGGACCAGCCTCCGCCGATGGACTGGAAGAACTGCGGCGGAGGCTGGAGATGGCTTAGTGGTGGATGGCCGCGTCGCGTTGAGCGGCGGCTTGTTTGATCATGGCTTCGGCTTGAGCGAGGCGAGCTTTGATCTCTGCGTCGGTGAGGGCATGGCCGCTGGGGCTGCGGGCGTCCTTCGATCCATCCGCGTTGATGCGAATGCTGGTGCCGTCCCTGCCGACGTAGATCTTGGAGCCGTCGGCGTTGCTGGTGTACTGCGTGCCATCGGGGCCGGAGTAGATCTTCGTGCCGTCGGCATTGGTGGTCAGGCGGGTTCCTTTGTTGGCGTAGACGGACGATCCATCGACGTTGGTGGTGATGCGGAGTCCGCTCTTGTCGATGATGACTGCGGAGCCGTCGGCGCTGGTGATGTTGACGCCCTCTTTGCCGATGTTGACGGAGTCGCCACCGTCTCGCATGGAGATTTTGGGTGGTGGTGGCGGCGGAGTCGGAGGCAGAGGAGCGACGGCGGCCTTCTTGATGCTGACGTCCTGCTGCGTGGTGTTGATGCGGACGAGCGGGCCGCCTTTGCCGACGGTGCCGGAGTAGGATTTGCGGTTGGAGTTGTCGCTGCTCTGCTCTTCGAGTCCGAAGTCGTTTTCGAGGTCGCCGTTGGTGGTTTCGGCCTGGACGGTGAACCCGGCTTTTTCAGGTAGCGTGACGCTGACGGAGCCGTTGCGGTTTTCGACGGAAATGTTGCCGATCGGAGGAGCGCTGGTGACGTCGACGGAGCCGTTGCGGTTGGTAACGGAGACGTCGCCTGCGACGCGATCGAGGGTGATGTTGCGATTGCGCGTGGTGAGCGTCAGGGGCCCGACGAGCTGGTCGGCCTGAAGGTCGGCGTTGGGGCTGATCTCGACCTCGCCGTCGAGGCGGGCGAAGCGCAGCTCGGTACGGCTGGTGTGGAAGCGAATATTGCCGGTGATGTGCTGGAGGTGCGTGGTGCCGAAGAACTCGCCGTCGATGTTGGCGGGGCCGGTGATCTCGGAGAAGGAGACATCGCGGGCGCGGCCCTGAACGGTGACGGGGCCGGTGACCGAATGCGAGGAGAAGGACGAGTCTCCGTTGTTGATGCGAGTGAGGACCGGGCCGGTGATGCCGGTGATGGTGACATCGCCGTGGTTGGCGGTGACGTTGACGGGTCCCTTGATGGAGGCGACGTGGACGTCTCCCCGGTTGGAGAAGACGGTGGAGGCGACGGTGGCCGGGACGGTGATGGTGACGTCGGCGCGGCTGCCCTCGATGGAGGGAAGCGTGATTTTAACGGTGTCGTCGAGCGTCTCGATTTTGGGGCTGAGCTGCTGGGCGCGGGAGTCGGCCTCGGAGTCGGAGCGGGTATAGACCTGCTTATGGATGTCGATGTGGACCTGATTATCGTCGCTGGTGCCGGCGATGGAGATATCACCGCGCGGATTGTCGACGGTTATGCTGTGATTGGCGGGCAGGGCCTGAACCAAGGTCTGATCGCTCTCGTGTTTGTCGCCGAGGAACTGGTCCATGTTGTCGGGATCGATAGCGAAGTTGCGGCCCCAGACTCCGTTGTGGAAGCCGTTGAAGGCAGCGCCGACGATGCCGAAGAGGATGAGGAGGAAGAAGACACCTCCACCAAGCGAACGGCGGCGGAACTGGGGATCATCGGCGTGGGCATAGCGGTCCCATCCCCACTCGAGCAGCATGATGATACCGGCGGAGATGAGGACGGCGGGCCACCAGCGGGAGTACCAGCTCCAGAAGTACATGGAGGAGATGCGACCGGTCTGGATGAGCAGGAAGACGACGCCGACGGCGATCAGCAGCAGAGGGCCGACGATCGAGGTACGGCGGGAGCCACGTGCCTGGGCGCGGTAGGCGGCCTGTTGCGCGCGGTAGTAGTCACGCTGCATACGGGCCTGCTCCCTGAGGACGCGGCGCTGGTAGCGCCAGTCGCCCTGGGGCGGAGGATACTGGCCGGGAGGTGGCGGATACGGTGGTGGTTGGCTTGCCATGGCTGTCTAGCGCCCTTCCTGATTGAACGGATTCGGAGTCTCGTCCTGCTGGGCAGGTGGGACGACGGAGGTTGTGGAAGAGCTGGCAGCGGGCGGGGCCTGATAGGGCGGCGGCGGATAGTAAGCCGGAGCGGAGGAGGAGGCGAAGGCTGTGCGCTCAACGAGGATCAAAACGCCGGCGACGATGATGAACAGAGGCCAGCTATGTCCCCAGGAGAGGATGTGGAGGTTAGAGAGCAGGAACATGATGCCGACGAGGATGATCCAGACGGAGCCGCGCATGGCGCTGGCGAGACGCATGCGGTAGTAGGGGGTGCCGTCGTCGCCGAGGGGGCCTGTAGCGGTCATGCGGTTGTAGAAGATCCAGACACCGAGCCCGATAAGGAAGGACGGAAAGAGGATCTGCATGGGAAGCACACGGAAGATGCCGGAGTTTCCGACGAGGAAGAATATGCCGAGGCCGATGAGCCACATGGCTCCGACGGGGAAACGATTGCGGGGGACAAAGGGAGGAGCACTGTTCGGGTCGAAGGCCGGAGGCGTGCTCACGTATGGATTCGAGGCCGGGGGAACGTAATTGGCCCAGGGGGTTTCCCATGGCTGCTGTGGGGGAACTCCCACGACAGGAGGCGTGTTCGGGTCGGCCGGAGGAGGCGCATAGGCAGCGACCGGAGCCGTGTATGGGGTCGACGATCCAGCGCCCCATGACTTACCGAAGCCGAGGCGCTCACCGATATCGTTGAATCCGAATGGGTTGGGTAGCGGCAGACCGTCGCGGCGGGCGACTGCTGTCTGGTAGGCGTCGAAGACCTGATAGAAGATCCAGCCCGCTACGAAGAGGCCGAAGACGTCATGGTGATCGGTCAGCGAGACGAGGACGGCAAAGATGATGAGGTGAACGATGCCTTTGGCGTACTGCTGGTTGTACATCGCGCCGACGCCGGGGATGAAGCCAAGCAGGGCGGCGAGGCCGGGATTGGAGGAGCCGGGGGATGGGGGGACCGCTCCGCTGGGCGGAGGCGGATAGCTGCCGTTGAGGTCAGGATAGGCGTAGCTGTTGCCGAAGTTCGCGGAGGCAGACGGGCCTGCGCCAGCAGACGGTGGCGCGCCGGAGAGTTTAGAGGCGAGGCAGGGCTCGCAGAAGACAGCCGTGCCTACGATACGGGTGCACTCCGGGCAGAGTGCCTTGCCGCAGTTCTGGCAGAAGGCGGTTCGTTCCCGCTCTGGATGGTTGGCGCAGTTCATGCCTGTCCCCCTTGCTGGTGATACCTGAAGACGTTGGGAGTTGAGAGAAGCGAAATCTGTTCACGCGGAGCTGCAGGCCGGGGGGATGTGCCTTGCTCTGCGGAGGCCGTGTATTGAAGGGTCGGCCGCGGGGCTTCGCTGCGGCTGGAGCCGGAGCGAGAACGCGGTGCAGGCTGCTTCTGTTGGCCGGGCGCCTTCTGGTCTT
The DNA here is from genome assembly GCF_025264665.1 of Edaphobacter flagellatus. Classification (NCBI taxonomy): domain Bacteria; kingdom Pseudomonadati; phylum Acidobacteriota; class Terriglobia; order Terriglobales; family Acidobacteriaceae; genus Edaphobacter; species Edaphobacter flagellatus. The sequence goes on from NZ_CP073697.1 coordinate 3,277,843, forward strand.
CGTTCTTCTGATCGCCGGAGGGACTGTTCTGATTGGAATCCTGGGCCGGGGTGTTCTGGGCTGGTGCCGGGGTCGAGTCGTCGTGACGCTGCAGGTCCTGAACGCGGGATTCGAGCTCGTAGACCACGCGGAGGTTGTCGATGGAGCGGGCGAAGCGGGCGTTGGCATCGTAGAAGCTGCGGCGGAGGCTGGAAGGCTTGAGGTCGCTGGCTTTGAGCTGGGTGACGTGAATGCCGGTGAGGTTGAGCGTAAGCGCGACGGAGAAGAAGGCCATGGCCGCCGTCATCGCCAGACGCGGCTGCATGAAGTTGTGCCGCAGGGCCTGGACACGGAAGGCATTGACGACGCGCTGACGGAAGGGGACGACGTTGCCGGAGGCAGCCGGCGCGGCGGAGACTGCCGCGGGAACGAGTACCGGTCCCAGCAGCGTGTTGGGCCGGACGTCGGCTACGGGGAGTTCGGCGGTACGGCTGGCGTTGCTGGTTGCGGCGAAGATGCGATCGAGCAGGGCCGGGCTGGGCTCGGGCTGCGGGGTCTTGAGCATGACGAGCCAGTCGGCTCCGCGACGGGCGTCCTTGTACATACGGGAGCAGTCGGCGCAGCTGGCCAGATGAAGGTCGAAGGTGGCCTGGTCGTCCGCCGAGAGAGTATGGTCGAGCGCGTCGGCCAGCATGGCCTCGACGTGGGCGCACTGGAAGCCCGCAGGCTTTGCGCTCCCGAACTGATTGAACTCCTTGAACTCGGCCACTTTTACCACCTCTCTTTCAACTGTATTTCTAACTTTCTATTTCAAGTGTTTCTAATGTTCTATACCTGTTTTTCTATACGTTGTAGCAGTCTTGCAAGTTCCCCCCGGCCACGGCTGATACGGCTCTTTACCGTGCCTTCAGGAATGCGTAAAACCTGAGCAATTTCTTTGTAGTCCATGTCCTCAAGATCGCGAAGGATAACAGCTTCGCGAAGCTCGGGCGAGAGCTGTTTGAGGGCGTCCTGGATGCGTCCCTTGAGCTGGAGGGAGGCGACGTGCTTCTCCTGCGATTCGCGGGGGTCGGCGAGGCGCTCGGCCAGGGTGGGGCCGTCCTCGTCCCCGTCGAAGGTGGCGTCGAGCGAATCGGAGGCGCGGTCGAGCCGGGTGCGGCGGAAGTGATCGACGAGGAGGTTGCGGGCCAGGGTCGTGATCCAGGTCTGGAAGCTGCCTTTCTGGAGGTCGAAGCTGGCAAGGTTCTTATAGAGCTTGAGGAAGACGTCCTGCGTGAGGTCTTCGGCGTCGGTGGAGGACCCGGTGAAGCGATAGCAGATGGCATAGATGCGCCGATGCTGGGAGACGACAAGCTGCTGCCAGGCCTGGGAGTCGCCAGCGAGACACTGACGGACCAGCCTGGCGAGTGCTTCCTGTGCGGCTTCCTGTTCGGGGGTGCGCTCCAATGTAACCTCAACGGACTTCGACGGCTGTACGAGTGTACCGCGTCGGGGGCCTGTTAAAGCCGTCTCCCGTTGTGGGTTATCGGGAGTAGAACGAATAACCTGCACGTGTTGTGCGGGCCTGCGGGCGCTCCTCGGGGAGATGCTGTGCCGGGGAGCCGGAATCGCCATGTGAAGAACGCCCATGCGCTTCTATACGCATGGGCGACGGGAGTTGTTCACATGGTTGTCAAGAGATTGAAATATTTGAGTTAGGAACTGTTATTTGGCGGTCGGGGCGGGTGCCATGATGACGCCGCAGGCGATCCGGTTGCCAGCGTTGCCGGTGGGATCGGTCTTCATATCGTCGGCCTTCTCGTGGACCATGATGGAGGTTCCGCCATTGGCCAGGATGGAGTTGGGGGAAGAGGGGTCGAGCGAAAGGTAATCGACGGTGAAGGTTGCGTTGGCGGTGCCGTCGCCTCCGGCAGTGACGTTCTGGGGCAGGTCGCCGTTGTGGTGGCCCATGGGGTTCTGGAGGCCATGCTGCTTGGCGTCGGGGTTGAAGTGGCCGCCGGCGGACTTGAAGTCAGGGGCTTCGCAGAGGGGCTTCTGGTGGATGTGGACGGCGTGCTCGCCCATGGGGAGGTTCTTGAGCTTGAGCTTGATGACGAGCTTGTTGTCCTTGGAGCTGGAGAAGGCGGCGGTGCCAGCGTCCTTGCCGTCGGAGGTTTTGAGGTCGACGATGAGGGGCTTGGTCTTGGCAAAGGCGGGAACGGCTACGAGGCTGATGGCGAGAATTGCTGCGGAAAGGCGCATCGACTTGTTTCTCCTGAAGAGTCGCTGTTGGTTGAGATGCTCAAACATGCCGAGGGGAAACCAGCAGCAACAGAATAACTTAGAACCGGTTGGCTGTACCGAACAATACTCTGATTGTGGTAATCACCTTCGCAGGAATGCCATCCAAAAGGAACGGCTGATACTTCCATTGCCTGACGGCATCCAGTGCGGTTTTTTCGAAAGACGGATTAGACGATTCGATCACCCCGAGACGGGAGATAGAGCCATCGGTGGCAATCTCGGCGGAGAGGTAGACCATTCCCTGAAGGTGCTGCACCTGGGCGCTCGCGGGGTATATCGGCTTTATTTGCGTAAGAGCCCGGCTCTGTATGACATTTACCGGCAGAGTTTCAAACACGGGTATTTCAGGCTGATCCTTGGTCGTTGTCTGAAAGGGTAATGTATACGGACCGGTTATCTGAACCGGATCGCCTGTCTTGGTTTTTGCCGTCATCCATGAAAATTGCAGCACTTGTTCGCGAGCAAATTGATTGAGTCGGACATTGTCGGAGTCCAGTACGGAGACCTCCTTTGTCGCTCCCTGCTTATCGACCGATACAAGCAGAGTGATGGTGCCTGATGTCTTTCCTTTAGCCACGGAAGGCCATGCGATATCGTGGTGTGGTCTCGCCATCTTCTGGACGGTCGTAGCCGCAATCGAAATGGAAGCAAGAGGGTTAACATCGGTCGCAGAAGCTGGTGTAGCAAAGAAGTCTTCCATCTCTTTTGTCGGCTCCAGAAGTTCAACCTTTCCGGCAAGCAGAGTATTGGGAAGGCGCGAGATGTAGAGGTGAGGGACAGACTTATCGCCAAAACGCTGGTAATTGTTGAACTCTATCTCGTAGCCGGGACCTGTAATCAACGGGAGAAGAGGATTTTTGAGCGTGGAGAAGCACAGAGTGGCGAGCGGAGCGACAGCTTCAGTGAGGTGAATATTCACTGCCGCACAAGCGACAGGGGGTACGCCGGAGCCGAGTTCCCTTTGTTGCAGATGTAGTCCGGGCTGACCCCAGCGGTCGACCGGAACAGGATCTTCAATCCCGCCGACAAACAGCGTGAGCCATTGGGGAAAGTAATCGCCGGTCGTCTCATAATGCAGCCCTGATGCGTTGCGCGTAGTGACCTGATGCAAATTTGGCGCGGTAACAATACGCTTCCAGAGTGTAGGAGACAGCCAGTATTCCTCGATCTCAGCCTGCATGGGGGAGTTTTCATCAAAGACATCGCGAACCTTGAGCTTGATATGAAAAGGGTTTGCCTTCGGCGCAGTAAGCGAGGAATTCGCCAGTGCTGCAGGAAGAACATCTGCAAGAGGAATGGCAACGAACTTTGGTGCCGGTGTTTGCGATGAGAGAGAGGCAGACAAAGAAAGAAAAAGAGCCCACGCGAACATGTTGCGTTGCATAGGAGCAATTATTCGGAATCAATGAGCCGAAAGACAAGCGAAATGTTGTCACTGCTTCGTGTCTTACCGTGTGGTGTAATTTAGTGCGTTCTGTGGAGAGTTCTTGATGAAGCGAATTGCTTTGGGACTAATGATGGCGACTGCGTGCAGTGTGCAGGCGTGGGGACAGCAGGGTTCGGCGACGCGGTGTGAGGGCATGACTACTGTGGTACTCAATAAGGCGAAGGTGACGCACGCAGGGCTGGCGACTCAGCCTGAGCTAGATGCGATGAAGGTGAGAAATGCGGGGACGATGCCTGCGTTCTGTCGTGTGCAGGTGACGGACAGGCCTTCGGAGGATTCAGACATCAAGACAGAGGTCTGGCTGCCGGTGGATGGGTGGAACGGCAGGCTGCGCGCCCAGGGGAATGGCGGGTTTGCGGGCACGATCTATCTGGGTGCGATGGCGGAGTCGGTGCGGCAGGGGTATGCGGCGGTGGGAACGGATACGGGCCATGTGGGAGGGAGGCCGGAGTTTGCTCTGGGGCATCCGGAGAAGGTGAAGGACTTCGGATGGCGTGCTGTGCATGACATGACAGTTCAGGCGAAGGAGCTGATACGGGCTTTTTATGGCAAGCCGCAGGATAAGGCATATTTCACGAGCTGCTCGGATGGAGGACGTGAGGCGCTGATGGAGGCACAGCGGTTTCCGGAGGATTATGACGGGATTCTTGCGGGCGCTCCGGCTTATAACTGGACAGGGTTGATGGCAGGCGCGGCGGAGAACACGAAGTGGATGCGAGCGTCGGCGGAGAATTTTCTTCCCGCATTGAAGGTGCCTGCGCTGGCTGCGGCGGTGAATGCTGCGTGCGATGCAAAGGACGGCGTGAAGGATGGCGTGATCAACGATCCGCGCGCGTGCCGCTTCGATCCTGCTGTGATTGCGTGCAAGGCGGCCGATAACAGCAACTGTCTGTTGCCTGCACAGGTGGAGACCGTGAAGAGGATCTATCGCGGGCCGGTGGATGATGCGGGCAGGGTTGTGTTGAAGGGGTTGGAACCGGGAGCGGAAGATGGGCCGCAGGGATGGGCGCAGTGGATTGCGGGCGATCAGCCGGGGTCGAATATGCCGTTCTTCGGCGAGGGTTTCTATTCGAACTTTGTTTATGGCAGGCCGGGGTGGAAGGCGAGCGAGTTCATGTTCGATCGCGATTACAAGCTGTCGCTGGAGAAGACGGCGGAGGCGCTGGACTCAAAGGACACGAACCTTGAGCCGTTTGTTGCACGCGGCGGCAAGCTGGTGATGTATCACGGCTGGAACGATCCGGCAATTCCGGCGACGATGTCGATCCACTACTACGAAGGCGTGACGAAGACGATAGGTGCGTCGAAGACGGAGAGTGCCATGCGTCTGTATCTGGTGCCGGGGATGCAGCACTGCGCATTTGGGCCGGGGGCGACAGAGTTCGGCCAGGGGATGGGAGCACGCGGGGATGCAGAACACGACATCTTTACGGCGCTGGAGCAGTGGACGGAGAAGGGGATGGCTCCTGGAGTGCTGACGGCGGAGAAATCGGCGGGCGAAGGTGCAGCGCGAGCGGTGGTGATGTCGCGTCCGTTGTGTCCTTACCCGCAGGTGGCGAAGTATGACGGGAAGGGTGATGTAGCGAAGGCAGGGAGCTTTGCTTGTGTGGCGAAGTGAGTGATTGTTGGCTTCGTGATGTACGGGTAGAGAAAATCGATCTCTCCGCTTTGCGCTTCGGTCGAGGTGACACCCCTTATTTCTTGTAATCGAGTTTTTTTGTAATCGAGTGTCCAGTGGGTCTTCGAGCTGGGTCTACCTGCTGACGGTGGGTAGCTCGAGTTGCTCGCTCTGGTGTTCGTCGATGTAGGGCTGGAAGTGGGCACGGCAGCGGGCTTCATAGAGTCCGGCGGCTCCTACGACGACGAGCTCCTGGCTTTGTCCGAGGCGTTGGGTGTGGATGGCGGGAGCTCCACAGGTCATGCAGACGGCGGAGAGCTTGGTGACCTCGTCGGCGAGCGCCATGAGGTTGGGGACGGGGCCGAAGGGCTCGTTGGCGAAGGTGGTGTCGAGGCCAGCGAGGATGACGCGCTTGCCGAGGTGGACGAGCTCGAGGGCGAACGGGATGAGGTGGTGGTCGAAGAACTGGACCTCATCGAGGCCGATGACATCGACTTCATGAATCTTGTTATTGGTGAAAAGCTCTTCGCGGAGGCGATCGCTGGACGGAGGGATGGTATCTGCGTCGTGTGTCTGTGAGCTGTGACTGGCGATGGCGGTGCGGTGATAGCGGAGGTCGATGTCGGGCTTGAAGCAGGCGACACGCTGACGGGCGATGCGTGCTCGCTTGAGGCGGCGGATGAGTTCTTCGGACTTGCCGGAGAACATGGGGCCGGTGATCATCTCGAGCCGGCCGACTTCGTGGCGGCCTATGTTGGTGGGTTGCATATGGGGACGGCCTCTCGATAGTTATCGTAAATATTGGAGGCGTGGATATCTGAGGCGAAACTTTTGAGCGGGTGGAGGAGCCTGAGCAAGGCTAGTTGTGTGCGGTGTGCAGGGTGCGGATTGCGGCGCAAATCTTGGAGGCGTCGAGGTGGCCGATGGGCAGTGGCGCCTCGGGTGTTCGGACCTGTGAGCCGAGATGGAATTGCTGGATGAAGGGATTCTGGCTGCGGAGTGTGTGCAGCTCGCTGATGGGATAGCCGTTGACGAGGAGCTTACGGTGGTCGTCCTGCCAGAGGTGTGCGTACTCACGAAGGCTTTGGGTACGTGCTTCGGGAGTGGTGCCGCTTCCATGTACAAGGACGGTGTCGATCTGGGGGATGGAGCGCAATGCTTTTAGCGTGCCAGTTGGGGAGACTGTTCTCTCGAGGGCGTTATGGAAGGTGATGCGCGTATTGGGAGCCGCAGCGGTGATTGCATTGACAGCGTCGAGATCGAGTCCGCCGTTGCGGATGAAGCCCAGGACGAGGCCATCTATTTTCATGGCGTCGAGTTCGCGGGCTTTGCGGACCATGGATGCCAGCTCGTCCTGATTGAGGATGCCGAAACCTCTGTTTTCGCGCAGCATGACACGTACGGGGATGGAGACGGTGTCGAGAGTCTCACGCACCATGGTTGCCGGTGGGGTGAGGCCGCCCTGGTTGAGATCGATAGCCAGCTCAATACGTGAGGCTCCTGCAGCAGCGGCGATGCGTGCCTCTTCAGCCGATGAGGCAATGATTTCGAGCATGATGGCGGGATGTGTTTCGGCAGGGAATGGAGCGAGTATGAAGCTGCCACATGCGGCGAGGAAGCATCGCCGATTGATTTGCGCTAACGATGTTTGAGAAGTTCTCACGCTATGACGGGATCATAGGCGCTGGGATGGATGCGGGAGGCCGCGGGTGGAAGGAGAGTCCCGCGGCTGTCCAATGGGTTGGAATCAGACGATTCGTTCAACGGTGACAGCGGTGCCGTAGGCGAGGACCTCGGTGACGCCGTTCATAAGTTCGTTGGCGTCGTAGCGGAAGGCGATGACGGCGTTGGCTCCGAGTTGTCCAGCGTGGAGGGCCATCATGGCGAAGGAGTCCTGGCGCGTCTTTTCGCAGAGCTGGGTGAAGATGGTGATGTCTCCGCCGAGCATGGTCTGCAGGCCGGCTCCGAGGGTTCCAAAGATGTTGCGGGAGCGGACGACAATGCCGCGTACGATGCCGTGGTTGCGGACGACGCGGTAGCCAGGCAGCTCAAGTGCCGAGGTGATGAGTGCAGGATCGATGGTGAGTTGTGGCGGAGGGTAGGTTGACATTTGCGCGATGCACTCCTTTACGGAAGTCAGGAAGAGGATACCTGACTTCGTGTGTCAGGAGTTACGCGCGAGCGAGGCGATGAGTTCCGTGACAGCGCCTGAATCTATAGTACGGGCCGCCAGAGCGACGCCGGTGGGGATGTCGGGCGCGAGGTCAGCCGCGACGAGTACGGCGGCAGCGTTAAGCAGAACGATATCGCGGCGCGGGCCGGGCTCTCCGTGAAAGATGGCAGTGAGGATCTGCGCGTTGGTGTACGCATCGCCTCCAACGAGCGATTCGAGGGGAGCGCGGGTCAGCCCGGCGTCTTCGGGGGTGAGAGTGGAGAGTGTGACGATGCCGTTGTGGACTTCGGCGATGTGGGTGGGGCCGGAGATGGAGATTTCATCGAGTCCGCGGGTGGAATTATCGGCGTTTTCCGCTGTTCCATGAACGACGAAGGCATGGCGTGTATTGAGCAGAGCCATGGCTTCGGCGACGAGTGCGACGGCGTGAGCGGAATAGACTCCCATGACCTGCGCCGAAGCTCCTGCAGGGTTGGTGAGGGGGCCGAGGAGATTGAAGACGGTGCGGACTCCGATGGCTTTGCGCACGGGCATCACGGCTTTCATGGCTGGATGAAGCGCAGGAGCGTGAAGGAAGGCGAAGCGATGCTGGCGCAGAGCCTGTGCAGCCTGATCGGGAGAGAGGCCGACGGGGATACCGAGAGCTTCGAGAACATCGGCTGAGCCGGTCTGTGAGGTGATGGCGCGGTTGCCGTGTTTGGCAACCATGATTTTGGCCCCGGCGGTGGTGGCTCCGGCGGCTGCGGCAACGAGGGCGGAGGCAGTCGAGATGTTGAAGGTGCGGGAGCCATCGCCACCGGTGCCGCAGGTGTCGACAAGTTGAAGACGCTCGTCTTCTGCCAGGGGGATTGCGGTGACATTGGCTCGCATGACGTCGACGAAGCCTGCGAGCTCGGCAGGGGTTTCGCCACGGGCTGCAAGTGCTGCGGTGAGCGCGGCGATCTCGATCTCGGAGAGGTTGCCGGCGAGGATCTGCTGGAGTACTTCGCTGGCTTGTTCGCGCGTAAGCGTGGCGCGGCTCTCGATGACGTGCCTGAGATGGGGATGTGCGGGCATTGACTTGAGGATACTTGAAATCTCAGAGGAACTCTGAACCCAGTTCCACACTGGGAATCGGCAATAACGAAGTGTTGATTTCGTTTAATTTATTCCATTTTGGGAGGTGAATTTGGATAGTAGCCACTTGTCTTTGCAAGGCAACAGAAAAAACGTGCAACTTTGTGAAGGGAAGTTTTTGTTTTTATTGTTGCCGCCAATATTCCTCTGTGGAGGTTGTTCCTTATATCGTTCTCCAACCGAAACAACTTGTGACCAAACCGATGGAGCAGCGGTTGCCAATGATGATGGCGACGCATAGGTCTGGCAATCATCGGAGACATGTTATTTCGAAGAGGTCGCCTGAGTCTGAGCGCCCGATTGAGTCTCCGACGGGGAGTGCTCTGGAGCAGTCGGAGATGGTTCCAGCGGGCGGGGAACGATAACCGCACTGTTGTTCGCACTTTGCATTGCAGGTAGATGTTTTGCTCCGCTACACTTTTCGCGCGGGTGGAGTTCACAAGACATCTATGAAAATTCACGAATATCAGGCAAAAGAGATTCTGCGGAAGTACAGTGTGCCGGTTCCCAGCGGCGAGATGGTTCAGACGCTGGAGGAGGCGGACCGGGCAGCGAAGGACCTTTTCGATAAGGGCAATCCTGTCGTTGTGGTGAAAGCGCAGATTCATGCTGGCGGCCGCGGCAAAGGCGGTGGTGTGAAGGTAGTGAAGTCGCTGGCAGATGCGTCGACGGCGGCGAAAGCGATTCTCGGCATGCAGCTGGTGACACACCAGACGGGGCCGCAGGGCCAGAAAGTACAGCGTCTGCTGATCGAGGAAGGTTCGGCGATCGATCGTGAGCTTTACCTGGGCATTGTGCTGGATCGCGCGGCGGCGCGGTTGGTGTTTATGGCTTCGCAGGCCGGCGGCATGGAGATCGAGGAGGTCGCGCATGCGACTCCGGAGAAGATTTTCAAGGAATATATTGAGCCGGGCATCGGGCTGCAGCCGTATCAAGCGAGGAAGCTGGCGTTCAAACTCGGCCTGAAGCCAACGCAGATCAATGACGCCGTGAAGTTCATGCTGGGGCTCTACAAGGCGTTTGTGGAGACAGACGCGACACTGATGGAGATTAATCCCTTCATCACGACGAAGGACGACAAGCTGCTCGCCCTGGATTGCAAGATCAACTTCGACGACAATGCGATGTTTCGTCATAAGGATTTGAAGGAGCTGCGCGATCTGAGCGAGGAAGATCCGCTTGAGGTGGAGGCTTCGAAGTTTGCGCTGAACTACATCAAGCTGGATGGCTCGATTGCCTGCATGGTGAACGGAGCCGGTCTGGCGATGGCGACGATGGACATCATCGAGTACGCGGGTGGCAAGGCGGCGAACTTCCTCGATGTGGGCGGCGGCGCCAACCAGGAGCAGATCGAGAATGCGTTCGGCATTCTGCTGAGCGATCCGAATGTGAAGGCGATCTTCATCAATATCTTCGGCGGCATTCTGCGCGTGGATGTGCTGGCGACAGCCGTTGTGGCTGCGGCTAAGAAGCTGAATGTGACGCTTCCGATCGTGCTGCGGCTTGAGGGCACGAATGTGGAAGAGGGCCGGAAGATTCTGAAGGAGTCCGGACTGAAGTTTGAGGTGGGCGCAACGATGAAGGAAGCTGCCGATTTGGCAGTTGCCGCTGCGAAAGGTGGTAAGTAATGGCAGTTCTGGTGGATAAGAATACGCGGCTGATCGTGCAGGGTATTACGGGGCGTGAGGGTACGTTCCATGCGAAGGCCTGCGCGGAGTACGGCACGAAGGTTGTGGGTGGGGTGACGCCGGGGAAGGGCGGTACGACGCATGAAGGCTGGCCGGTGTTCAACACGGTCGAAGAGGCAGTGCGGGAGACGGGTGCGAATGTGTCGGTGATCTTTGTGCCTCCCCCGTTTGCTGCGGACGGCATTCTGGAGGCGACAGCTGCGGGGCTTCCACTGGTGATCTGCATCACCGAGGGCATTCCGGTGCTGGATATGGTGAAGGCGTGGGATGTGGTGCGTCAGTCGAAGACACGATTGATCGGGCCGAACTGCCCGGGTGTGATCTCGCCGGGCAAGGCAAAGGTCGGTATCATGCCGGGACGCATTCACAAGGAAGGCTCAGTGGGCATTGTGTCGAAGTCGGGTACGTTGACGTATGAAGCGGTGTATCAGCTGACGCAGCGCGGCATTGGCCAGTCGACGGCGATTGGTATCGGCGGCGATCCGATCATCGGCACGACGCATATCGATGCGCTGAAGCTGCTGAACGAGGACCCGGAGACCGAGGCGATCATCATGATCGGCGAGATCGGCGGTACGGCGGAGGAAGCTGCGTCGAAGTATATCAAGGAGAATGTGAAGAAGCCGGTGGTTGGCTTTATCGCGGGGCAGACGGCGCCTCCCGGGCGCAGGATGGGCCATGCGGGTGCGATTATCTCGGGTGGCGAAGGCACAGCTGCGGAGAAGATGAAAGCGATGACTGCAGCGGGAATTACTGTGGTGAAATCGCCCGCTGAGATTGGCGATGCCATGGCGAAGGTGCTGGGTAAGGCTTAGTTCATTCGTTAATTGTTGGTGAATGGAAGGGCATGGCTTTGGCTGTGCCCTTTCTTCTTTTTCGACGGAATTCTGCAGCCATCTGGCGATGAAGCCGCCTGAGAGAGTACCCAGCTTGTAGGTGGGCGAAACTGGTGGTTCCACGAGCAAAATGCGGGGTTCCTCGACTCGCCTGTGGCTCGCTCGGAATGACACTTTGGGGGGAGATGGAGATTTATCGTTGCTGGCGGCGATAGAAGAAGCCTGCGGCGAGGAAGACCATGGCAACCAGAATGGACAGCTGGGCGTGCTGGAAGGCGTGCTGGCGCAGGGCGATGAGGCCACTGGCGAGCCAGGCGGCGCATCCGACGAACCATATCCAGGCGAAGTTCTTCATACAGTTAGGATGCCTCTTCCTGACTTGGACGCGCCATGCCCCAGCCGCGTCATAGGAGCGCTTGCTTTACACTAAATGAAGCAGAAAACAGCAAGGAGAGCTACGTTGTCACAGCGCACATTCAGCATTATCAAGCCGGACGCGGTCAAGAAGGGCCACGCGGGCGCCATCCTGGCCGAAATTGAGAAGGCCGGATTCAAGATTGTTTCGATCAAGAAGGTTTCGATCTCGAAGGCCCAGGCAGAGGGCTTCTACTATGTTCACGCGGCGCGTCCGTTCTTTGGCGAACTGACGGAGTTTATGTCGTCGGGCCCCATTTTCCCGATGGTTCTGGAGAAGGACAATGCCATCGCCGATCTGCGCAAGCTGATGGGCGCGACCGATCCGGCTAAGGCCGAGGAGGGAACGATTCGCAAGAAGTTTGCGGCTTCGATTGGCGAAAATGCGATCCACGGTTCGGATGCCGAGGAGACAGCGGCATTTGAGATCGGGTACTTCTTTGCTGGGTTTGAGTTGAAGTAAGTCGTTTCAAGAGATAAAGGCAGCTGCTGACCGGCGGCTGCCTTTATTGCTTTAAAGCGGTTTCCGAAAAGTTATACAGCGGTCGACGACTTCGAAGCCCAGGGCTTCGTGAGCGTGCAATGAGATTGTTTCTTCGATCCAGGTATCGGATGCCATCTCTCTGCATCCGTGACTACGAGCCCAAGCTTCTGCTGCATCGACGAGCGCCTTTCCTATCCCCTGCCGCCTGAACTGCTTCTTGACGAACCAGCCTTCGAGGAAGCCGACTGGGTGTTCCGAATCGCAACCGTCTGCATGGGAGCGAAGCCCCACTTGAACGAACCCCGTGATATTTCCTTCTGCATCCTGAGCCACGAAGACGGTGGCGGGCAGGGGGCCACACATTTTCGTTTTGAGGAGGCGCGCAATCTCGCGACGATACTCGTCTTCTGTGCCATCGGTCCAGAGAAGAGCGCACATAGCCGCAATCTCTGCTATATCCACCAGCTCAGCCTGCCTGACAGATCGATCTCGCATGAAATAAGCCTCTCAACTATTGGACGATCTGCGATGCGAGAAGAGGTTATTTTGTGAATAGCTTCAGGTCGATAGAGTTGCCCATGGCTTTGTAGCCTGCGTCGCCAGGGTGGAGGTGGTCGCCTCCGTCGGCGGTTGAGGAGAAGACGGCTGGGTTGGCTGGATCTTGTGTCGCTTTGTCGAAGTCGACAAAGCCGTCGAGGACACTGGTGGTACGAATCCACTTATTGACGGCCTGACGCATGGCTTCGCCTGCTGGGGAGGAGTATTTGGCTCCGACGTAGGGGGTGAGTGTGGCGCCGTAGACCTTGATGCCGTGGGTGTGGGCGCGAGTGGCAAGTTGGCTGAGTCCCTGGATGAGGTCTTCGGCGGTGACGATGTCGTAGGGTTTGGTGGGATCGGCTGCGTGGCCAATGTCGTTGATGCTTTCAAGGATGATGAGGTATTTGACGCTGGCCTGAGCAAGCACATCTCGATCGAAGCGGGCGAGGGCGCTGGGGCCGGCGTTGTCGTGCAGGACGCGGTTGCCTCCAATGCCTAGGTTGAGGACGCCGAGGTTGCGAAGTTTCTTATCGGCCTGCAGGCGCTGGGCAAGGATGTCGGGCCAGCGCTTGTTGGCGTCTTTGGTGCTGCGAGCGCCGTCGGTAATGCTGTCGCCGAAGGCGACGATAGCGGCGGAGTCGCCGTTGGTGCGTACGTCGATGCCTTTGAGGAAGGGCCAGTTGGTGATCTCGGAGAGAGTGTCGAAGGACCTGGCTCCGGAGACGCTGCCGGGGGCGGCATAACTCGTTTGATCGGCGAAGCTGTGTTGCGAAACCTGCTTCATAGGCTGGGCCGGGACAACGAAGCTGACGGCAACATCGGAGAGCGGAGCGAGCTTCAGGGCGGCCGGATCGCTGACAGCTAATGCTCCGGGAGGAATGACGATGGAGGTGCTGCCGCCGAAGGTGAGTGGGCGCGCGGAGGTTGTGTCGATTTCGTTGCCAGTGGTCCTGAGTGCGATATAGGCGGCGTTGATGGTGAGGGGGTCAAGGCCGAACTCGTTGGTGAAGATGACGCGAGCGGCATCACCGGCGATGGAGGTGTGGACGATCTCGCGGTAGGTGGTGTCGGCGGCGCCATATTTGCCTTCAGCGTTGGACTGCGCCATGGGAGCGGTGGCCCAGGTGCCGACCCAGTGGTCGGGGGGGGCGGCGGAGGCAGCAATGCAGAAAAAGAGTGAGAGCAGGCAGGAGGCGGCGAGTTTTACCAGGTTCATGAAGGTCCCTTCTCAGAGATGATCGACGCCCTCATGGTATCTCAATGGTTGAGGCTGGCGGGTTTTCCGGCGGATGATTGGTGAAGTATAGTGGCTTGGTTAGTTGGCTGATGCATGCGAGGTGTGGGAGTGACGATTCGAACGCTGGGGGTTATGGTGGTTGGCATGACGATGGCGATACAGGCTCATGGTGCCGTGACGAAGGCTGCATTTGGAAACACGCCGGATGGAACAGCGATCGAGATTTATACGTTGAAGAGCGATGCGGTGGAAGCGCGCGTGATGACGTACGGTGCGCGGCTGGTTTCGGTGAAGACAGCGGACAAGGCTGGTAAGGTGGGCGATGTTGTGCTGGGGTACGACTCGTTAGCTGGTTATCTCGCGGATGGAAAGACGTACTTCGGCGCGGTCGTTGGGCGTTATGGAAATCGCATTGCGCATGGACAGTTCACGCTCGATGGGAAGACGTATGAAGTACCGAAGAACAATGGCGAGAATTCGCTGCATGGCGGCACAGTTGGGTTCGACAAGCTGGTGTGGAAGGCGCGCGAGGTGGCTGAAGGCGTCGAGATGACATTGGTGAGCAAGGACGGCGACCAGGGGTATCCGGGAACGCTGACGGCACATGTCCGTTACACGCTGCATCACAATGCGCTGCGGATCGACTACAGCATGACGACAGATAAGGACACGGTGGTGAACCTGACAAACCACAGCTACTTCAATCTTGGTGGCGTGGGGAGTGGGACGATTTTGGATGAAGAGATGATGATTGCGGCGGACAAATATACGCCGACGAATAGTGGGTTGATTCCAACGGGAGTGCTGGCCCCGGTGGAAGGTACGCCGATGGACTTTCGTAAGCCGGTAGTCATCGGCAAGCGGATCAACGACAACTTTGAGCAGCTGAAGCTAGCGGGAGGCTATGACCAGAATTGGGTTCTGCGCGGATCCAATGGAGAGATCAAGACCGCGGCCAGGGTGCATGATCCAGTGACGGGGCGTGTGCTTGCGGTGACGACGACGGAGCCGGGTGTGCAGTTCTATACCGGTAATTTTCTGGATGGCACGTTCCATGGGCCGAATGGTGTGGTTTATGGGAAGAACACGGGACTTTGCCTTGAGACGCAGCACTTTCCGGACTCACCCAATCATCCTTCCTTTCCGACGACAGAGTTGAAGGCAGGGCAGACTCGTCACAGCATGACGACATTCACTTTTTCGGTTGAAAAGTAGCAGGCAGGATTTGAGGCAACACGCATGAACAAGGTTGTGGCATCGGCGGATGCTGCGGTTGCAGATATCGCGTCGGATTCGACGATTATGCTGGGGGGCTTTGGGTTATGTGGCATACCAGAGAACCTGATTGCTGCGTTGGTGAAGCGACGCATTACGGGCTTGCATACGATCAGCAACAACATGGGGGTTGACGGCTTCGGCATGGGGTTGATGTTGGAGGCGGGCATGATCGCTTCGCATATCGGCAGCTATGTAGGTGAGAACCGCAAATTGGAGAAGATGGTAATCGCCGGCGAGTTGAACCTGACGCTGGTGCCTCAGGGAACGCTGGCCGAACGGATTCGCGCTGGGGGCGCGGGGATTCCTGCGTTTTATGTGCCGACGGGGCTGGGGACTGTCGTTGCAGAAGGCAAGGAGATGCGGCAGATTGGCGATCGTACCTATGTACTGGAAACAGCGTTGCATGCGGATTATGCGTTGATCAAAGCGTGGAAGGGTGATCGGCTGGGGAATCTTATCTATCGGAAGACGGCACGGAACTTCAATCCGGCTATGGCGACTGCGGCGAAGGTGACGATTGCGGAAGTGGAAGAATTGGTGGAGCCGGGCGAGCTTGATCCGAACGACATTGTGACGCCGGGGATTTATGTGAAGCGCGTGGTCGTTGGCGAGCGTTACGTGAAGCCGATTGAGTCGAAATTTATTAAGGCGCAGCAGGCAGGTGGTGCGGGATGAACGGCAAGGAAATGATTGCTCGCAGGATAGCGCGCGAGGTGCAGGATGGGTTTTACGTCAATCTTGGCATTGGCCTGCCAACGATGGTTGTTTCATATCTGGCGCCGGGCATTGATGTGGTCTTTCAGTCGGAGAATGGGATGCTGGGTGTGGGGCCTCCACCGGATGAGGCGCATACCGATCCTGATCTGATTAATGCAGGAAAACAACCGGTGACGGAGCTGGCTGGGTGCTCGTACTTTGGCAGCGAAGAGTCATTTGCGATGATACGCGGCGGCCACATGGACATGAGTGTTCTGGGTGCGATGCAGGTGGATGAGCAGGGTAATCTGGCGAACTGGATGATTCCCGGCAAGATGGTGAAGGGGATGGGGGGCGCCATGGATCTGGTGGCCGGCGCCAAGCGCGTGATTGTTGCGATGGAACATCAGACGAAGGAAGGCGAGCCGAAGATTTTGAAGCAATGCACATTGCCCCTGACGGGTACGCGGGTGGTGCACGATATTGTGACGGAGTTGGGATGGATCTCTGTAACTGCGGATGGACTGGTACTTATGGAGATTGCCGAGGGGATTAACCCGGAAGAGGTACAGAAGAGGACGGAGGCAAAGCTTATGATCTCTCCTCAGTTACAAAAGATGACGATTCAATAGTCACTATTTGTCCCTGAATTCTGTGGGAAGCTCCTGAAAGCAGGATGGTGTGCTGTGTATGAATTTTCACACACGGCATATTGTTCGATTGCATCAAAATATTAGAAATGGCTTTTAACTCCCCATTCGTGACCGGCACGCGGGTTCCGTCTGTTCTTATCGTCATTCTGAATTGGAACAGTCTTGGCGAGACTGAGGCCGCACTGCAATCGGTGCGGGCGATGGAGTACTCCAATTTTCGTGTGCTGGTCGTTGATAATGGCTCTCGCGATGGCTCGAATGTTGAGCTGCGGCGATGGGCTGGTGATCGTATTGAGATTTTGGAATCACCTGCCAACGTCGGGTATACAGGTGGCTGCAATTTCGGTATTGAACGCGCGCTTGAGATGAATGCCGACTATGTATGGCTGCTGAATAACGATGCTTTGGTCGAGCCAGGGACACTGGCCTCACTGGTGGAACTGGCTGAGAGCGATACGCATATCGGTCTGGTTTCGCCGCAGATTGGTGCATTGGATCAGAACCGACTCACCTTTGCAGGCGGTGTGATTTCCTTGAAGCGCAAGCTCTATGAGGAGACGAACGATCCTGCTGTTGCTGCAGAATGGAAAGAGCGGTATCCCACTGCCGGACTTGTGATTGGAACGGCGATGCTCGTTCGAGTGGAACTGGCCCGAAGGATTGGAGTGCTAGATTCGACCTTTTTTGCTTATTTTGAAGATATTGACTATTCGCTGCGAAGTGCTGCAGCAGGTTATCGCAATGTTATTGACGCGCGCACAACGGTGCGGCATCTGGAGAAGAATCGTAATACACAGCCGTTCGAGATCAAGCCGCATTACTGGTATTACATGGCGCGGAATGAAAGCCGATTCTGGAGAAAACACCTGGGTTTATGGGGAAGCCTTCGGCTACGGTGGTATAGCTTCAACGGATTTATGCGGCATTACAATCGTCTGAACGCAAAAGAGCAGAGCAGAAATGCGATTCTTGCCGGGCTATGGCACGGGTGGCTCAATCGAGGCGGTGAATACAGCTCGGATTTTCGAATGCCAAACATGCTTGTAGCATGTGTGAAGCTTTACAGTCAGAGACCTGCTTTACGACGTTTCGAAAACGTATCTCAGAAGGAAGAGGTTCTTTCACGCGCCTAATAGGGAAGCCATCCAATGCGTGAGAGGAAGAGTGTTTCTGCGCGGAAGAGCAGGGCGTCAGGATTGGTCGCCATGCGAAGCAGATTCGTGGGCTGCATGCGCTGAGGCGTGTTGACGCCTCCATAAAAAGAGAAGCCTAAACGATAGCCGAGTTCCTGCGCAATTCGTTCGGTTGTTTGATTGAAACTGCCATAGATGCCTACGGGATAGGCAATCGAAGTAATGGAGCTGCCGATTCCTTCTTCGATCGCCTTCTTGGATTTTGAGAGCTCGAGCCACTGGTCTTCGGGGGAGAGCTGGCCAAGGATGCGATGGGACCGGGTATGCGATCCGATGGTCATGCCGGCGGCCTGCATCTCTCTCGTTTCTTCCCAATTGATAAAGCGGCGGCCTGTTATGGGAAGCTCGCATTCGGTTTGAAGGCGGAGCTGCTCCAGCAGCTTTTCGCCATGATGGTTATCGGGTCGCTTGTAATGACTGAGTACAGTACGAATGGCGGGTTGACGGTCTGATGTGAGATTGATCGTGAGAGGAACTGGATACTGAAACGAAAGGCTCGTCTTTTTTGTGTTGCGGACACGATAAGCGATTTCGTCCCACCAGGGGATTGTGTTGGTGCCGACATACTCAGAGACGAGAAAAAAGAATCCTGTACAGTCGTTGGACTTGAGGATATTAAAGGAGGTCAGATAGTCGTCGATATATCCGTCGTCAAACGTGATGGCGACGCTCATGTGGGTGAGTTTTTCTTTGCCCGAGACAATGGCTTCGAGTTCTTCGCCGTCGACGACATGAAAGTGGCGTTTAAAGTACTTGAGTTGCTGGTCGAGTTCATCGGTCGAGGCACTATAGAGCGCGCGGTCAAAGCGTGAGGCGCTGGCATTGCCGATTCGATGATGCGTTGCGATGAGAATTCCCGGCTTGGAGCGGAGAGCCTCAAGCGTATGAAGAACGCCAAGTCGCCTGAGTAGGTTGGCGGCTAGAGATCTTTTGGACATGCGGTAAGAATTCCCCCAATGATTCGATAACGGTCCCTAATTGCTTATTCGTTTGATGCAGTGAGAATTACGAGCACACGTACTTACTCAAGCTTTCGCAACAAACCAACTGAACGCAATAGTGTTCCAATTGCAACGCGTGCGCAGAACCTCATTGTTTCCAGTGTGGGACGAAGGTCGCGGAGATCGAAGTCAAAAAAATGCAGATTGCTTTTGTAGCTGCTAAATAGTTGCTTCCACGTCAGAATACCGCGCTCTACATAACGTGGCATAGCCGGGATGTCGCGACGTAGAACGACATGCCGGAAATTGAAGTTGGTGGTTTCCATGGGTTCGATCGGCTGTCCGATGAGATCGAGATAGTGCAGCCAGCCGATAGGAACCCCAGCGTAAATGGCAGCATCTGCGGTAACGCTGTAACGTGGATTGGCTTCGATGAGACGTACTACGCCGTCCCGGGTGTCTCTTTTGACTTCAATCTCACAGATGCCAACGTAGCGAATGCTGCGCAGAAAGTTATCGCATAGTGCGGCGATCTCCTGATCGATGACTGGTTCCACCATGGAGCCTGAGCCAAAGAGGATTGGGTTTGCGCGAAGTTCGTGGACGACAGAGTAGCCGATGCGACGGCTATCGGAGCCGTAAACGGAGAGATAGCAGAATTTAGCGTCGTCTCCGCCAGAGATGATTTCCTGTACGACTGCTTCGGGGCGATAGGTTTCTGCCTGCGAATAATTGTCGAGTAGGGAGGCTGGCGTCTCGGCGGTGATCAGTTTCAAGCCGCGCAGTTTGTTGCCTTCGGGAAGAGAGTCCCACTCGCGTTGATGGCGTGGTTTGATGAGGCACGGGAAGCGGGCTTCCGCGGTGAATCGTTCGAGATCGGCCCGAGACTGTATATAGGCCGTGCGTGGAATGGGCAGGTTGTGTTGAGCGGCTAGCGCATATTGCTGCTCTTTTGTGGCAAGGGCAGCCTGCACGGCGATGGATTCGAGGGAAAAGATATAGTGGGCCTGAAGCTCTTTTGCATGATTTCCTAAAGCCGCAACGAAGATATCGGCTGCCGGGATGATGACCGGTTTTGTGCCGAGCTGGTTAGCGAGGCCGATCATGAAGGCGACCCAGTCTGCCGGGGAGGTATCGGGATTGGGGCATAGATGCGACTTGCCGTACGAGGAGCGGAAACCTTCGTGCGAAGCATCATAGTCTATCCCAACTACACGAACGCCTTGACGCAGAAGATCACGCATAAGGTTGAGTCCGGTTTGATAGACGCTGGCGACTACGACTGGCGGCCAACTATTTTTTGCATGAGTTGCCGTCAAGCAAGGGTTTCCTTCTTTCATGTGAGATGCGGATAGTCGGAGTGGTGTTGGCGAGTGGCTCTATGGATTCTTTGAGCGCTCTTTGATGCTTTTTGCGAGCTGCTCTACCTCTTGCGCCTTTTTAATGACAGAGACGGAGAGCGTATCTTTATTGCTCTTCTCTACCTCGGCCTTCAGCTCCTGGGTCAGACGATAGAGTTTTTCTGTGTCGGCCTGGAGATCAGCTCTCCGCTTTTCCGCAGGGGTCATTGGCGAGGATGAAGTGGATTTTTGATTGGTAGCTGTAGCAGCCTGAGTTTGTTTGGTTGCTGAGCCGCTGTCTTGTTTTGACGTATCAACTGCCTGAGCCACTAATGCGCCACAAAACACGAGCGGTAGTGCAAGAGTGTGCAATGCGCTGCAGATCAATCCAGATTGGGTGAGTAGCTTACGCATAGTCGCTTCCGTCTGCTCAAGACAGGTGCCCGAGCCAACTGTATGACGATTGAAACAGATCGCTGTTATCGCGTCCAGATAAAGCACTCGGCCAGAGTTGTATCTGACCGAGTAGAGGAGGCTTAGTTAGAAGGAGTTCCGGATGCTTTCACTTCCGTTCCGGTGAGGTCTTCGAGAAGGCGGATGGAGCCGCAAATGTCGTCTTCGCCGTAACCTTTTGCGATGGCAGCGCGAAGCATTTGCCGGGACAGCGACGTTACGGGAGCGGGGATGTTGAGCTCAGCGGCGGAATCCAGCATGAGCTGCATATCTTTTTCCAGCCACTTGACGGAGAAGTTAGTTGTGAAGTCGCGTTTGAAGACCATAGGGGCTTTGACGGAGATAAACGTCGATTTAGCCGCGCTGTTGTTGAGGATATCGAGCATGATCTCTGGATCAACTCCAGCTTTGGTTGCGAGAACCATGCTTTCGTTGAACGCTTGCAGCAGATTGCCGAGGATCATGTTTTGGGACAGTTTGGCATGAAGTCCCATGCCAGGGCCGCCGCAGTAGTAGAGCAGCTTGCCCATGGCTTGAAAGTAAGGGGTGATCTTCTCAAAGATCTCCTTCTTGCCGCCAACCATAAAAGTGAGTTGCCCGTTTTCCGCTCCGGCTTTGGAGCCCGTGCAAGGGGCATCGAGGAATTCGATGTTTTTTATGGCAAGCTCTTCGCCGATTCGACGACTTTCGGAAGGAGAGACGGTACTGCAATCGACGATGATTGTGCCAGGTTTGGCCTTTTCGATGAGGCCATCTTTGCCGAGGATGACTTCACGCACCATGGCGGTGTCTCCGACACAGAGGAAGATGCAATCACTTACTTCGGCGACATTGGCCGGTGTTGCATACGCAGTGCCGCCTTGTGCGGCCAGTTGCTGCGCTTTGGAGGGATTGTGCGACCAGAGTGCTACGGTGTGTCCTGCGTCGATGAGGTGTTTGGCCATCGGACCACCCATGATGCCGAGGCCAAGAAATCCTAAATTTGCCATTGGTGTGTATCCCCTTTACTTGGATTGTGCATGGTTTAGAGGTGAGTGAAATAGGCGTAGAGCATGGCAATACCGCCTGTCATGATGATGAGGAGAAGGCTGTGGCGGAAGGTAAAGCGAAAGAGCCTGACCTGCTGCTGGGCCGTAAGACCGGTGGACGCTGCGGCAACGGCGATGGTTTGCAGGCTGATCATCTTCCCCATAACTCCACCTGATGAGTTTGCGGCTGCCATTAATACTGGTGAGAAGCCGAGCTTGTTTGCGGTAACAACCTGGAGATTGCCGAAGAGTGCATTCGATGAAGTATCTGAGCCGGTCAGGAAGACTCCAACCCAGCCAAGCAAGACGCTGAAGAATGGGAAAAATGGGCCGGTTGCGGCGAAAGCGAGGCCGAGCGTGGCAGTTGCTCCACAATAATTCATCAGAAAAGCAATGCCTAACACTAACGTAATGGTTGCGACAGGGAAGCGTAGCTGTCTGATGACGAACAGCAAAATATTGCCGAAGCGGGCTGGCCTGACACGAAGTAAAACAGCAGAAAGAAGGGCTGCCACCATGCAAGCTGTGCCTGGCGCAGCGAGCCAATTCAGGGTAAAGAGTGCGTGGTAGGGGGATTCATTGGCCACGATCGGCGGCATTCTGTGCACTATGTCGTGCAGATAAGGCCATTTGATAACGATGGTTACCGAACCGAGCAGATGCTGCATCGGCTGGATGCCCCAAAGCAGGACGCAGCAGACGACGAGGCCATAGGGCATCCACGCGCCAAGGACCTGAGTAAAGGAATAGTCGGCAGGTGTGCTTCCTTGACGAGAGATGTTAGCGGATTCTGTCTCGTTCTCCGTGCGAGAGAGTCTCCAGAATGCCGAGCTGTGTACGAGGTGTGGAGAGGATGGATCGGCGGGAGCAGTATTCTTCAGATAGATGATGAGCACTGCTATTGTTGCGACGGATGCAAGGATGTCGGTGAGAGCAGGGCCGAAGTGTGTTGACACAAGATACTGACCTCCACCGAAGACGACACCTGCGAGCATGCAGGGGAAGACAATTCCTTGTAATGCACGCTTTCCGCCAATGGCCATCATGAGATGGAGAGGTATGATGACGGCGATTGGAGAACAGAGCGCACCTACGGCAGCACTTAATTTATTGAGAGGAAGTCCTGTTGTTCCGGCAAGTGTGTATATCGGGATCCCGATGGAACCAAAGGCTACGGGAGCTGTGTTGGTGAGCAGGCAGATGGCTGATGCGCTAAACGGAGAAAAGCCAAGTCCGATGAGCATCGTGGACGCGATGGCAACAGGCGTTCCGAATCCAGATGCCCCCTCAAGGAAGCCTCCGAATGCAAATGCTATGAGTATGGCCTGCAATCGCGGATCAGGCGTGAGACGACCAATGGAGTTCTTGATGATTTCGAAGCGTCCTGTCTCCACTGTGATACGAAAAAGGATAAGAGCCCAGAAGATGATCCAGCATATAGGAAACAGTCCAAAGGCTGCGCCGTAAAGGATTGCACTACATGCAGCTCTGATGGGCATATGGTAGCCCGCTGTAGCCAGCAGAAATGTGATGATTAGACCTATGATGCCGGCTATCCATGCCGGCCTGCGGAAGACGCCAAGCAGCAGGAGCATCGCAATAATGGGCAACGCAGCCAGAAGAAAAGAAGTGGCAAGGCCAAAATGGAAGAGGAAATACGATTGCTGCCAGGTCAATATGGTGTCTCCTGAGAGCCGAATCAAGTTTGAAGTGGGTGCTGCCGACACAATGATTGTATGTGTTGAAGAATAGGTTGCGCTGCTGATCACGTGAGCTTGTATGATTTTTGCCAGTTTGAGTGGCAGAGGTCTAAGAAGATGCTTTCCATGTTTAGGACAAAAGCCTTATTTTTATGAGCGATCCAGGATTCAGTTCAAAATTGAAGTCTCTCCGCGAAATGGCACACCGCATATTCGAAGAGGCCATGGATGCTTGCTCGGTGTCTCGGGCATTTGCATCAAAAGTCAGCGCCAAAGACAACATTCTTCGATTGGGGGGAGTGGAGTGTGCCGATCTTTCAGAAGTGAAGCGCATCCTGACAATCGCAATTGGCAAGGGGGCTGGCAGCCTATTGCAGGCTTTTCTTGAGCAGCGATCGATTGTGGATGGCCGTGAGGTGCTGGGTGTTCTCGATGCGCCTGACGGCTTGGAAAATTTACCTGCCGGTATCTCTTATTTCCGGGGCGGACACCCTCTTCCCAATGAAGCTTCATTTGCAGCTGCGCGCAAGGCTCTGGATTTATTGGTTTTTTCTGTCGAGGACTCCAGGGCGAGTGAGACTTTCTGCTTTTTCCTGATGAGTGGTGGGGGATCTGCGATGTTTGAACTTCCTCTAGACCCCTCCATTTCGCTCGAAGATACCGCTCAATTTCATCGAGCACTCGTGCAGAGTGGCGCCTCCATCATAGAGATCAATTGCATCCGGAAACATTTCTCAGCTGTGAAGGGTGGGCGTCTTGCGTTGGCCGCGAAGGATCTTCGTCATATCACGCTTGCTGTCTCCGATGTGCCATCGGGGCAGTTGGATAGTCTTTCGTCCGGGCCTACCGTGCCCGATTCATCTACGGTAGAACAGTGCAGAGCTATTCTTGAGAAATATGCATTGCTTCCGCAGTTTCCTGAATCTGTTCAGCGATTCTTTATGACGCCGCAATTTGTAGAAACTCCGAAAGTTGGTGAGATCCGAGAGAATATTTTTTCCGTGCTTTCTTCCGATGATCTGGCGGTTGCGGCCAGTGAAGCTGCAGGACGATGTGGATTTAAGACATTTATCGATAATAGCTGCGACGATTGGGATTATGCCGCGGCGGCAGACTATCTGCTTAATCGCCTTAGAGTGCTACGACGGGAACATGGCCGAGTCTGCCTTATCTCGGCTGGCGAAGTGACGGTACGCTTGTCTTGTTCGAATCATGAAAAGCGTGCTGGAGGGAGAAATCAGCACTTCGCGCTCTACAGTGCACTGCAACTTCAAAAGCTGGAATCTACCGTGATCTTATCGGTGGGTTCGGATGGTATTGACGGAAATAGTATGGCAGCAGGTGCGGCCGTTGATATCACTACAGTGCTTGAGCGGAGATTTGAAGCGCAGAGAGCGTTGAGCAGGTTCGATTCCTTCTCGTTTCTGAATGCTATCGGAGATACCGTTATTACAGGTCCAACAGGCAATAACCTGCGAGATTTGCGTGTGCTGCTAGCGGATGAATAATTTACGCAATCTTATCCGATGTCATAGCCGTGTCGTTGTAGCTATCTTCGTAATGTTCTTTAATAAGCCCGCTTGAAAGGGTATTTCTGGCGACGACCGCAGCAGGAGAATTATGTCTTCAAGTGTTGGTATCGCATCCCAACCCTTCCGGGCATCGTTGCGTCCCGAAGCTTTGATGGCGGCAGCCGCTGAAGCAAATAAAATTGCTTCATCCAGCGGGATCTCACGGGCTATAGCAAGCGCAAATGCTCCATGAAATGTATCGCCACAGCCATTTGTGTCGAAGGCATCAACTTCGAAGGCTGGAAGATGCGTAACATTACTATGACGGTTGCTTGCGTAGTAACAACCATCTGCTCCTGCTGTTACTACAGTGGCCGCTCGTCCTGCTTTTGCAAGATGCAAACAGGCTTCATGCGGATTTTCAGCGTTACTCGCCCAACGGGCGAATTCATAAGGAACAACTAGATAGTCTGCAAGTTCGGCTAGTTGCTTGGCAGGCTCGGATTTACCTTCGATATCGCATAAAAGTGGAATGCCTATATTACGTATTTTTCTTGCTACATCAATGGGCACATGCCCCGACACGTGATCCAGTAACACAAGGCACGCTGACAAAAGAAGGGAATCGGGGATATCTTCTGGTGCGAGTGGACGAAATTTCGAGGCATCATAAAACACATTGCGATTGCCTAAGCTATCGACCACAATCGTGCTGTGGTATGGGGCTGCGATGCAATCTCGAATGATGTGAGAGGTGTCTATATTTTTTGTTTGCAGCTGTTGTTCAATGTACTGCGACAGCTCATCGCCCCCTAAGCGCGCACAAAACGCGGATCGTCCTCGGAGTGTGCCGACGGTAGCGATAGCAGTGCAGGCGGGTCCCCCGCCATAGCGCTTCTTGGCTTCAACTGCAATTTTAATGTTGGGCGGAGGATAGGATGAAATATACAAAAGATCGTCTACGGCAGCGATCCCTATGGCAAGAACATCATAGCTCTTCGGGGAGAGAATGCTTACGGATTTGTGTTCTTGCTGCATGGATGAATGTATTCGTTTAATGGCTTACTTGCCGTAGCTCAGTACGGGCGACGTTAGTTCCATATCTTGCTTCAGTGACCGCTGCGGTGGAATGTTTAGCTTAGTCAGGGCGCCGTGATAGGAACTTACGGCTTCTGCAGGGGATAATTCGTCGTCCGCGACCCTGCGGAGATGCTCAATAAATGACAATTGGTGTTCTGCAGTATTAATTTTTCGGCCAAATAGAGCAACACGAGCACCGCATTTTTTTGCCGAATGCAATAACGCAAACGCATCATGTGTTGTTCCTGCGGAACCACCAAGTACGCCTACAACAAG
This sequence comes from Edaphobacter flagellatus, assembly GCF_025264665.1. NCBI lineage: Bacteria > Pseudomonadati > Acidobacteriota > Terriglobia > Terriglobales > Acidobacteriaceae > Edaphobacter > Edaphobacter flagellatus. The sequence goes on from NZ_CP073697.1 coordinate 3,303,804, forward strand.
AGAGGGATCATACGTGCAAATCTCTTCCATCGCTGCGGGGCCATAGTAAGGGATTTTCAAAAAAAGTGGCCTGGCAATTGTTGGAAGTCCCGCCAGCAGGCGAACGATATGATCATTCACGAAGGACGGGATTGCTTCCTTCGGGATTCTATGTATGTCGGATGGAATATTGGGGCCGAAGACTTCAAGAAAATGATGAAATGTTTTCGTCTCTGCTTCAAGACGGAAATCCTTGTATGCCTGCATCGTAGCCAGATCGTAGTCGGGCTGATTGTTGAAAGTGACAGAATAGAGTCCAAGGTTAACGTATGATTTTCGGAGCTCATGGGGGGGCAGAACGCGGCCCATTTGAATATGGTCGATGGTTGTCGATGAGAAGGGTTTTGAAGGCATCTCAGCATATGAAGATCCGCGAACAACATGAATATCCGTCGTATCATTTGCACGGACGGCAGGTGTCACAGGAGAGTTTTCAAAGATACGTTCTTGAATAGATAAAATTTCAGAGGTACTTGCAGACATTAACATGATGTCGACAAAACCCTGGGCAACAATCTCACGAATCTGATCACGAAATTCGGGAAGGCTACGTTGATTTCCGTGGTGATTTTTGCCCGGTGCGCCAATACCAAATGCCATATCGGCGTCTTTCGCGTCAGCGATGATAAAAGCACGATTGCTGGGAGATTTTTGAAATGCTTCCAGTTTAGTGGCCAAAGTTTTTTGCATATCTCTAAGAATTGCGAACGATATTTGTTTGAGGCTTTAGCATGTGCGCTTTAAATATTCTGTGCAGAGTAGGCGCAGAGGTGGTTCATCTTCTTCTATAACAGGGAAGCGCGGTATAGGAAGATGGAAATAGTTGTCATCTGCATCATTATTGGTAGACGAAATTTCCCCGATAAGTGCAGGGCCATTCGTTGCGTAAAAAGTGTGATAGGTGTGTGGTAGAAGAGTTATCGATTCGCCAGCTTTTAGTGTTACTGTTTTGCCCGCATCAATCTTTCGAAGAATGCCATCGCAGATGACGTGGACTGATGTATCCGCCAGTTTTCCACCCGCAGTGGAATGATAGAGCTGGACGACAAGGTCGCCATTTGTAGTAAGACCACCTCGGTTGATGATGTCTTCCGTTTTGGTGTGATGACAATGTAAAGGGGTCACCTGTTGTTCTCGAACAAGCATGATCTTTTCTGCGTATGGTTTAAAATAGCCAGTTTTATCATCTCCACCATTGCGAAGTGTAAAGAGTGTGAGGCCGCACGATAGAAAATTGCCAGAGCCAAAATCCGTTATATCCCATCCAAGTTTACTTAGTTGAATCTCGTCAACTTCCTTTCCGCAAAGGCGCCACATATCTGGAGTCCAACTCGCGAAGGGAGGGAGAAAAAAGTGGTTTGCCGCAAAAAAATCTATCGCTTCGGCAATATATGAATTTATCTCAGACCGTTTCAATTCTTTCCTTTCGACAGCACACCAACGTTTCAGGACAATGCAAGAATACGTATAGCCGAGAAGAAGATGATATCGAAATCATTATTTGTTGCTAATCGTTTTGCACTGTAAAACAAAATTCTCTTTCGCGATGAGAATATGCGTGAGATGGGCTTATGAAAACCTGAATCTGTTTGGGTTTAGCTTGTCCTCAAAAATGCTAGAGTATTTCACTATATGAAATCATTGCCTGCTCCACACGATACTAAGTATCCAGTGCGCAAACGGTCTTATACGGTTCAAGCTGTTGTGCGGGCTGTTGCCGTGTTGAATGCCTTCGCTTCAACATCGGAAGTTCTTGATTTACATGTCGTTGCCGGGCGAGCCAAACTCAATCGAGGCACTACCTTTCGATTGCTGGAAACCCTGGTTGAAACAGGGCTACTTGAACGTGCTGGGAAGCAGGGCTACCGATCATCGATTCAGACAACGAAAGCAAGACGATTTCGTCTCGGCTATGCCTCGCAGAGCAATTTACTCCCCTTTACAACATCTGTAACAGACGGACTGATCACTGCTGCAAATGCAGCGAATATCGAATTGCTCATATTGAACAATAAATTTAGCGCACGGACAGCTCTGCAGAACGCCGAGACTTTCGTCGCGGAGAACGTAGATCTGGTGATCGATTCGCAGATCAATCTGAATGTTGCGGCGCAAATTGCGGCGAAGTTTTCGGATGCGCGAATACCTTTTATAGCCTTAGATATCCCGCATCCGGGCGCTATCTATTTTGGAGCAGACAATTACAAAGCTGGGCGTATGGCTGGCCGCTATCTTGCACGTTGGACAACGAGGTATTGGAAGGGGCATGCAGAGCAGTTGATCTTGTTAGGCGTCGATGCAGCGGGGCCATTGCTTAATGCTCGCTTAACAGGAATAGTCGATGGCATTACGGAGCTTCTACCAGGTGGGGCCGATATACCTCGCCACCATTATGACACTAAAGGTGGACAATTTGAAGCTACACTTGACCTGGTGCGGAAACACCTGCGTAGGCGTAGAGTGGAACGAGCTTTGATTGGAGCGGTGAACGATACGACTGCGATGGCTGCTCTGCAAGCGTTTCGTGAAGCAGGTATAGAAAAAGAGTGCGCCATTGCGGGGCAGGATGGTAGTGGGCTGGTCCGCGAAGAGCTAAGAAGATCATCTAGCCGTTTAGTCTGCTCAGTGGCCTACTTTCCTGAAACATATGGTTTAAAAATTATTCAGTTAGCGCTCGATATTCTCAACCGAAAACCCGTGCCACCAGCAATCTTTATTGAGCACGAAATCCTCACTCCAGAGAATGTCAATAAGATCTATCCGAATGATAACTGGATGCAGCATATCCCAAAGCGCTTTATCTAAGCGTTGTTTTTGGTGAGGTTTTCGTTTTATCCTATAAAACGAATTTTGAGGCGAATCCGCGCAGACAAATTTAGATGTTAGTGAACAGCTAATACCAAGCTGTTCCTATATTTTTAGCGATAATGCACGAAAAATGTAAAACCTTTTGCCTAAAATCCAGAAAAATAGGCATCTATTTTCATTTGAATGTCTAAACAAAAATAAAATGATTTTCGAATGAATGAAAAGTGAGATTTGAGCGTTGACAGTCTTTCTTTCGGCGCAATAAAAACCTTCTCGAACTCAATGAATAGTTCGCCGTTCCATTCTCATGCCTGCTATGCAGTCCGATGATGTTGGCTCGGTCAGATATGTGCGAAGGGACGACTTTGAGGCTCTCAGGGAGAATGGAATGAAGACAATAAAGACCAAATTAGATGAGAGATATTTGGCGCTACGCGAATATTTAAGGCTCTGGTTGCGGGCGAGTATGTTTTTGGCCCTTCTTTTGATGATGTTTCTTCTGAATCCTCATGCGCTTCGGGGCCAGACGGGACAGGGAACGATTGCCGGAACAGTCAGGGATTCCAGCGATGCAGTTGTTCCCGATGCCCTTGTAGACGTATTTAATACTGCGACTGGTGTGAGGCAATCCGCGAAGACAAATGGCCTGGGTATCTATAATGTTATTTCACTAAACCCGGGAGTGTATGAGGTGACTGTCACGAAGACGGGTTTTGAGAAGGCACTTACAAGTTCCGTTACGGTAAGTGCGGCTCAAGCTACCACGGTAAATGTTTCATTGCGGGCTGGAAGGGCCACCGAAGTTGTAACAGTGACATCGATGGATGCACTCCTGTCTAAGGATACGTCGGATGTGACGACGACTGTGGATCATGCGGTGGTCGAAAGCCTACCCTATCCTGAGCGCAGTTCACTTGAAGCTTCCTTATTAGTACCCGGTGTTAATGGTGATCCTCTACAGCCAGGTGGAGTCGCGACAGAAAATCCGAACGCTTATACGAGCTATGTTGTGCCGGGTGCAAGTATTAGTATCGGAGGCGCTCCTCCTGGAACCAATTCGATTCTTGTGGACGGATCAGATGTGACACAGGGAAGTTATGCCAGGGCAGGAGTGAATCTCTCGGGCCGGGATGTGCAGGAGACGACAGTTGTGGTCACAGGTCTTTCTGCGAAATATGGTCGCACTAGTAGTGGCGTGATTGTACAGACCAGCAAGCCGGGGACGAATGAATATCATGGTGCAATCACGTGGCGACATACAGACCCTTATTTCAATGCATTTCCGTTAGGTAATAGTGCGGCGAACGCGTTACACGAAAACTACTACGGCTTTTATATAGGTGGCCCTGTGTGGCTCCCCAAGATTTACAACGGACATGATAAGACGTTCTTTTATGTCGGCGTAGAGCCAGCACGTATGCGGAATCGATTTGCGTTTCGAGGAACTTTCCCGACACCGGATGAGCTTTCGGGACATCTGCATAATTCACTGGCGTTGTTGAATCAATCGATTTTGAAGAGTCAGGGGTATGCTGCTGCATTAGCAGCGCCACGGATTGGAACGATCAATTACCAGTCGACAGTTGATGCCAACGGATTTCCGAATGGTCCTTTCAGCCAATCTCAGATTCGCTCAGTTCCGAACGATGATGTATCTCAGCAGTTGGCTAAAAACCCGTTAGCACAGTTCGTTCTGTCGCAGTTTCCAACGCCGAGTAACCCAGGGCCTTATATCAAGTTCGACTCACCAAACGCAGATTCGCAAAATGATGGAACGAATGCTGTGTATGGTCGCGGCGTAATTAACGAAGACAATCGCTATTCGTTCCGTATCGATCATCAATTCAATAATGCGAATCAGATTTTTGTGCGGTATACAGTGATACCGGTGATCGCGACCCGCTTCTTTGCTGTGGATGCGACTAATCCTCTGACGATTGTACCGAGCGATGCTGCGCGCACACATAATATAGCGGTTGGCTATACGCATCTCTTTTCCAACTCGGTAGTTAATGTATTCCGTTACTCCTTTCTGCGGGTTAATCAACAACGACTCGCCCCGCACAGTGCGCAGTCTCAAGACTATGCGGCGAAGTATGGTTTGACCCCAGCCACATTTGGCAAGGGCTTTCCCAGTCTTGGCAATCTAAATGCGAATGGTGTTGCATACACGATGCAGATGGGCGTGGGAAATGCCGCGCAACAGGTGGATCAAAATTTTATTGTTGGAGACGACGTAACCTGGACGCTCGGCCGTCATGTTTTTCAGTTCGGAGTCGATGTTCGCTGGATTCAATCGAATCAATATGATCTAAGCGGTGCGACGGGCGGTAAATATACCTTCTCAGGGAACCAGACGAACAATGGTGCGGCGGGCGGCGCACCCCTTGCTACGTTTATTCTTGGCACAATTTCTACTTTTTCGAATACGCCGGTCACGGTACCAGGCTACTATCGCTGGCGCTACTATGCGGGTTACTTCCAAGATGACTGGCGTGTAACGCCAAAGCTTACATTGAACCTTGGCGTGCGGTACGAAGTAGAGACGCCGCGTTCGGAGAAATTTAACAACCAGGCATATCTCGCGTTTACACCGGGCAATTTGAATGGATTCGCAACGTCAACCGCATTCTGTTTCTCAGGTGCCTGCGGTTTACCGCGTTCGATGTGGCCGACGAATTTCTATGGACTGGAACCGCGTATTGGTATCGCGTATGCGCCAACGGAGAGGATGACGGTTCGTGCTGCGTATATGATGTCGCGTCTTCCACTGAGCGGCTATGAGAATGTACCCGATCCTAACTTCAATGTCTCTTCACAGACAGTCACATATCTATCGGGAGGTGTTTCACCCAATGCCATCACCAACTATATTACCAACCCGGTGGGGCCGCTAACCTCGGCTTATACAGCATTGAATGGGAATCGAGGACCAATTCTCTATTCTACCGGCCTTGCTCCGGTATATATTTCGCATTCGAATGCCGTGCCGTATTCGCAGACATGGTCGTTGACAATGCAATATCAGGCAGGAACAAAGACTCTGCTGCAAGCTACATACCAAGGGTTAAAAGGAACACATCTAGCAGGAGCATTCAATGGATCAAATAATCCTGGAAACAGAAATCTGAATGTTCCAGGTGTTGGCCAGCTTGTGACTGCGGTACAAAATCATGCCAATCTGAACTTTACATCTCCAAACCAATGGGGGATTACGCAGAATGGTGCTTTAATCCCGGAAAGCAATTTGCAATTGCTCAATCCTTATCAAAATTTCTTTAATCAACCACTACCTGAAGTTTTTCCGCGTATTGGAACATCGGAGTACAACGGCTTCTATGCGAGCATAAATCAGAGGTTTGGGAGCGGTTTCTCATTGCTGGCGAACTACAGCTGGTCGAAGTCTCTGGATAATGTCCCGAATACGAATACTGGGGCGAACTCCGGTGGATTTGGTGCTGCACTAGCGCAAAACCCGCTTGATCTTTCGAATGAATGGGCCGTGGCTAGCTATGATCAGCCGAGTAGGTTAAAGGCAGGCTATGTCTACCAGCTTCCGCTTGGAAGAGGAAAAAGGTTCGACGGCCATAACTGGCTCGTGAATCAACTGATTGGCAATCTAACCACCTCGGGCATCTTCACGATGGGGTCGGGATTCCCGGCTCAAGTCGTGCTTGGAACTTCAGGCTACTTTACATCGTTTACCCCCAAGGGGACTGCTGGATGTACGACATCAGGAAATAATCAGTATTGCAGCGGAGGGGCGTTGCCTGCGAACTTCAAGCTGCGTCCGAATATTGTTCCGGGAGTTCCTCTGATCAATAAAAACTGGAAGCAGAATGTGTTTAATGGACAGTTTGTGCCGTATCTGAATCCAGCTGCGTTCGCGACACCGGGATCACCAAATAATCCTGCGCTGGGAAATGCGCCGCGTACACTAGCAGGCGCAAGAAGCCCACGTGAGACGATGTTTGATGCGATGGTCAGCAAGGGCTTCAGCTTTACTGAGAGGTATAAGGTGAATGTTACCGGAACCTTCAGCAATGCCTTTAATCATCCGGTGTATTACGGATCAAATGGACAATTGCAAAGCTCGGTTACGACTAATAATGTCACGGGTGTTGTTACACCGGTGACATCTTCTACTTTTGGTCAGTTCAACGCTGGTCAGACGGCAGGCATGTCGCGCATTATTCGTGTTGGAGCTGAGTTTATCTTCTAACTTTATTGGGCGGTTTCAGCAAAGCTGAAAACCGCCCATGTTGTATTTAAAGCTACTGTCGGTGGGTCCTGTTTCTATGGTGATATTGGTGCGCGTTGGCATTACTTTTTCTCTCTACTTCTTCCTGTTGATTTCACTCCCAGTGCGGTTGATTGCACAGATGGTGACTGGGGCCAAGATGCCTGGCTATGCAGAAGCTTTTGGTTTAAATGCAAGTGAGCAGGCTGCGGATTACACGGTTCAGGAGATAGCTGTAAAGGCCGGGAGCGACACCATGGCAAACGTGCTTTTGCCAGACGAGAAGCTTGTGTTGACTTATCGCTTTACCAACAAGACTAAACAAAGGCTGCACGCGCATGGAATGTTCCAGCTTATTCGGTATCAAACGGCTGTAGCGGTTGGAGATATCTGGGTCCCACATGTCTCGAAACTAGCCGAAGAAGGCGTGACGCTATTCGAGGTCAATCTTGCGCCAGAGGGATTTCAGGATGTCACCGTACGCCCAGCAGTACCAGAACGTTTTGGGGGATATGTCCTGATTGCGGACCTCACCGGGCACGGCAGAGCTTTTGCCTCGGCGCTGGTGCGCTCGATTCAACCGGACACAGGACGCGTTCAGTATCCAACCTATGCTCTGGATGCGACATGGCCACAGTACATGAATGAAGGCGTGCTGGTGCTCTTTGAAAAACTAGGTATTAAAGGGATGCGACTAGGAGCATCCTATGCGCCGGAGAGTGCTCCTGAGTATATGAAGAATATGCAGGAGTTGGATCGTTACATGCAGTGGGTGCAAAAGCATGATGTCACTGCCATGTTGACACTCGATAACGGCAGTATGACGACGCAGCCGTTGGGTAGGCCACGCCCGTGGCTTTCTTCAGAAAGCAAGATGCTGAAGACAAAGTCGGACATGGCGTGGCTGCCGAGCTACGACAAAGATTTTCAGGACTGGGTGCAACGCATATCCACGAATTACGGATGGCCCAAGGGAAATGTGAATGCGGTCGAGTTATGGAACGAGCCGTGGGAGAGTATTTCCATTTCAGGTTGGGGTGCGGATATCCCTCGTTATCAGGAGATATTCACGCACATGGCTCTTGGAGTGGAAGCTGCGCGTGCAAAGGCCGGAGTGAAGGTTCTGATTGGTGGTACGTGTTCGTCGTCTAATGCACGGGACAAGCTCTTTGCGGATGGTACGGACAAATATTTGAAATGGTTGGACTTTGTCAGCGTGCACTATCAGATGCTCTCGGCGGACCCCTCGGAGGTTCCAGAGTGGATGAATCGGAAGAGTGAGTATGGCCCGGTTCGTGTGTGGGATACAGAGAGCTGGATTGCTAATTCGGAAGACCGTGTCGCTGGAGTTATTGCGTCGATGCGTGCGCAGGGACAGTCGCGCACGGCTGGGGTGTATGGCGGAAACGTCTATGACAGCCACAATGTTCGACTTGATGGTCAGGTCTATCCTGTAGTGCAAGCATGGGTGCCAGCTGCTGCAGTTGCCGCGACACAGAAGTTTATTGGGCAGCGTGCATTCAACCGTCTTCTCTTTCAGAACGGACTGCCCTGGATTTTTGTTTTTGACGGGATATCTACTGGGGAAAAGCAAGCGCAGGAAGAGGATGGAACGGTTGTCGTTCTTGGTGACCTCAAGGCGCTCTACGATCCAAATCGTACGGTCTTTCGTTCGGTAAAACTTTTACCAGATGCAGAGCTGACCGTATCGAATCAGGGCCACTTTATTCGGGCGTATGATTTTTACGGCAATGAGATACAGAGCGACAGCGATACGATCCACGTACCTCTGAATGGAAGGGGTTATTTTCTACGTGGTGATGGCCGTATCGGATCATTTGCAAGGCTTTTGGCGGAGTTGAAGAATGCAAATGTGACAGGGTACACGCCTGTTGAGATTATTGCTCACGACATGATGACGCCGGTCGATCAGGGATCCACGCTGCGTCTTTCATTGACCAACATTCTTAATCGTCCTGTTACAGGACAGATACATGTTGCGCTCGAAGGTTTGAAATTCGTAATAGCGCACCAGACTATATCCTTGGCCGCAAATGAAACGAAGGACATCCTATTCTCTATAGCTAACGAGAAACCTGTTGCAAGCAATACATATAACCTTTCCGCTGAATTCGATGGGATTGATGGGCATTCTGTATTGCGGGAAGAAGTTCATGTGAATCAAATCGCACATCGAACGATCCAGGTTGATGGAGATCTCGCTGATTGGAGAGGTGTGCTTCCGCAGGTAATGCCAGGTTCGGGGATCGGCGTCAATATGACAGAAGAAGCGTGGCTACCGTTTACAGATTTCAGTCAAGGCGTGACGAATGGAATTTCGACTGTTTATCTTGCTTATGACGATACCAATTTCTATTTTGCAGCCAAAATTTCCGATACCACATCCGATCCCGGAATGCTTCGTTTCGCCAAGCGTGATGATGACTCCTACTTCTACCCCGATCGTGCAGAAGATACTGATGGCAAGATGCTCACATGGCCTGCGAACACACGACACTATTCTTATCGCAAGCATTTCGACGTACCTTCAGGAAGCGGCGAACATGACAACGTTCAGATAGCCTTTAATGTTCTTAAGGACAAGCCGTGGTTGCCGCATCCTCTTGGCGTAATGCCGCACTTTATTACCTATTGGGATACGGATTATGAATATGCACTGAACCCAATAGCCGATACATATGGTGGCGGAGCGGAGATATGGAGATTGCAGTCGCCAGGAATGCCACGGAAGCACTTTTTTCCAAGACAGCCGAGGTCGCCTGTTGATGGTGGCCCGGTAACCGGTCAACTTGTTATTCGACGTCAAGACAATACGAGGCTTGTAGAAGCGGCTATTCCGTGGAGTGAGATGCCCGCAGTGCGCGCCCTGATCGCGGCTGGAAAACCAGTGAAGTTCACGTGCCGTGTGAATGACAATAAAGGACCAGCTCACGAGTTGGCGGCTGATCGCAGCGTTTCCATCACGAACTCAATCACATTTCATGATGACTGGAAAACGCATTGGGCGAATGAGCTTGAGTTTAGCGCTGAACAATAGCTATAGAAATGACTCTTCTTGCCAGAGCATTTCGAGAAAAGATGATCAGGCTTTCGGTTCCCATCTCTGTTGGTATTCGCGGCCCCACAACTGCATGGCAGTACTATCGTTTTTGATGCGTCCCGTAGTTGTGTCTATCTCCAACTTGCGGTTGACGAAGTAAGAGATGTTGGTTTAGCTGCAGCGCTGTAATCGAAATCTTCCCTCTGCATGAACGATTGACGGCAACCTTCAAAGCAAGGCTTCAATACGACGAACACGCGCCACTTCGCTGTACCCAATGTAAATTGGAGCAGTTCATCATCGTTTATGACAACCTCCAGCGCAGCGCAGGATCAGCGGCTCAGCATGAATTGGTGATAGCAGGATATGGAGGGGAAGATGCAATCTGCTTCTCCTAACGCAATGTACATGCTGCCCATGCGTTATTTAAGTGAAATTCTAAATTCAGCAGGCTTGTGCCGATGCTGTAGAAAGAGACCGGTGCCGACTGGATTTGTGCGTCTGTCTCTGTGATTGGTTGAAGCAGGGCCTGTCGTGCCGCGGGTTACACGCCACGTGTCCAACACGCACCGAGCATCTCCCTTTTTCAGTCTGGAGTACGCTGAGAAGCAGATCTGCGGCCATGCCAACATGGAGATGCCGGCGACCAGTTGAATAATGAACTGGCTTAAGTCGGTAAAGTGCGTCCGCCCAGAGGCCACCATCACAGAGTAGATCACCGTGACGCCCCCGGTGAGCAAGACTCCCTATCGCGGAGGGGTACCCCTGCCGCGGAAGTACGGCTACAGCGGCTAGAATTTCGCTAAACCAATGGGAATCTTCTCATTGGAATCTTTCGTCCTGAACCAATGGGGCGTAATCTCACCTAAGTAGATTTTGGGTGTATGGAGGGCTTATCTGCTTAAAATTCAACTCGCGCATGGAACTGGGCTAGTCGGTAATTGGTTAACAGGCCTGTCGCAACCCCGAAGTCATTTGGATTATCGATGCGTGCGGAGATGGTCTTTGCGTCAAAACGCACGCTGTTCGTGACGTTGAATAGTTCGATTCCTGCCTTCACTTTAAAGCGCTCGTTTACAGAAAATGCTTTTTCCAGGCCTGCATCTTCCTCGAAGTAGCCATCACCACGAAGCGGATTCCTTGTTCCCGATTCGCCCGGCAGGGCAAAGTCAAATGCTTTGAGAACTAATGAGGGGTTCGCAAAGCGTTGTGCTAAGGATCCACGGCCGCCAGGAATCCTTCCAATCTGTGTCGCAAATCCCTGAATATCATAGTTAGTAGGGAAGTTATTCCCGTTATTGACATCAAATGGCAAGCCGCTAGTCCAACGAACGATTCCTGTGGTCTGCCAACCACCGATCAACAAATCTTTAAAACGGGAAATTGAAGACCCAAACCGCTGGCCACGGCCAAAAGGCAACTTCCAGATGTAATTTGCATTAATTTGGTGGCGCAGATCGTAATCCGAGGGGCCATAAAGCTGATTAGGATTCCATGTATTGAAGATTTGCGCGTCATTCGTTGATCCCGAAGATCCCAGGCGCTCCGCCTGCGAGGTCGCGTCCAGCGACTTTGAATAGGTGTAATTGAAATCTGCTTGCAGGCCAAGTCCAAATCGTTGTCGATAGACAGCCTGAAGGGCATTGTAATTTGATGTACCGATTGATCTCCACGCATAGAGTGCGGAGAACTGATCATGAAAGAAGCGGTTGGATGGATAGGCCCCGTTGGCATTGATTCCGGCACCTGTTGCTGCATCAGGCATGTCTAGCGCATATAGTGCGTTGGCTTCGTTATATAAGTTCAGTTGATAAAGCTGATAAATATTCTGCGTTGCAGTGAAGCCAGGGCCAAACCCAATATCCTTTCCGTCAAGAACACCAAACAACTGTTGCCAGTAGGCGATTGGTTGAACAGTGGAGACATCGACACCGGCACCATTGTTAACTCGAGCCATCTTCGACATCTGTGCCGCAGCCGCAAAATAAGTTGTTCCTGCGGCGGCCAAATTCGTTGGCATGGCAACATCTTCCTGCTCCAGCAGGTGACGGCCGAAACGCCCGACATACGTGATCTCAAACGAGGACCCGTTGCGAATCTCACGTGCGATAGAAAGATCCACGACATGCGAATAAGGGGTTTTGATCGAGGAATCCTGGGACCAGTAAATCGCCCCACTCGTTGGGCCGCTACTTACAGGGATGCCGGGGAAGCCGATCTTGGGTGGCGGAGGTAGAAGGCTTTGAGGAACATTATTCACACCGGTAAATCGAGGGGCGTTTTCGATCTTCAGCGCTCCAGCACTAGTCTGAAGAGTTGTGGCAAGACCAAACGATCCTTCATTTACGAAGTTATTCACAATGGCCGCGCCAAAATGGTCAAACACAAGTGAATACCCTGCTCGAATGCTGGTCTTTCCGGTTCCCAATAACCTCTTTCCGAAACCTGAACTTGGAATGGGTGAATATGCGATGGCAAATCGTGGGCTAAAATTTGTTTTCTCTGGCGTCCAATAATCTGGCTTTCCGTTATAGCGTCCATTCAAGGGAAACCCGAGTTCTCCAGCACCACTAGCTGCTTGTCCTGCAGCAGCTAACGTTCCGCTATTATTCACAAAGTCAGTCAACGAAAAATTCCCAGGGGCGCAGGCATTATTCAAAATTTTACATACTCCTACCTGTGTTCCCGTTGTTTCTGCAGGGACCTGAAGGTAGGAGTAGCGCACTCCATAGGTGAGCGTCAAAGTGCTAAGTGCTTTCCAGCTATCCTGTGCAAAAAATTCGTATTCATTCCATCGATAATCGCGAGTGACAGGTGCGCCAACTGGAAGCGTGGATCCGCTCTTCGTGGTGTTGTAGGTGACATTTCCAACATTGATAATTCCAACAATTCCCATCAGGCTTGCGTTGTAGTTTCCTGCATACTGTTTAGCGACCGCGGGATAGTTAAACGCTGCGGGGTCAAATGGTCCACCGCTTCCAGCTATTGCCTGCGGGTTGAGGTATTGATAGGTTCCGGTCGCATTAGAGTATGAAAGTGCATTGCTGGACGTAATCGTCTCGATAAAACGAATATTAGTTCCGAAGGCCAGATTGTGGTTGTGCTTCATCCAGCTAAAATTATCTGCTAGATTATAGACAGGTATGATCGTCGAATTGGATGAGCTCGTAGGTGTGAACGAGGTAATCCCTTGCAACGTCACATAGGGTCCAGACAAAAGTCCTTTATTGCTAAATCCTTGGCGAGTAAGTCCGAATACAAGGTTATTTACCAAATTATTACTGAGAAGCTCCGTATAGCCGGCTGCAAATCCCTTGCTGTTCGTCAGCAAGGTTGTGCTCGGAGGTTGTCCAGGAAACTTCGGCCCGCTGGGCTCACTGTCGTTTTGTAGGTTTCCACGCCAGAAGAGCATATGCTTCCCATTGCCCATAATGTCCCAGTCGAGCCTTCCGGTATAGGCGTTATAGCTGTGTTTTGCGACATAAGAAAAGCTGAATCCCTGGTTGTTGAATCCATCACCAATAGATTTGTTGTTAGGTAAAGGATAAGAACTGATCAACCCAAGAACCGCAGGGTTGACTCCAATTCCTTGTGGATCCATAGCTTTCAGATCGGATGGATGCAGGGTATAAACCATTTGCCCATTCAGCGGGGAGCAACGAGAATCCGACCCGTCTGCGCAAACATAGGTTAGATTGCCAGATCGGAAGCCTGCGGTTGGAACCGTATTGCTGTTCGAAGTAGAACCTTCTGTATCGCGTCTCCCCTCGTAGTTCAGAAAGAAGAAGGACTTTTGTTTCTTGATTGGTCCACCAACAGAGGCCCCAAATACGTTGCGAATCAGTTTTAACGGGGTATTGGGCAAGCCGTTACTCAACTGCGTCTGTTTATTGAAGAAGTCGTTAGCCTGAAAAAGATTATTGCGATTATAGGCATATACCGCACCATGAAATGCATTTGTGCCACTTCGGGTAACCAGCGTTACTTGTGCTCCGGAAGAGCGCCCATCCTGAGCATTCGCATTACTTGTTATTACGCGGAAATCCCCAACTGCATCTTGCGATACGCGCAATACGCTGGTAAAGGCATAGCCCATGTTAATGTCGTTTACGTCAACGCCATCCAGAGTGATATTGGACTGATCCGAGCGGCCACCGTTAACTGCTCCACTTCGTGAGTCGTTACTGGTATTTCCGTTCGATGTTGTGCCTGTATTCGAACTCTCTCGGCCCAGAAACGTAACGCCCGGTTGCAGGCTCAATAAGTCGGGAACATTCCTCGCTTCGCTTGGCAAATTGACGATCTGCTGCTGAGAAAATGCATTGCCTAGCGTTGCGTCAGTTACATTGAGGACGGGCTGAACATCGGCGCTTACTGTCACATCCGATGAAACAGTAGCTATACTCAGCGCCACATTGATCGTGGCAGGCTGGCTTACCAGAAGTTCGATGCCCGTCTTTTTCACCGTAGTAAATCCTTTGGAACTGATCGTTAGTTCGTAACGTCCCGGTGCCAGTTGTGAAAACTGGTAATCGCCACTTCCATTTGTTAGGTCTGTACGGATAGATCCGGTCGTCGTTCGCGTGAGTTTGACATCTGCTCCAGGGATGACTGCGCCACCTGCATCGGTTACGCGTCCTCCTAAGGAGGTCGTTGCCTGCGACCAGGTCAAAGGGGGACAGAGGAACAGCAAACAGGCTAGAGCGGTCCACGTCGTGTGCTTTAAAGGCATGCTGACTAACCCTTTCTCACGCAAATAGAAACACGGAAATGGCCTTGAGCCTTTTCCTGATATCGTTTTCATCTAATAAGTTACCGATAACGATGACCAGCAAATTATCACTTAATTTGGGATCTGGGATATCAGTATTTTTTTAATCTCTTATGATTTTTTTGCATGACCGGCTGATCTGCTGTTCTGGCTTCGTGAATCATCCATTGAATGAAAGAGGCTGTAAGGGGTGCCGAAGCCTTGGCCTCAGGCGCAACCACATAGTAGGAATTCGTGCTTCGAATGGGATAAGTGAACAAGAGAGAGAGCTTGCCAGAAGTGAGCTCATCTTCAATCAGGAGTTTTGGCAAAAGGGCCACACCCAGCCCACAGACTGCCGCCTGTGCGATCAGACCGAACTGCTCAAATCGCGGACCGCGCAGGGGATGAGAGTTATTAATTCCCATCAATTTGAACCATTCCGACCAGGCTTCAGTACGAGTTGATTGATGGAGCAAGACGGCATGCGTTAAGTCCGCGGGTTTCCTGATTCGATGGGCTGTTTCGAATTTTGGGCTGCAAACCGGCACGGTCTCTTCGTCCATAAGGTGATAGGCGACAGCTCCAGGCCAATTCGGTGATCCGTAGTGAATTGCAGCATCGAAAGGCTCAGCTTCAAAGTCAAATTGTGTGGACCGAGTAGAAAAATTTACCGTGACATCCGGATATCGCTGTAAAAAACCAGATAGCCTTGGTACGAGCCATTGGGTCGCAAAGGTCGGCAGGACCGCGAGGTTAAGAAGGTTTGCATTTCCACCGCAAGCCATGACTCGACTAGTAGAGCTTTTCAAATCTACCAGCACCCTATTCACATCTTTGAGATAGAGCCTGCCTGCATCGGTAATCACCATTCGCTGGCGCACTCTTTCGAATAGAGCAACATCCAACAATCCTTCTAGCTGGTGAATCTGGCGGCTCACTGCGCTCTGGGTCAAATTCAACTCGACGGATGCACGCGAGACACTCCCGTGTCTCGCAACGCTTTCAAAAGATTGCAAGCAGGCGATCGATGGAAGCGATGTCATGAATATCCCCCTCAATGTAGTGATGATTAACTCTCATGAAGTGCTGAAAGCATAGCATTTTACATTTCAACCCAATGAAGAGATAACTATTGCGATCGGCAGCGAATGCGATCAGCCATTCCTTGATCAATACGCGTTCTACTGCAGGAGTACAGAAATGGAGACGGAGTGATGCAATCAGGATTCCGAGGTACGTTGCGAGTAGTCCTTGACGAGATAATTGGGATCGAGCGAACAGGACGGCTATTCAGGGTTCTCGAAGTTAATCGTGCACTTACCGCGGATTCAATGCCGAACGCTTCAAGAGCGATACTGGCACAAGCACTCAACATGCTGCTTTTCGAGGACCTGTTAGAGCGAGTTCCTGAGGCAAAAAGCTATGTAAAGTATTGCCTTCATCATGGAAGGACCGTCATGCACGATCATGGTGCTGTTCGCACAATTGCTACGACAGGTATGGGAAGCCTTCCAGGCGGAGAAGAAGCAATCACACGGATTTTGCGTCCTCTTGGATACGCTCTTAATGGGATCTATCCATTAGAGAGGCTGCGCATGACAGGGCGTTCCTATGCTCAGGTTGACCTCCCAGAGGAGATTGCACAATTTTTTATCAGCGAACTGCATCCTGAACGTTTTTCTACGGGCTTTCAGGAAGCTTTAAGTCGTGTTACTTCAGCTTCAACAGACCCACTCACTTCTGAGGCGCAAGTACTGCTTGAAGAGTTGGAATCTACGCATTCTCTAAGCATCGATCAGAGTGTCGCTTTACTGCCGGCTCTCGTCTCTTGTTTTGGTCGTCAGCACGGAGAAATAACCCTCAATGACTATGAGCTATTGCTGGCTGAATCCTCCGAAGCTGCATGGATTTCAACTGAGGGTAATGCCTTCAATCACGTCACAGATCGTGTTGAGGATGTTGACCGTTTGGCGGCCGAGCAAAAGGCATTGGGGCAACCCATGAAAGCTGCGGTCGAGGTTTCCCAATCCGGCAGAGTACGCCAGACCGCGTTCCATGCAGCACGCGTCCTCAGAACCTTCCATGTAGTAGGTGGCGTGGTAGAAAAAGAAGTGCCCGGCTCTTTTCTGGAATTCATTACGCGTCTGCCATTGCCGCAGGATGAATCAGAGAAAAAACGGTTGGACCTGAGTTTTGATAGCTCGAATGCGCAGGCTATCTTTAAGATGACTTCCACCGCAAAGGCATAAATTTCACTATAGACAAAAATGCGCTGACCTTCTTGTCGAAGCGATGCATCCGCAATCTCCTAACGCCAACTTGGAGTTGGAGCGGAGCAAAACATGCTTTGGCGAATGCTTTTAAGTCTCGGCAGCACATGTCCGAGGGGTTTGGGTTCAGCATGCGGAAGCCCCATTGCTAAATAGACATCTCGATAGAGGTGGTAGAGTGCCTCTGCTCGAGCGGACTCCTCTGGTTGCGGCATGGTTACTTTATACGGTAGACAGAGAGCGTCTTGGGCAGCTTCGATCGAAGGGAACGATCCAGCTGCCTTCATGGCGAAGATGACCGAACCTAAACTAGTGGGTATGCCGTCAGGAACCAACACGGGTTTGTTGAGAACATTCGCATAGATTTGGTTTAGCAGTGGACTGTTCTGAGGGATTCCACCTCCGTTCACTACACGATGTACTGGTACACCGCTTTCTTCCATGCGCTCCACAATAATTCTTGTCTGAAATGCGGTGGCCTCGATAGCAGCAAAGAGTTCGTCCTGCGGTGTACTCTGTAGGTTCCATCCCATGGTGATCCCGCCTACATCAGGATTACCGAGAACAGTGCGATCACCGTTATCCCAGCAGAGCTTTAGCAAACCTGTTTGGCCGATGCGGTAGCCCTGGAGCTTTCCAGCTAGTTCGCCGACCGTGGTTCCTGCACGTCTAGCTATGGCATCAAACATGTCACCAACGGCAGGAATACCTGCTTCAATGCCGGTTAGTGAAGGATTGACGCTACCAGGAACAATGCCGCTGACGCCAGGGATTGCATGTTTGTCGCGCATTACGGCAATTACACACGTAGACGTCCCCACGACATTGACGATGTCCCCCTCACGACAACCGGCTCCTATAGCGTCCCAATGTGCGTCCAGCGCACCTACCGGAATTGGAATGCCCGCTTTAAGCCTAAGCCTCTGAGCCCATTCATGCGTTAGTGAACCGCAAATCTCATTGGATGTAAGGAATGAACCACTAATTTGATCCCGCATACTTGCCAACAGAGGATCGACCTGAGCAAAGAACTCATCTGGTGGTAACCCACCCAAAGCAGCGTTCCACATCCATTTGTGGCCCATAGCGCAAATGCTTCGCTTTAAGCCATCGGGTTTTCTTGCGCCGGTCAAGGTCGCTGCTACCATGTCGCAATTTTCCAGAGCTGTCGCAAACCGCTCTCGCTTCTCTACTGAGGCGTGGCGCATCCAGTGCAATACTTTTGCAAATCCCCACTCCGGAGAGTAATAACCACCACACCAATCGATATGCGGCAAGCCCATGCGATGTGCAGTCGCGGTGATCTGTTGCGCCTCTTCTGAGGCTCTCGTATCACACCAAAGGTAATATTCATCAAGTGGCTGGAGGTCGCAATCAACCATGATCACACTCGACCCGGTCGTGTCGATCGCAATCGATGCAACATATTCTCCATCCGTTCCCGCTACGCTCAATACAGCACGACAGGCTTTTGTTAGTGCATCCATCTGATCGAAATGCGACTGAGTAGCATAGGCGCCGTAGTTCGCATGACGATGTAGGGGATACTCGGCCACTTCCGTGCCGAGCCGACCACGTTCCGAATCATACAAAGTAACGCGAACACTCTGCGTGCCAAAGTCCGCGCCCATGACAATTGCCATTTCGTTTCCCTCACATTGCCTATACAGTCATCGGTATGCTGCTAGAAGAAGCTAGTGTTGCACATTATTGTCGACATATGATACTCATATCCAGCCTAAGATGAACTAATTTTGGAGGGCTTCGTTTGCCTGCAACTACCTCGGCGGTATCGCTGAATAAGCATCATCAAAGCAGCTATCGCTGGTGGTTGATTGGGATGCTGTGGTTTGTTTGCTTTTGCAACTATGCGGATCGGCAGGCAATTTTCTCTGTTTTCCCTCCTTTGCGCAGCGAACTGAAGCTTACAGATGTCCAGCTAGGTATCGTTGCCTCTTCGTTTATGTGGATGTATGCGCTTGTTGGTCCGATAGCTGGCTGGGTCTCGGACCGTGTTCCCCCGCGTACAGTCATATTGTGCGCTCTAGGTTTCTGGTCCCTTGTGACAGCGGCCACTGCATTCTGTCATAGCTTTGAGCTGATAGTATTTTTTCGGACGCTTGGAGGATTAGGCGAAGCCTTTTACTTTCCAGCGGCAATGGCGCTGATTGGTCTTTATCACTCTGCGTTCACACGTTCTCGGGCCATGGCTCTGCACCAGTCTGGCGTCTATGCAGGCACCATAGCTGGCGGGACTCTAGCAGGATTTATTGCACAAGAGCACAGCTGGCGTACATCGTTTATCGTCTTCGGCGCAGCCGGTATTCTGCTGATGGTCTTCTTAGCTATCGGATTGCGCAAACCTCCGGCAAGTGCTTCGAATATTGAACTTAATGCAGATCAGGATTTCTTGCGCGGAGTGGTGGATGTTCTTTCTCGGGGGCGTGTTCTTACGCTGATTGGCGTTTTTATTGGCGCGAACTTTGTAGCTGTCGTTTTCTTGACTTGGTTGCCGACCTTTCTCTACACCAAATTTCACTTCGGCCTTGCGAAGGCAGGCTTTAGCAGTACGGCCTATCTGCAAATAGCATCTGTTACTGGCGTTTTATTGGGGGGAGCACTCGCTGATCGTCTTGCATCCCATCGAGTAGGAGGGCGCCAGCTGGTCCAAGCCGTTGGCTTACTACTTGGTGTGCCTTTTATTTATTTGACAGGTTGGTCCCTAACAATGACTGGCCTGATCGTTGGGATGGTAGGCTTCGGCTTTTTCAAGGGTATGTATGATGCGAACATATGGGCTTCGCTCTATGACGTAATTCCTGTTGAGCGACGGGGCGTTGCGGCCGGACTGATGAACTCATTAGGCTGGCTTGGCGGCGGTTTTGCCCCTATCTTTATTGCAAAAGCAGCAGAGAACTTTGGCCTGAGCGCATGTCTTAGTGCTACTTCTGCTATTTATCTTTGCTTGGGGTTTGTGCTTCTACGCCTCGTATCCAACATGCGGCGCAGTATTACCTGATACGCTACACAACAAACGGAGCGGAAGCATCCAGTGCGGTGAGATGGCTTTCACGCTCCCACTGATCGAATTCATCTAAGCGCTCTCGCGCGCTAGCTTGAATATGCTCAGCTAAAAGCCGCTTCGCTTCCTCAGGGTTGCGTTGCAACACCGCCTGAAGAATGGCTCGGTGATGTTTGTAAATCCGTTCCAATTCTTCCCTGCAGTGGCCACTCTTGTGGATTGCGAAGATGCGAATCATTAGCCTCGTGTCGTTCACGACTTTCAGAATGCGGACATTCGCGGCCAGGCGAATGAGCAAAGCATGAAAACTAAGATCGGCGACGGAGAAGCGCTTCATCTGTTCGACATTAAGCTCTGGCTTCCCGCTATTTTTAAGCTCGCGAATTAGGGCCTGCGTCTCTTCAAGAAAGCTTTCCAGGCGGGTTTTATCCGCTGGACGTACACCATCACGTGCGGCACGTCCTACGGCGAAGACCTCCAGAGCTTCTCTCAGCTCATACAGATCAATGATTGCTTGTCGGGTTAACTGGGTAACGACAAGGCCACCTCCAGGGTTTAAATCCAGAAGACCCTCAGCAAGCAGCTGCCCTGCGGCTTCTCGAACCGGCGTGCGGCTGCTGCCCAGTTCTTTTGCAATAGCGAGCTCGCTCAACAGGGTACCTGCTGGAAGTTGGCCCGTGGCAATTTTGGTTTGGATAAGCTGATAGGCCTTCATCCGTGCGGATTGCTTAGGACCAGGATGGTGCGTGCTGGATCGGCGTGGCACATCCCGAGTGTAAAACAGTCGTTCTAAAATTTAAAAATTAATTTATATGTCGACATACAAAATACAGATTTGCTACTCTCACTTGGAAGCTTTGTACGCGGCAATTCAGGTGACTTTTTCACATTTTGTGATGTGCGAGTGGTTATGTCAGATCGCTAATACACTCCACCGTTTGTTTCTTTTTGTTGTTGCGAAACCTTTCTTTGGAAGGAACAAAATTAATGACGAAATATTACGGAGTCTATGCGGCACTTCTGACGTCACGGGATGCGGAGGGCGATCTTGACCTCACAAACTACAGAAGACAATTCAACATGCCAGCCGAAGAATTACTCTCCGGTTATGCAATTAATGGTGCTACAGGAGAGTTTCTCATCTGTGCTCCAGATGAGCTTGCGGTAATGGTGAGTACCGCTCGCAGTGCCGCACCCTCTAAGCAGCTTATTGTCGGTATTGGGGCAAGCAATGTAAGAGGCGCCGTCTTGCGTGGAAAAATTGCGAAGGACAACGGCGCCGATACCTTATTGCTTCCGATGCCGAGCTTTTTCCCATATCGGCAGGATGATTTGCGAGCCTTTGTGCTCGCGGTTGCTGATGCCGTTTCCTTGCCCATACTGCTTTATAACCTTCCTCAATTCACTACTAGGCTTGATGTAGACACTGCGATAGCTCTTCTAAAGGCACACGAAAATATTGTTGGTATCAAAGACAGCAGTGGAATGCTCGACATCATGCGGGCCATTACAGAAGCCAAACTTGGCGTTGCGCGCATTATTGGCAACGACGATGCGCTGTGTAAAGCACTAGAGTTAGGTTTATGTGATGGTGTTGTATCCGGGGTAGCATGTACGCTACCGGAGCTAATAACACGCCTCTTTATCAATGGGCCTGCCAGTGAAAGTTTTGCTCCAGACCGGTTGCTGCTCGATCAGTTCATCGCACAGCTATCTTTGCTGCCGACGCCGTGGGGGCTGAAGGCTGCCAGTCATGTGCGAGGTTTCTCGGATGCAAGCTATCCTTTTCCGCTCTCATCAGAACGACAGATTGAGATCGCTGCGTTAGAAAAATGGTTTTGTGGCTGGATGCATTCCGTAATAAAGGAATAAAGGTGTTTATGAAAAGTATCTATCTTGTCACCAGTGGCGATCTTCGACAGAGCGCTAATGAAGTCTGCTGGCCAGCCCAGGCTGAGCTGGAAAGCACACTAACAAAGTGCTTCGCGGATAAAGGGTGTAATCTGATTCGCGCTTTTCCGTACGATGCTTCGAAGGGGCACGGTTTTATTTCCAGCCAGCGGATGGGGATGAATATCTTCACAACTATCCCCAAGGATGCTCCATTAGTTTTCGCTACGGCAGCTTGGCAATACACGCACCATGTGCTCCCAGGTATGCGATCACATCATGGCCCCATCCTTACTGTGGCTAATTGGTCTGGCAAATGGCCGGGACTTGTGGGGCTCTTGAACCTAAATGGCTCTTTGATCAAAGCGGGGGTACGCTTTTCGACGTTATGGAGCCAAGACTTTACAGATGATTTTGCTCTTGGCGGCCTAAGTGAATGGATCGACACTGGCACGATCAAGCACAATCCTGCACATGTAACATCGCTGGATGGTGCAATTCTTAGCAGCGATGCTCACCAGCTTGGAGAAAAACTCGCATCGGAATTGAAAAAAAGGAAGGTCATTCTCGGTGTTTTTGATGAAGGGTGTATGGGAATGTATAACGCCATCATCGACGATGAACTGCTTAACCGTTCAGGATTCTACAAAGAGCGCCTGAGCCAATCGGCACTGTATGCTCGCATGCGCACCATAAATAATGATGATGCAAATGCCGTGCGTGCATGGCTAAATGCGAAGGGACTAAAATTTAATACCGGCACTGACGAAGCAACGGAACTTACGGACAAACAGGTCTTCGATCAATGCCGTATGTATATTGCGGCAGTCAGAATTGCGGATGAATTTGGTTGTGACAGTATTGGTATCCAGTATCAACAGGGGTTGAAGGACCTTGTGCCTGCATCCGATCTTGTTGAGGGCCTATTAAATAATCCGGACCGCCCGCCTGTTAGGAACGACGATGGGCGTGAACTTTTTACTGGGGATGCCTTACCACACTTCAACGAAGTAGATGAGTGTGCAGGCGTGGATGCTGTCGTAACGAATCGCTGCTGGAAGGCACTTGGTCTTGATCCTTCCACCACGTTGCATGATGTTCGTTGGGGGAAGGAGTACGATGGCAACTTTGTCTGGCTATGGCAGATATCGGGGGCTGCCCCTGCAAGTCACTTCGTTAATGGTTATGCTGGCTCGGAGAGCGATCGTCAGCCTCCTATGTATTTTCCACTTGGAGGGGGAACGCTTAAGGGGATTGGCAAGCCGGGAGACATCGTCTGGAGCCGAATTTTTGTCGAGACTGATTCCATCCACATCGACATAGGTTTGGGAAAAGTCGTCGCGCTGCCTCCGCAGGAGACGGAAGCCAGGTGGAATGAAGTTACAAAGCAGTGGCCGATGATCAGCGTTATTACGGAAGGTATTGGACGCGATGCCTTCATGGCACGCCATCGGGCAAACCACGTCAGCATCGCATATGCGGGAAGTCGTGAAGAAGCACTGAAGGCACTTACTGTAAAAGCAAGTATGTGCGCGGCTCTTGGTATAACGGTCCATCTCTGTGGGGTTGTCTTATAGCAATATGGAGAGAATGGTGCTATCCCCTGTAGGACTAAAATTGGAAGATCCTATCAAAGACGCGCAGTAATTAAACTGGCTGCCAAGACCAAGACAGTGTGCTAGTCGCTTTAGCGGTTCCTAAAAAAACTTTAAAAATTCGTGCGATAAAAATAGTGAATTTTATATGTAGACAATTTATATACATAATCGTATAGTTTCGTCCGTATTGAAATCTCAGTTCGCTCGGTTGCTTTGAAGTGAGCAGATAAATTAGCGAACATAAAGGTGAACAATGACGACGAACGGACGATTCGGTTACGCTTCGGGCAGGGTCCTTGGTTCGTGGAGAGAGCATGTCGGGAAGAATATCCATGCTGCATTCACACTGATGGCGTATCTGATGTTGGGCACCACTACTGTATTTTCCCAAGTAAATTCGGCCGGAACGATTTCGGGCCGGGTGACAGATTCGCAAGGCCATACGATATACGGTGCCATCGTATCAATCGTTGAGCAGCAAACAAATGTTGAGAGCAAATTGACGACCAACAGTTCGGGGTTCTATTCGGCAGGATTTCTCAAGCCGGGCAGCTACTCCGTGAAGGTAAGCGCAGTGGGGTTCGAGAGCGCTTTGAGTCAAGGCCTGACCTTGCAGGTGGGGCAAGTCCTGGGGCAGGATTTTTCTCTTAAAATAGGTCAGGTTAGCGAGACTGTGAATGTAACGGCAGGAGCGCCGTTGCTTAATACAGAATCTGGGGATCTGGGGAATGTAATCTCGCATGAGCCTGTGGTGCAACTGCCTTTGAATGGGCGCAATTTTTCACAGCTTGCCCTGTTGGTGCCAGGCGTGAACTCGGGTTCGGTAGGTGGTGTACGTGCGACCGGCGGCGGTAATGAGACACAGCGCGCTGGAACATCGGTTACGGCGAATGGGGCGCGCGGTAGCTTTAATCTCTACATGATCAATGGCATTCAAAACGTAGATCAATCGGTAGGCACAGCGAAAGTATTTCCAAATCTGGAGGACATCCAGGAGTTCAAAGTGCAAGTTGGCAATTCTGATGCGCAATTTGCTGCTGGTGGAGCTGTAGTGAATGTCGTAACACGGTCGGGCTCTAACTCATTTCACGGATCGGCATTTGAGTTTATTCGCAACTCCGCATTGGATGCTCGTGGATACTTCGACTCGGCCAAACCTCCGTTCCAACAAAATCAATTTGGCGTAGCATTGGGAGGGCCAATCAAGAGGGATAAATTATTTTTCTTTGTGGATTATCAAGGATTAATTACTCACACTGCACCTACGGCGATTACAAGTGTCCCTACACAAGCGATGCGCGCCGGCAATTTTCAGGGTTTTGCGAGTGTATATGACCCAGCGACATATAACGTAGCCACAAAGACACGTACGCCATTTGTGAATAACCAAATTGACCCATCGCGCTTTGACCCCGTTGCTGTCAATCTACTGCAGGTGCTCCCACTACCAAATCTTGCCGGGAACGCTAATAATTTCCGCTATAACAACCTTCAGGTTAATGTGCAACATCAGTATGACGTACGGTTGGACTACATCATGTCGTCCAAGGATAGCGTATTTTTGCAGTACACCAACGGACGTGCCGATGTGAGCTTTCCTAAAACTCCTGTGAAGGTTGGCAGCAGTTTCAATCCCCTCGCATTTGCAGGTGCTAACCGAAATAATCATGCGCCAAGCCTACAAGCCACTCTACAAGAGACACACATATTTTCGTCGGCTTTGGTTAATGAACTAGCGCTAGGTTACACCCGGTTTATTTTGAGAGTGAGCCCCTTGGATCAGGGATACAACACATCAGCAGCATTGGGGCTGCAGGGTGCAAATACCGCTACAAATACTGATGGTTCAGGTCTAGCAAGTCTCACGATGTCCGGTTTTAGCGGGTACAGTGCGAGCTTCCAGCCTGAAATAGTACCGCAGAATACGATCCAGCTTTCAGATAATGTGCTCTTTAACTATGGTGCGCATGTATTCCGCTTCGGTTTTAGCGGTGTACATAACAATTTTGGATTCAATCAACTTTCTGCGCCATCGGGACAATTGAGTTTTACGGGAACCTATACGAACAATGGAGCATCATCAGGGGGATCTGGATTTGCAGACTTCTTGCTTGGACTCCCAGTGAGTTCTACAAAATCGATTCTTCCTAGTGGCATGCCCTATGTTAGCTACACAGATTTCGGATCTTATGCTCAGGATACCTGGCGCATTACGCCCAAGCTTACAGCGGTATTGGGACTGCGGTATGACTTATTTACATCGCTTATTGATCGAAAAGACCGTCAATCGAACTTTGTCCCGGACGGCGGAACAATCGCGGCGGCACCTGGTGGCACAGGTACCGTTGTCATAGGAAATCAGGGTGGTTATAGTCGCGGCATTGTGCAGACACGGAAGTTGAACTTCACACCTCGGCTCAGTCTTGCTTATAAAGTCGGCGATAAGACGGTAGTGCGATCGGCTTTTGGTGCATATTTCTTTAACGAACAAGGTACGGGGTCATCTGCGCGATTGTTCCTGAACTATCCATTCGCACAAACATTTAGTACAACCTGCGATGGTGGTGTGCCTTGCCTTTCGACCTCTACAGGTATTCCGCTTGTTCCTTCGGCAAGTAATGTACCGGTTGTTGTTTACTTTCCGCTGAAAAATCCGACACCTTATGTAAATCAATGGAATTTCACTATTGAGAATCAGGTTACGAGCTCTCTTGTCGTGCGTGGGTCTTATGTAGGTGCAAAAGGCACACACCTTGGTATTGCGCTCAATGAGAATGTAGCTATTCCGGGATCTGGAAATGTCTTATCACGACAGCCGTATGCCGCGTATTCGACAATTCAGGCGTGGGAGAATCGCGGTGTTTCGAGCTACAACGCATTACAGCTTTCAGCGGAACAACGCGCATGGCGAGGTCTGCAGTACCTTGCAGCCTACACCTGGAGCCGCAGCGTTGACGAAGGCTCTGGGGGAAATTCCTCTTCGAGTGAATCACGTATCAATATTCAAAATCCCCGCAATCTTTCGGCAGATTACGGCCTTTCAGATTTTGACCATCGGCATCGATTCACCTTCAGTCCAGTGTATGAACTTCCTTTTGGACGCGGAAGGCAATACGGGTCACATGTCCACTGGTTTGTCGATGGTGTAATAGGGCAATGGGATTTAACGGGTATTGTTACTTTGCAAAGTGGCGCTCCGTTCTCAGTTTCTATGTCATCAAATGCCTCGCTGAATACGGGAACATTTCTACGCCCTAATCGCATCTGCAATGGCAGTAAGCCTAGTGGGCAACGGACACTCTCCGCCTACTACGACATAAGCTGCTTCGTGAATCCACCCCAATATCAGTTTGGTAATACAGGACGTAATATCCTGATTGGACCGAGTTATCAAACTATTGATGCGGGCCTCCATAAGGAGTTCCGTATTCGAGAATCGCTGGGCATGCAATTCCGGGCAGAGTTCTTCAATCTGTTCAATACCGCGAACTTTGGCTTCCCAGGCAACAGTATTGGCTCCGCATCGGCAGGTAAAATCTCGGCGTTGGCAACAGGGGCAACGGCAAGACAATTGCAGTTTGCAGCGCGGCTTCACTGGTAACCAACAGGATCTATTTAGGAATAATTTAGCTGATTATTCAGGATTATGCCCATAACCGTTTTGTAGAAAGCATGAGGGAATAGAAGGCATGAAGCGTAGGACATTTTTGCGCGTTGCAACGGCGGCGGCCGCTGCCTCCAGCATAGGAAATAAAAGTCTGTTGAATGCGCTGGAGCTGGGATGGACGGAGATGAATGACGTCTCTGTATTGCTGCCCCCCTCCCCTACAAAGCGTGAGCGCGTTGCCGCAGAGATGCTAGTCGACGAGATTATGAAGCGGTGCGGTGTAGAGTGGAAGATAGGCTCTACAGGCACAATCAAAATTTATTTGGGAACACGATCCTCATGGTCTGGATTTGGGGGAAGAGTCGTCTCGGTTATGGGGAAAGCCACGAGGCTTCCTGCAGAATCGTTTGCGATTGAAAGTCGAAGCGAAGGTGGCTCATGGATTGCAGTATGCGGAAGTGATGAGCGCGGATTGATCTTTGGTGTAGGCAAACTGCTCCGTATGTTTAACCTGCAGCGACGATCCATTGCAACAAAGCTATCGTCGCTAAATCTAACAAGTTCGCCGCATTATGCGATTCGCGGCCATCAGCTTGGATATCGACCCAAGACAAATGCGTACGATGCGTGGACCGTAGAGATGTGGGACCAGTACATCCGGGAACTCGCGATCTTCGGGACAAATACAATCGAATTGCTTCCTCCCATCACCGATGACCTCTCCGATAGCCCACACTTCCCCATTCCACCACAGAAGATGATGGTGGAGATGTCGCGTATCTGCGATAAGTACGATCTGGATGTTTCGGTGTGGTATCCGGCGATGGCCAAAGACTATAGCGATCAGAAGACCGTCGAAGCTGAGGTTCGCGACTGGGCGGCCGTTCTTCATGATCTGCCACGCGTGAACGTCGTATTTGTACCAGGAGGAGATCCAGGACACACACCACCAAAGTACATGCTGGCATTACTCGAAAAAGAGAAAGCCAATCTACGCAAGACACACCCAGAATTGCAGATGTGGATGTCGCCACAGTCGTTCAATGCAGCATGGATGGACGAGTTTTACGCGATGGTGAAAGAGCCTCATACGCAGGTCTGGCTGGATGGAATTGTGTTTGGCCCGCAGAACAGAAGCTCGATTGCGGAATTGAGGAAAAAGCTTCCGGAAAAATATCCGATTCGCTTCTATCCAGACATCACGCATAGTATTCAATCGCAATATTCGATGAACAACTGGGATATCGCTCTTGCGCTAACAGAAGGTCGAGAGGTCGTTAATCCAAGGCCCGAGGCAGAAGCTGCAATCCTGCGGTCAGAACTAAAACACACGGTGGGGTTTGTAAGCTACTCAGAAGGTTGTAACGACGACGTAAATAAGTTTGTGTGGAGCATCCTGGCATGGAGTCCAGAGATGCCCGTAGATATTGCACTTAGAGATTTTGGGCATTACGTCATCGGAGCGAAGGAAGGTTCAGGCTACGCTCAAGGCTTGCTGGATCTGGAGCAGAACTGGAATGGGCCATTAGCCACCAATAAGTTGGTAGATATTACTCTGCAAAAGTTTCTGAACTTGGAGCGGAATGCTTCACCATTTGTACTGGAGAATTGGCGTTGGCAGCAAGCAATGTTCCGCGCCTGCTGCGATGCATATGTACGGCAGCGATTATTGTTCGAGACTGGAGAGATGACGAGGGCTAAAAGTGTTCTAGGGCGGATCGAAGATGTTGGATTCGGTTCGGTGCCATGGGGAATTGGCGATGCCCCCGCGAAAACGCCTGCTAATGGCATCGATCCGCAAAATTTAATCGATGAAGCCTTAGATATTTTACGCAGAAGCGCAATAACACTGGTTTCCCCAGTGCTTCGTACGCGAATTATGGAGCTTGGTTATGCCCTGCTGCAGAGCATTCACCAGCAACTTGCTGTTGAGCGCTATGCGGCTGAGGCTGTGGATCGTGGCGCACCACTCGACACGATCGATCACCCGGTAACCGACGGGCCGTACTTCCAAAAGCAATTAGCCACGATCGCGAAGATCGAAGATCAAGAAGAGAAGATCATGGCGATTCGTACTTTGTTGGATCGCACGAATCCTGGCCCTGGCGGCTTCTACGATGAGTTAGGCAATACCGAGAACCGGCCTCACCTTGTACTCGGAGATACTGTGGGCGACTTCGACTTTCGGCGTTCTGTGCATGTAGGGACTAGCTATCCTGATCATTATGGTGCAAGTATTCCTATGGCGTGGAAACACTGGGCTGAAACATTGTACGAGGCCCCCTTAAAGATGCACTATGCAGGGCTTGATCCGGACGTCGAATATACCTTGCAAGTTGTGATTTCAGGTGACTCACGCGGGGTGAAGACGCGGCTTGTTGCCAATGAAGGAATTGAGATCCATCCATTGCAGCTAAGACCTTGGCCGCCCGCTTCTCAGACATTTTCTGTACCACAAGCCGCAACTGCCAACGGAGAACTATGGCTGACGTGGACACGTGAAGCTGGACTAGGTGGCAATGGACGTGGATGCCAGGTAGCAGAAGTGATGTTGAAACCTGTCGTGAAAAAGGAGCCCACGGCATGACGGGAGAGTATCGAGCCGGAGAACATCCGCCATCCACAGATAGGTGGAATATGGTTCGCCGGCGATTGAGCGCAGGCGAGTATGTGATTGGAATGACAGTAACCTCCAGCAATATAGAAACGGCAGCCTATGCCGCCACACTCGGCTTCCATTTTTTATGGGCTGAGATGGAGCACTCGCCGCTTTCGCTGGAGTCGTTACGAGCAATGGTGCTTGCAACCCGCGGACTTGAGGCTCCTGTCTTTGCAAGAGTTCCCTGGTCAGAATTGTGGCTCGCAAAACGTATCCTAGACCAGGGAGTGCAGGGCGTGATCTTCCCATTTGTCTCAACACCGGAACGAGCGGTAATTGCGGCTCAAGGATGCCACTATCCACCATTTGGGAAGAGAGGTTCAGGTGCAGGACTCGCCGTTACGACTTGGCCTGTAGCGGGGAATTACTATGACTCCGCTGATGCGAATGTGCTGGTCGTTTGTGTTGTTGAGGAGGCGTCTGCCCTCGATGAGATCGAGGCGATTGCTGCGACTCCTGGTGTGGACGTGATCTTTATCGGTGTGAGCGACCTGTCATTTTCCTTGGGATTGCGAGGACAGCAGGATGATCTACTGGATACAGCGATTGCGAAAATTGTTGCCGCAGCTAAGCGGCATGGGAAGTGGCTAGGGCGTCCTGCAGGAAGTGCGGCAGAGGTGAAGCGCTTTCATTCGGAAGGATTCCAATTCTTCCAGTCTGTAACCGAGCTCGGATTGATGAAGCTGGGAGCCAAGGCACTATTGGAGCCGCTTGGAATTAAAGATAAGCCGCGTGAGCAGAAGACATTTTATTAGAGTTTGTTTCGGAATATCAGTGGTAGCTTGAAGATCTGTGTGATGTACGGTTTGTTCAGGCATTCGACGGATGGAAGGCGTTGGTTCGGATGCTTGCTAAGGACTACGGAAATAGGATTCATTCGTGAATATCAACGTCCGCGAGAAGTTGTCCTTGCAGGCGCTTCGCCACTTTTCTTAGAGCCCTAGCTCGACTGAGAACAAATTTTTTAGTGCTTAGCATCCGATCAACTCCCGTGCCGCTGCTGGCAACATCTTCAACAGCAGATATCTCTCTAGCCCAAACAACGATGCAACTTCGTAACCTTCGATCAGATCACCGTCCATTTGGTCCGGCGTAACCCGCAGCTCTCTATGAAGTACCGCTTCCAATACATTTACCGTATCGGTCAAAGACCGGGGCGGTGCCGCCAGATGTGAATCCTCACTCGTGCTATGGTGCACACGGCAAATTTTTGTGTCCGCTACTCAACGAACATATAATGGCAGCCGCTGTTATCTTCGCTACGATTGAACCCGGCAATCTTTCTGCAGAAAGCTCTACCTTCGATCAAGAGTTGAGAATTTGCCCTGCTGCATCTGTCCAAGTGTTTGAGACGGTTTAGATGAAAGAGCAATGCTCACCAGAATCCAATACGGCCTGAGCTCGGAGGAATTATGGGTATATCTGGACTAATCGAAGGCTATGCAGAAATGCCGCACCGAAGCACTACATCCTCCGTCGAGCTCTTTATAGATGGAAAGATGGTTGCTGCAGGGCAGGATAAATTGCTTCTCGAGGTTATTCTCCGGGAGAAAGAAATTCCCCATATCTGCTACCACTCACCTCTTATGGGGCCGATTCAGACGTGTGACACCTGCATTGTGGAGGTCGACGGAAAGCTCGCTCGCGCTTGTGGCACCAAGGTCACGGCGGGTATGCAGGTTGATACGGAATCGAAGCGTGCAAAAGATGCCAGAGCCGAGGCGTTCGATGTCATCCTGGGCAATCACATGCTCTATTGCACTGTATGCGATAACAATAACGAGAATTGCCGCGTTCATAACACGGCACTGGAACTCAATGTCCAGCATCAGGAGCACTCCTTCAAACCAAAGCCGTACGAAGTGGACATGTCCAATCCGTTCTATCGTTATGATCCCAGCCAGTGCATCCTTTGCGGTCAATGCGTACAGGCTTGTCAGACCGTAGAGGTCAACGAGACTCTTTCGATCGGCTGGGAGCTTGAGCATCCGCGCGTGCTTTGGGATGGTGGCATGCAGATTGCCGGATCAAGCTGTGTCTCTTGTGGCCACTGCGTCACGGTCTGCCCGTGCAATGCCTTAATGGAGAAATCTATGCTTGGCGAGGCTGGGTTTCTGACCGGACTCCCGAAAGATGCTCTGAACAAGATGATCGATGTGGTAAAAGCCGTTGAGCCAGAGATGGGATACGGCGCGATCATGCAGGTTTCACAGGTCGAATCCAAGATGCGCGAAGAACGAATCAAGCGGACAAAGACTGTATGTACCTATTGCGGGGTCGGATGCAGCTACGATGTCTGGACAAAAGAACGTAAGATCCTCAAGATCGAACCTCTACATGGTGATGCGAATCAAATCTCTACTTGCGTCAAGGGTAAGTTTGGGTGGGATTTCGTAAATCACGAGGACAGACTGCAGAAGCCTCTGATGCGCGAAGGCGATACTTTCCGTGAAGCCAGTTGGGATGAAGCCCTGAATTTTGTCACAACGAAACTGAGCAGCATCAAACAGCAGTATGGACCAGATTCGATTGGTGTAATCGTCTCCTCGAAGACGACGAACGAAGATGGTTTCCTGATGCAGAAGTTCGCACGAGCCGTCATTGGTACAAACAATGTCGACAATTGCTCACGATATTGCCAATCGCCGGCCACGATGGGATTGTTCCGCACGGTGGGCTATGGAGGCGACTCTGGCTCCATTAAGGATATTGGTAGTTCACGGCTGGTAGTTATCATCGGTGCCAATACGGCGGAGAGTCATCCGGTCCTGGCGACTCGAGTTAAGCGGGCTCACAAACTGTTCGGGCAGAGATTGATTGTTATTGACCCCCGCGAAAATGAGATGGCGGAGCGCGCCGACATTCATGTTCGCCCTCGTCCCGGAACAGATCTGGTATGGATCTCCGCAATGAGCCGCTACATGTTTGATAACGGCTTAGCCAGACTAGACTTTCTTGACAAGTGGGTCCACGGCGTGGACGAGTTCCGAAAAAGTCTTGAGCCTTTCACCATGGATTACGCCTCCAGAACCTGCGAAATACCGATTGAAACACTGAAGCGTGTCGCGCAAGAGATTGGCAAATCCGAGAGCACCTGCATTCTTTGGGCTATGGGCATCACCCAGCACACGTCGGCATCCGATGAATCCACGGCAATTTCCAATCTGCTCCTGGTTACGGGGAACTATATGCGTTCTGGCGTCGGCGCCTACCCCTTGCGTGGACACAACAATGTACAAGGGGCAAGCGATATAGGCGCCATGCCCGACCGGTACCCTGGATATCAGTTTGTGAATGATCCGGCGATTCAGGAACGGTATGAGAAGCGCTGGGGAGTCAAACTATCTCCAACACGCGGATTGGATAACCATCAGATGGTGGAAGCCATACACGAGGGAAAGCTGCGTGCGGTTTACCTGTCAGGAGAGGACATGATCTCGGCGGACTCGAATGCAAATGTCGTAGGGGCTGCGTTTGAGAAACTAGATCTCTTCGTTGTGCAGGACATTTTTTTCAGTGAAACCTGCCGTTACGCGGATGTCATACTCCCTGGAGCACCTGCTCTTGAGAAGGATGGGACCTTCACCAATACCGAACGGAGGATTCAGCGTCTGTATCAGGCCATCCCTGAATTAGGAGATTGTAAGGCTGATTGGAAGATTACCCAGGAGATTGCCAACCGAATGGGAGCAAACTGGAACTATCAGCATCCCTCGGAGATCATGGATGAGTTGGCCTCGCTGTCTCCTCTATACGCTGGCGTGAACTATGAACGCCTGGAGGGGTATAAGACGCTGCAATGGCCTGTCGCGCCAGATGGCACTGATGAGCCGATTCTTTACCTGAATGGCTTTGCCTTTCCAGACAAAAAAGCCCGGCTCTTCCCGGTTGCTTTCCATGAGCCGGACGAAAAACCAGACAGAGATTTCGATCTTTTCTTGAACAATGGTCGCTTACTGGAACACTTCCATGAAGGAAATATGACCTATCGGGTCAATGGTATTCGCGAGGAAACTCCGGAACCCTTTTTAGAGGTTTCAGAGGACCTGGCGAAGGAGCGTGGAATTGAATCCGGACGGTGGTTGCGCGTGACCAGTCGGCATGGTTCCCTGGTCATCAAGGCACTTGTCACAAAACGCGTTCATGGTAATCAAGTATTCATACCCCTTCTTTCGCGGAATGGCCCAATCAATGTTCTTACCGGATCCCATGCGGATCGAGCGACCAACACACCGGCATATAAGGAAACGGCGGTTAAAATCCATCTCCTGCCGGATATGGGAAGCAATCCGTTGAAGCCGTTGAATTTTCGCTACTCAGGAAAACCGACGCCGCAGCCGGGAGTGGAGGTCGAGAGAAAATGGAAGCGCAAAGACTACCACATGCCTGGCACGGAACCGTTAGTCCAAATTCAAATTGAGAAGTGATCCGAGAGGCCAAAGAGAGGAGGAGCTGACGATATGGCAAAACCGGTCGGCATAAAAGAGTTTACACCCCGTAATTCGCGCGACGACCTTATCCGCCGAGTAGAACACGCGCCGATGGAGCACGCAGAGGCGATTCTCGCTTCTTACGATCTACTCCAGCGACTGTATGATCGCGGCGTGATCGATCTATGTAATGGAATGCTCAGTGCTGGAGATGAAATTGTAGAAAAGATTGCCGATGTTGCGAGTTCGAAAGAAGCGGTTACAGGGCTTCGATTGGCCCTCATTTTCGGGAACCTGATGACTTCTATCGACCCGGCTAAAGTGCATATGGCATTGTCTGCCTCTGAACGTGACGCACCTCCGTCGCTATTATCGATCCTGAAACAGGCATCATCCAAAGATGCGCGTCGAGGACTCGCGGCTTCTGTCGGTTTACTGAATACCTTGGGTGCAGCTTTGAGTTCAAGCAGTGCCAAGGAATAAATGTGTTCCCCATGAGCATCCTCAATCAAGTGAGTGGTTTTGAATAATGCGGAAATCAATCCAACCGACTGTGGCTCATGATTCTCCTGCCGTCCGATGCTCACAGGCGGAGCGGGTAAGCGGCGTAAGAGTCGATAGCACGACAGAAACATTGGCCGTAGAAGAGCCGCTTGAGATTCAGCTCGGCTATGGGACGAGCGGAAGACGGACGACGAAGTCTATTTCCGTAACAATGCGTACGCCTGGCCACGATGTCGAGTTGGCAACAGGATTCTTGATGACTGAGGGGGTCGTGCGCGACGTTCATGATATTGCGCACGTCTCCCATGGGGAATACCGAGAAGACTGTTTACGAGGCGATGACATAGATCAGAACTCTGATCGGGCCATTCTCCCCCGACCCATAAAGAACAACACTGTTCGTGTCGATCTCTATCCAGACGTCTTGGTAAACCTCGCGAATCTGGAGCGGAACTTCTACATGACCTCCAGTTGCGGCATTTGCGGAAAGGCATCCTTGCTGGCATTACGATCTGTTTCTCCACCTCGTCGACGAAATGAATTCTCAATCGATGTTGATGTCCTTTATGCATTGCCTGATTGCATGCGGCGTCGTCAGTCTGTATTTGATCGAACTGGGGGGCTGCATGCCGCGGCTCTCTTCAGCGCGAAAGGAGAGCTGCTTGGCCTTCGCGAGGATGTGGGAAGACACAATGCCGTCGACAAACTGCTAGGGCGCGAGTTTCTGGCTGATCGCACTCCGCTGCGAAACGCCCTCATGCTTCTATCGGGGCGTGCGAGCTTCGAGCTACTGCAAAAAGCGGTGATGAGCGGCATTCAAATGATCGCTTCGGTTGGCGCACCCTCCAGCCTCGCGGTAGAAGTAGCAAAGGAGTTCGACATCGCGTTGGTGGGATTTCTGCGTGATGAGTACTTCAACGTCTACCACGGATCTGAGCATTTGAGTGGATTGGTCCCACAAGGGAGTAATGTCCTATGAAGCAGAGAATTGAGGGAGCTACCCGGAGGCTCCGAGTCTCTCGCTTTTAAAACGCGATTTCCGTTGGAACATTACCGAGAAGACGGCGATAATCGATCCCACTTTTGCTGGTTAGGGAAACTCTTTCAAATCGTTGATTTTATTGGTGGCCAGAGACGGGATCGAACCGCCGACGCCGGCCTTTTCAGGGCCGCGCTCTACCACTGAGCTATCTGGCCTTGGCAATCAAGCAAAACGCCTCATCGGGGATCGCCAAGAACGCCCGGGCGTACGTCTGTGCATCGGCCTTTTTCAGGGAGCTTGCTACCGGCAGGAAACCAGCAACTCAAACGCAAGACAAGTATACCAATCCTTGGCCAACTCTCCAACCCTAACCTCGCGCTATCCTGCTCATATCAAAATAATGATAAGGACGCCTTATGTTCCGTCCCTTGCTGAGCTTTGCCACTACCATCCTCTGCTTGTCGTCGGTTGCGTTATCCGAACCACCGAGACTTGTAACGCCTATTTCCACTCCGACGCTCCAGGAGCAGCGTGCCATTCGAGCCTTTGAGCAGGCTCGTAAGAATCCGCTCACACTCCATGCTTTCTTGGTCAATCTCCCTAAGGGAGGTGATCTTCATATGCATCTGGCCGGAGCCATCTACGCCGAG
The DNA here is from genome assembly GCF_025264665.1 of Edaphobacter flagellatus. Taxonomy (NCBI): domain Bacteria; kingdom Pseudomonadati; phylum Acidobacteriota; class Terriglobia; order Terriglobales; family Acidobacteriaceae; genus Edaphobacter; species Edaphobacter flagellatus. Next base: position 3,340,317 of record NZ_CP073697.1, read on the forward strand.
ACCTTCATCCGTAACGCTGCCGAGGACGCTCTCTGCTATAGCCCCGCTATACGCAGTTTCTTCAAACCATCCGCCACGACACGCAGCATCCCCCCACAACCCGTTTGTGGAGAAGGGAACCGGCGTGCCGAAGATGCTTTTAAAGACCAGAAACTCTATGACGCAATGGTCGACGATTTCTCGATGCGGAGTTTTATTCCCTCCGCTTCGATTAGCGGACATGATCAGTTTTTTGCTACTTTTTCCCGTTATGGTGCTCTCAACCGTTCACACCATGGCGAGTGGCTGGATGAAGTCGCCACCCGCGCAGCTGCACAGAACGAGCAATACCTGGAAGTGATGGAGACGCCAGATTTCGCTGCAGCTGCGAAACTCGGATACTCCATCCCCTGGCCTGATACTGTGGCGAATTCTCTGGCAACAGATACCGGCGATACTTCCCGCCCAAGCAAGGTAGCTCTGGCAAAATTGCGCGATCAACTCCTAGCTGATGGACTACGTGATATTGTCTCTGCCAACAGGCAGGAATTCTCCGACGCGCTTGATTTACGCAATCGTATAGAGCACTGCAATACTTCGACAGCGGCTCCGGGTTGTTCCGTGACGGTTCGCTTCCTTTATCAGATTCTTCGAGGTTTCCCACCACAACAGGTTTTCGCACAGACTCTCCTGGGTTTTGAGGTTGTTCAGGCCGAGTTGAACTCCGGTCACCCCAACGTTGTCGGTATCAACTTTGTCATGCCTGAAGACGGCCACCTCTCTATGTCCGAGTATCACCGTCAGATGGTGATGCTCGATTATCTGCATAGCGTCTATCCAAAAGTTCATATCTCACTCCATGCCGGTGAGCTGGCTCCTAGCCTCGTTCCGCCTGATGGTCTTCGCTTCCACATCCGCGAAGCCGTCGAGCTTGGCCACGCGGAGCGCATCGGTCACGGCGTCGATGTCATGTACGAGACACGTCCTAACGAGCTGCTCAAAGAGCTGGCCGTACATCACATCATGACCGAGATCAATCTCACCTCGAACGACGTCATTCTCGGCGTCACGAAGGATTGGCACCCATTGCCGGTCTACCGCGCTGCTGGGGTTCCCGTTGCTCTCTCGACCGACGATGAAGGTGTATCTCGCATCGACATCACGCATGAGTACACACGCGCTGTGCTCGACTTCTCGCTCTCCTATCTCGATCTCAAGCGTATGGCGCGGACCTCGATAGAGCACAGCTTTCTCTCTGGGCCCAGCTTATGGGCGCAATCTGACAACTTCACGATTGTGAATGTCGCCTGCAAGGCTGATCGACTCGGCTCAGCCAACCCCTCACAAGCATGCCACGCATTTCTTCAATCCAGCGAACGGGCTCAAGAGCAGTGGCAGCTCGAACACCGCTATCAAGTCTTTGAATCCAGCCTCCCGTAGCCAATCGGGGGATATGCCTTTACTATGATGACCGTGCGAACTCACGTCCTTCTTGCTCTTGCTCTGTTTGTGTCCGTGGCTCAGGCCCAAAAAGTGACGCTCCCTCTCTGGCCCCAGGGTGCGCCTGAACCCTATACCGGCGGCCCGGAAACAGAGACCACAAAGCCTACGGATCGAATGGTTGCGGGCAAACCTGTTCAGCGGCCAACCAATATCAGCAATCCCATACTCGCTTTTTACCCCGCACAGGGAGCTCATAAGAGTGACGCGATGGTTCTCGTCTTTCCCGGCGGGGGGTATCGCATCCTCGCGCACGATCTTGAAGGAACCGAAGTTTGCGCTTGGCTCAACTCCATTGGAGTTAATTGTGGTCTGGTCAAATACCGCGTTCCCATCGACAAGCGTTTCCCGGATGACACACGCGATATCGAAGACGCACAACAGGCCATGCGGATTGCTCGATCCCACGCTGCTGAATGGCATATCGATCCCCACCGCATCGGGGTTCTCGGCTTCTCTGCTGGAGGTCATCTCGTCGTGATCCTCGGCAACCATCCCGACTTTAAACGCCCCGGCGAGCCTCCTTCTGACTCTTCTATCAATGCCCGTCCTGATTTCGTCATCGGCATCTATCCTGCCTACCTTGCCGAGCCACCTGCGCTCACACAGCTTTCAAAAGGCATTGAACCTTCCGCGCAAACCCCGCCAACATTTCTGCTTCAGGCTGCTGACGATCCGGTCCATGTCGAAAACGTCCTCGTCTATGCCGAAGCGCTCAAGCAGGTCAAAGTTCCTGTCGAATTGCATGTCTACGCCGAAGGCGGTCATGGCTATGGACTCCGCCTCACATCGCTTCCTGTAACGCAGTGGCCATCGCTGGTCGAGACCTGGTTGCACACGATCAGCATCCTTCCCGTTAAGATGAATTAGGAAGTCCGCATTTCATATCCGTACGCTCAGGAAGGCATCGCATGAAGAAAGTTCTTGTCACCTTCGCCCAGTTCCTGCTTTTCCTTTTAGCCTTTGCGGTCGGCAGCTTCCTCCATCCGTTCAACCTCCACTGGGCGACAACCACTGCTGATTCAGGAGCCACGCGATATTTTGTTGCCGATGGACTCCTCCTCTCGCTTGGTATCTTCGTCGCTTTCCTTGCGATACAGGCCATTCGTAAACGCACCTGCGATACCCCGTGGACGATTGTTGCCTTCCTTCTCTCGACGGCGATCGGCTATGCCATCAAGCTTGGCTTCGTCACCCGCGAACTATAAAGACGCCTAAGAAACATGTCTCAGACGACACATCCAACAGATATCTTTGCTCTCCTCCGCGAGGCGCAGCATCAGCTCGATCAGGGATTCGCTACACTCCCTGCAGCATCCACGCCCGCACTTGATCCTGATGCGGAAGCAATCCTGAATGAAGCTGCAGAGCGCTTGCATGATAACTATCCCTATGCGCATCCGCTTTACGCGGGCCAGATGCTCAAGCCGCCGCACCCCATCGCGCGCGCGGCGTACGCACTTGCGATGTCGGTCAACCCAAATAATCATGCTTTAGATGGAGGGCGTGCCAGCTCCGCGATGGAGGTCGAAGCCGTCGCTGCGTTGGCGACAATGTTCGGCTGGCCGCAGCATCTTGGTCATCTCACCAGCGGGGGGACCTTCGCCAATCTGGAAGCACTCTGGGTTGCCGGTCAGTTAGCACCTAGTAAGAAGATCGTTGCATCCGACCAGGCTCACTACACGCACTCCCGCATTTCATCGGTTCTCGGCCTGCCTTTCGTCGCTGTTTCATCAGACAACAACGGCTGTATGGACCTCCATGCTCTGGAACAGCTTCTCCGCAGCGGTGAAGTCGGCACTGTTGTCGTCACGCTTGGAACGACAGCCATCGGCTCGGTCGACCCACTCGACCGGATTTTCGCTCTGCGCGACCAATACTCCTTCCGCATCCATGTAGACGCGGCCTATGGAGGCTATTTCACTCTTGCTGGCAATCTCGCACCCGCCACGCGAGCCGCTTATGATGCGATTCCGCAAGCCGACTCGATTGTCGTCGATCCACACAAGCATGGTCTCCAGCCCTACGGATGCGGAGCCATCCTGTTTCGCGATCCTACGGTTGGGCGCTTCTATAAGCACGACTCACCCTACACCTATTTCTCCTCCAAAGATCTTCACCTTGGTGAGATTTCTCTCGAGTGCTCCCGTGCCGGAGCCTCGGCTGTTGCCCTCTGGACCACTCAGCGTTTACTGCCGTATACCAGCGGCGGCAAATTTGCGCGGGGTCTGGAAGATGGCCGTAATGCTGCACTCGAACTCAATCGTCGCATTGTGGCAGATGCACGATTTATTGTCCCAATCTCTGGACCTCAGCTTGATATCGTCTTCTGGACCGTGCGCTCCAGCCAGCAGACTCCCGAGGCGTCCTCGGCACTTGCCAGCCGCATTTTCGATGAGGCAGCTCATTTCGACCTCCATCTCGCCCTGGCCAGCCTGCCTATCCATCTCTTCCCAACGGAGACCTTCCCTGGCCATTCCAGCGGTTACGTTACGTGCCTTCGTTCCGTCCTGATGAAGCCCGAGCATCTGGCCTGGATCGATGCCATCTGGCAGCGCCTGGACCAGGCGACTGCCCATGTTCTGGTGGAACCAATCTAGCTACGCGCTGTTGGCGGCTCCTTTGGGAAATGGACTCCAGCGGTTGCCGATCGAGTATGCAAGCCCTGTGCTTTCAAGAATTCACCTGGGATTTCCACCGTTTTTCGCCTGTCAATCCCCCCTCAGCATCAACCGAAATCACTAAATTCTTATATCTCAGTGTCACAAACCCTTTGGTACACTCACGCCTAAGAGGCTCAGTACCGCGGCTTTCCAGAGCGTCTCAAGTTACCGTTGCCGCGGCCCTTTCAACCCGTTTTTCAAAGGAATTACCCGCGCATGAGTTCTCCCCTTTCCGCTGTTTCTGCAGTCGCCCCGGATCTCTCTCGCCGCAGCATAGCTTATTTTTCCATGGAGATTGCGCTCTCCCCAGCCCTGCCTACCTACTCCGGCGGCCTCGGGATGCTCGCTGGAGATACTCTCCGCTCTGCTGCCGATACCTCCGCACCGATGGTCGCGATCACGCTTGCTCACCGCAAAGGCTATTTCCGCCAGAAACTCTCTGATATTGGCCAGCAGACCGAAGCCGATGTTCCATGGTCGCCTGAGACTCTGCCGTCTGCGGGACACACCGTCACCATTACCATTCAGAACCGCCCCCTGCAACTTCAGGCTTGGCGCTTTGATGTCGTTGGTACGACCGGACACATCGTACCCGTCTATCTGCTTGATGCCGACGTCGAAGGCAACGACTCATGGGACCGCCACCTCACCGATCACCTCTATGGCGGTGATACCTACTATCGACTCTGTCAGGAGGCCATCCTCGGCCTTGGCGGTATCGCTCTCCTGCAGGCCCTCGGCGTGACCCCCGAGGTTTATCACATGAACGAGGGGCATGCCGCTTTGCTCACGATCGGCTTGCTTGAGCACCGTGTCGCCCAGCGCATCGCTGGTGGCTCTCTTGCTCAGGCTACGAACGAAGATCGTGAGGCTGTCCGCCAACTGTGTGTCTTTACCACCCATACTCCTGTCCCTGCGGGCCACGACCAGTTCGGCACCGACCAGATGTATCAGGTTCTGGGCCACGATCGCGGCGCTGCTGTTGAGGCGGCCGGTGGTATCCACAATGGCCTCATGAATATGAGTTACCTTGCGTTGTCACTCTCCCGCTACGTCAACGGAGTGGCTATGCAGCATGGCAAGGTCTCCCAGGTCATGTTCCCCGAGTACAAGGTGCACTCCATTACCAACGGAGTACACGCCGCTACCTGGCTCTCGCCTTCTTTTCAGGATCTCTTTGACGACGAAATCCCCGATTGGCGCACTGACAATCGCTACTTCCGTTCCGTGTATGGCATTGATCCGGCACGTATCTCCGCCTGCCACATTAAGAACAAGCAGAAGCTCTTCGCTACGCTCGCGCGCCGGACCGGACACTACTTTAATCCGTCAGTGCTGACGCTCGGCTTCGCGCGTCGTGTCGCTACGTATAAGCGTGCTGGCCTGCTTCTGAACGATCCCGCTCGCCTGGTTGCTCTTGCCGAAAAGATTGGCGGTCTTCAGATTCTTTACGCCGGAAAGGCTCATCCTGCTGACAACGCGGGCAAAGCGCTCATCCGTGATGTCTATGAAGCGGCAGTCAAACTTAACTCAGCATCGCTTAAGATCTACTATGTCGAGAACTACGACTGGGAACTTGGAGCCCTTCTGACGCAGGGTGTCGACGTCTGGGTCAATACCCCACGCCGCCCCTATGAGGCATCAGGAACTTCCGGCATGAAAGCCGCTTTGAATGGTGTTCCTTCGCTCTCGATTCTCGATGGCTGGTGGATCGAAGGCTGCGCCGAAAACACTACCGGCTGGGCTATCGAAGACGGAGAGACGGAGGCAGTGGAGGCCACCAGCCTCTATAACAAGCTTGAGAAAGCTGTGGCTCCGCTTTGGTCCAATCCCAACGCTTGGGCCAAACTCCAGCAGCACTGCATCGGCATCAATGGAACGTTCTTCAACACGCACCGCATGCTGAGCCAGTATCTCTCCAATGCCTATTTCCCCTACACCGACACGCAGACCCGAGTCGCTATCAACGCTGGACTCGAAAAGACGACAGACATAACACTGTTGGCTAAAGTCCGCAAATAAAGCAATTTTTATTGTGATGGTTAGAGATACCCCGGGGCCACACCCTCGGGGTTCTGATTTTTAAGCTGAGATGAACTAATCTCCGGCAACTGTTTGCGGAGCTGAGCTAATGACCTTCTTCTCTGGCACAGTCTTAGCGAACTTCGCTCTCAGTCGATCGAAGAACAGGTAAACCACCGGGGTAGTGAACAGGGTCAGGCATTGTGAAACGATCAGTCCGCCGACGATCGTGATGCCCAGCGGGCGACGAAGCTCGCTTCCAGTTCCGCGCCCTAGGGCCAGAGGGAGTCCACCCAGCAGAGCAGCCATCGTAGTCATCATGATGGGGCGGAAACGTAGCAAACAAGCCTGATAGATTGCATCAACCGGCTTTTTGCCCTCAATTCTCTCAGCTGCCAGCGCAAAATCGATCATCATGATTGCATTTTTCTTCACGATACCGATCAGCAGAATAATGCCGATCATTGCAATCACGCTTAACTCCACCTTGAACAGCAATAGAGCTACGATGGCGCCGACACCCGCCGAAGGCAACGTGGAAAGAATCGTCAGCGGATGAATGAAGCTTTCATACAGCATGCCAAGCACAATATACACAGCTATGAGTGCCAGCAGAATCAGTAACGGCTCGCTCGATAGCGAAGCCTGGAATGCCTGAGCAGTACCGGCAAAGCCGCCGCGGACTGACGTTGGCATTCCTATGTTAATGCGTGCCTGCTCGATGGCCGCTGTTGCCTGGCTCAACGAGGCACCAGGCGTAAGGTTGAAGCTTAGTGTCGCCGCGGGCATCTGCGATTGATGATTGACTGTCAATGGGATGCGTTGCGACTCGTAATGCGTAATTGCCGAGAGCGGAACCATCGCCCCCGTCGTGCTCTTCACGTAGATGTTCTTCAAAGAATCGGGGTCGCGTTGGTATTCCGGAGCAACCTCCATCACAACGTGATACTGGTTTAGTGGCCTGTATGTCGTCGAAACCTGTCTCTGCCCAAACGCGTCCGACAGAGTTGAATCAATCGTTAGCGGTGAGATGCCGAGTCTTGAAGCCGTATCGCGGTCGATCACTAACTGTGCTCGAAGCCCCTGGTCTTGCTGGTCCGTTGCAATATCCTTCAGCTCGGGCAATTTCTGCATCGCAACCATCAGTTTTGGAGCCCATTCGTCCAGATCCTTCAGATTGTCTGATGTAAGGGTGTACTGATACTGCGTCGCCGAACTGCGCCCGCCGATCCTCAGCTCCTGTTGAGACTGCAGATACAGTGTCGCTCCTGGAATGCCGGCAGTCCTTGGCCGCAAACGATTGATAATAACCTCGGCTGAATCGCCGGTCTTCTGTCGTACCGCATCGTCCTTGAGAGCGATAAACATATTGCCTGAGTTCGACCCGCCACCACCTGGGCCGCCGCCGCCAACGAACGCCATAACATTCTCGACCCCCGGGTCCTGTTGAACAATGGCTGCGAGTTGGACTACTTTTTGCTTCATCGCATCGAAGGAGACATCTTGCTGTCCGCGGATCATTCCGCCAAGCCGCCCTGTATCTTGCTGCGGGAAGAAGCCCTTCGGTACGAGAATGTAGAGATAGACATTCAGCACGAAGGTGAGGATGGTGATCGTCAATACGAGTCCTTGGTGTCGAAGAACCCACTGGAGGCCACGTTCATACTCTTCTGTAAGCCACTTCAGACCCTGTTCGCCCCAGCGGTAGAAAAGACCATGCTTGCGCTTATCATGCGATTCCAGGAACTTTGCGCTGAGCATTGGCGTCGTCGTCAGTGAAACCGCAAGCGATACCATAATCGCTGCCGAAAGCGTTACGGCGAACTCTCTGAAGAGTCGGCCTACGATTCCGCCCATGAGCAGAATGGGGATGAACACAGCAATCAGCGAGATGCTCATTGAGACCACCGTGAATCCGATCTCACGAGAGCCGTCCATCGCAGCCTGGAACGGCGTTTTTCCGCTCTCAAGATGTCGCGAGATATTTTCGATGACCACGATGGCATCATCAACGACGAAGCCCGTTGAGATAGTCAGAGCCATCAAGCTCAGATTGTCCAGTGTGTATCCCAGCAGATACATGACACCGAAGGTTCCGAGCAAACTTAATGGCACAGAAACGCTCGGAATCAATGTTGAGCGGACCTCACGCAGGAAGACGAAGACCACCATGATGACCAGCAGGATCGAGATCACCAATGTTTTCGTAACGTCCTTGACTGAGGCTCGGATCGTCGTTGTCCGATCCAACACAACGTCAAGCCGAATCGCAGGGGGGATCGATGCCTGCAACGTCGGTAACAGCTTCAGAACACTGTCGACCGTTTCAATGACATTCGCCGTCGAAGTCTTGAAGACGATCACCAGAATGGATGGCTTGCCGTTGAAGGTGCCACCTGTGTGGATGTCTTCGACCGAATCAATAACCTGAGCTACATCCTGAATGCGTACAACACTCGTACCAGCTGTTGCCGTTTGCAACGCAGTAGCAGTCGGACTGCTCGACGTATTACTCGCTGTCGTCGAGTTCGCACTACTTATAGCGCTTTGCAGGGACGCGGGCAGTCCATTGGATGCTGCTGCACTGCTTACTGGACCGCGGCCAGTCGAAACAATAAGAGGCGCATAGGCAGCAGCGCCAAAGAGCTGATCTGTCGTGCTGATGCTCCATCGTTGCGTATCGTTCTGCAGATATCCCTTCGGCTGGTTGACATTGATCGTTCCAAGGGCCGCCCGCAAAGCTTCAAGACCCAACCCATAGTTGGATAACTGAGTAGGGTTCGCCTCAATCCGGACAGCTGGTTTAGCGCTGCCGCCGCAGAAGGTCTGCCCAACACCTTCAACCTGCGCGATCTTCTGGGCCAGAATGCTGTCGCATGCATCGTAAATCTGCGGTACGGAGAGCGTATCGGACGTGAGCGCCAAAATCAGAATCGGCGAATCGGCCGGATTGATCTTTCGATAACTGGGATTCTGTGGAAGATTCGACGGAAGCTGGCTGCGCGCAGCATTGATAGCTGCCTGTACGTCACGCGCAGCACCGTTCACATCGCGGCTCAGATCGAACTGCAGTGTAATCGAGCCATTGCCAAGCCCTGAACTCGATGTCATCTCATTGACACCGGCGATGCGTGAAAACTGTCGCTCCAATGGAGTCACAATCGCCGAAGCCACTGTCTCTGGGTCAGCTCCGGGAAGTCCGGCGCCAACCGAGATGACCGGAAACTCAACCTGCGGAAGGCTCGCTACCGGCAGCATTTTGTAAGCGACTGCACCCGCGAGAATGATCGCCACCGAAAGCAATGTTGTAGCTACTGGACGCTTGATAAATGGCGCAGAGAAGTGTGCTCCGCCTGCCTTCGATAAACTCAGAGCCTCTTTGCGAGCCTCGTTCAGGCTGTGATTTTCACCCGGTTTGTGATAGATGTCGGCCATCAGTCTGCGCTCACCGCGTGCTCATGCGCTCGGAGCTCTGCATCTGCTTCTTTGGTGTGCAGATACTTCCGTCCAATGCGGTCAAAGAATAAGTAGACGACTGGAGTTGTAAATAATGTCAGTACCTGCGAAACAATCAGGCCGCCGACGATGGCAATACCTAGCGGACGGCGCAACTCGCTTCCCGTACCCGTGCCCATCGCTAGTGGTAATCCACCCAGCAACGCTGCCATCGTCGTCATCATGATCGGGCGGAAGCGCAATAGGCAAGCCTGATAAATAGCCTCCTCTGGCTCCATATCATGCTCGCGCTCCGCTTCGAGAGCGAAGTCGATCATCATAATGGCATTCTTTTTCACGATACCGATCAACAGGATGATGCCAATCAATGCGATAACACTCAGGTTGACATGGAAAAGCAACAACGCCAGAATCGCGCCTACACCTGCTGACGGTAATGTCGAGAGAATAGTGATCGGGTGAATGTAGCTCTCGTACAGCACGCCGAGAACAATATACACAACGATGAGCGCGGCAAGAATCAGCAGAGGCTCGTTAGTGAGCGATGCCTCGAATGCTCGCGCCGTACCTTGAAACTCTGCATTAACGCTCGGAGGAAGATTCAACTCTTGCTTCGCTTTGTTGATTGCCGCTACCGCATCGCCGATCGACTTCCCAGGAGCCAGGTTGAACGAGATCGTTACAGCAGGGAACTGTCCCTGGCGATTGATGGCAAGGGACGTTCTTCGCTCTTCAAAATGTGTGAAAGCGGACAGCGGAACCTGTGTGTTGTTTGAACTCTTCACATAGATGTTGTCCAGTGAAGTTGGTGTCGTCTGAAATTTAGGAGCGACCTCGAGCACAACGTGATATTGGTTCAGTTGTGTGAAGATGGTCGAAACCTGTCGCTGTCCGAAGGCGTCGTCCAGCGTGTCGTCAATGTTTTGCGGAGTGATACCCAAACGCGACGCTGTATCGCGGTCGATCACCAGATGCGCTTCCAGTCCTTCCAGTTGTTGGTCGCTGGCAACATCCGTCAGTTCAGGAAGCTGAGATAGCTTCTCCACCATACGATTCGTCGTTGAGGCAAGCTCCGTTGCGTTCGCGTCTTCCAGCGAGTATTGGTACTGTGTGCGGCTTACGCGATCTTCGACGGTCAGGTCTTGCAGTGGTTGCAGATAGCACTGAATACCGTCAACCCGCTTCAATTTCTGGTTCAGGCGCTGAATAATATCCGTTGCGGAATTAGTGCGCTGTTCGCGATCGCGAAGATTAATCTGAATGCGTCCGCTATTGAGTGTCGAGTTTGTTCCATCGATACCGATGAATGAAGAGACGCTCTCAACGTCCGGATCCTCCAAAATAGCGCGAGCAAGTTGTTGCTGCTTTGTACTCATCGCCTGGAAACTGATCGTTTGGGGGCCCTCGGTGATTCCCAGCAAAACGCCTGTATCCTGCACAGGGAAGAAGCCCTTCGGTACGACAATGTAGAGATAGATCGTGAGAATGAACGTAGCCAGCGTCACCAGCAGCGTCAACGTCTGGTGGCGCAATACCCAGCGCACACCGACCGCATATTTTGCGATGACATACTCGAAAAACTCTTCGCTCTTACGGTAAAAAGCATTCTGCTCGCTCTCGGGCGTGTGCTTCAGCAGCTTGGCGCACATCATCGGCGTCAGCGTCAGCGAAACAATAGCCGAAACCAGAATCGTCACCGATAGCGTGACCGCAAATTCACGGAAGAGACGTCCAACGATATCGCCCATAAACAGCAACGGAATCAGCACTGCAATCAGCGAGATCGTCAGCGAGAGAATAGTGAAGCCGATCTGTTCGGATCCCTTTAGCGAGGCCGTCAGCGCATCATCGCCCTCCTCGAGATAGCGTGAGATGTTTTCGATCATCACAATGGCGTCGTCGACAACGAATCCCGTCGAAATCGTCAACGCCATCAGGCTTAGGTTATTCAGGCTGTATCCCAGCAGATACATTACCCCGAAAGTGCCGACGATTGAGAGAGGAACAGCGATCGACGGAATGATCGTGGCGGCAATCGACCTGAGAAAAAGGAAGATCACCATGACGACCAGAGCGATCGTTAGCATCAGCTCGAACTGCACGTCCTTCACCGAGGCCCGTATGGTGTTCGTTCTATCGGTCAGTACCTCGAGCGTGACAGTAGCTGGCAACGAAGAGCGCAACTGCGGTAACAGTTTTTGAACTTCGTCGACGACGCCAATGATATTGGCGCCCGGCTGGCGCTGAATATTGATGATGACGGCAGGTTTGAGCTCCAGATCTCGAGCAGGTACAACATTGCCTTTTTCGTCCTTACCTTCGGGACGGGCCGACGTTCCCATCCACGCTGCCTGATATAGATTTTCTGCACTGTCCACAGCATTGGCGACGTCGGAGAGTCGCACCGGCGAGCCATTACGGTAAGCAATAATGACCGCGTTGTAATCGGCCGCTGTCTGTATCTGATCGTTCGCGCCGATGGTATAGGACTGATGCGAGCCATTCAGCGTACCCTTGGCCTGATCGACGTTCGCAGTGCCCAGCGCGCTGCGCATATCTTCAAGGCTCAGGCCATAATTGGCCATCGCCGTTGGATTCGCCTGAATACGGACAGCGGGCTTCTGGCCGCCGTTGATGGAAACCAGACCAACGCCTGAGAGCTGCGAAATCTTCTGCGCCAGAATGGTGTCGGCAATATCCTCCACTTTCGACATCGGTAGTGAAGGACTGGTCAGTGCCAGCGTCAGGATCGGAGCATCAGCCGGGTTGACCTTGCTGTAGACCGGCGGATTCGGTAGGTCTTTCGGCAGGTAGCTGAAAGCTGCATTGATGGCAGCTTGAACATCCTGCTGTGCAATATCGATTGATTCAGCCAGATCAAACTGCAGTGTAATGACGCTACCGCCGCCTGAGCTGCTCGATGTCATCTGCGTCAGACCCGGAATCTGGCCAAATTGCCTCTCCAGAGGGGCTGTTACGGACGATGCCATGACCTCCGGGCTGGCCCCTGGATAGAAAGTCATTACCTGAATAGTCGGGTAATCGACCTGCGGAAGAGCCGAGACGGGAAGCTGAAGATAAGCGACCCAGCCGGCAAGCAAAATGGCCACCATCAAAAGCGAGGTGGCCACAGGCCGCAGAATAAATGGCCTGGATGGACTCATGGTTGCTGGCCTCCACTATGGCCCTGACCCTGCGGTTTCGGCTGGGTATTGGTTTCTTGGGCATCCGAAGTCACCACGCCTGTTGCGGCGCGGTTCGGATTCACGGGTTTTGGACCATTAGGATTCGATGACTGTCGCGGGATTACACGGCTACCGTTGCGAAGCTTCTCCTGTCCGTCCACGACGACGACCTCGCCAGCCGACACGCCGCTCGAAAGAATAATTTGCGAGCCTTCCGTCAGATCCACTTTGACTGTACGTACTTCAACATAATGCGGGGGTTGATTTTGTCCACCATGACCAGGACCTGCTGCGGCTTGCGGAGTACCAGCCCCACCCTGCGATCCTTTACCCGCACTGTGTCCGTTTCCGTTGCCACCCTGTTGCCTTAATGAGGCGGGTGGCTCGCCATCCTTCACAACGTAAACATAGTTGCCCTGAGACCCGGACAATAGAGCCGCTGCCGGGATCACGATTGCATTCGGCCGCTGCTCAAGAATCAAGCGGACGTTGACGAACTGATTCGGGAACAGAGCGCCATCCTTGTTGTCGAAGATGGCCTTGACCTTTACTGTTCCGGTGGTGGTGTCGATCTGGTTGTCTACTGTCAACATGGTCCCGGTTGCAAGGTGCGTCGTTCCTGAGCGGTCATACGCCTCAACCGGAAGCTTTTTGCCCTGCCGTACCAGGTCGAGCACATCGGGAAGATGATCCTCGGGAAGAGTAAAGACGACAGCGATCGGCTGGAGTTGCGTTACGACCAGCAGCCCATTCGCGTCAGCTGCATGGACGATATTGCCGGGATCAACCAGACGAAGACCGACAACACCGTCGATAGGCGAGGTGATCTTCGTGTAATTCAGATTTACCTGCGCCGCCTGAATCGCGGCCTGGTCCGCCTGAATGGCTCCACTGGACTGTCCTGCCGCTGCCACCTGTGCCTGCGCGTTTTCGTTCGAGACCACTCCGGCCTGATAGAGCGCGGTATAGCGATTTGCCTGCGCCTGATCGTTAGCATGCTGGGCCTGATCTTTAGCCAGCTGACCCTTTGCTTGCGACAAAGTAGCTTGATAGGGTGCCGGATCGATCTCAGCCAGCAACTGCCCCTTCTTGACTGCTTGTCCTTCACGTACGTTTACACGGATCAACTGGCCATCTACCCGCGACTTCACCGTAACCGTGTTGTACGCTGTCACCGTTCCTAGCTGCGTCAGGTAGATGGGCATGGTCTTCTGCTGTACCGCGAGGGTCTGGACCGGGGTTGGTCTGTCGAGCGCCGCTGCCATCTTCTGACTCTGGGCCGTCTGTTCCTCAGTATTCTTGCGGATCTTCCAGACTGCTGCGCCGACCGCTAAGGCGACTATCAGCAGGACGAGCCATTTGCGAAAGCCTAGCCCTGCGGGTTTCTCCGGCTCAGGCGAAGTAATGCGCCGTTCCGGCGCGGAAGGTGCGATGCGGGGTTCTTGTTCGCTGATGGGGGCTGACGACATGGGTGCGTTCACCGGTGCTCTCAGTTGTTAACTAACCAGGCTGTTGATGAAATCTGTGAAACAGAGGATGTTACCGCTCGGAGGAAACATCAGAATAAATGATAATGACGGATAGAAGGTTGCGAAGGTTTCGTCGTTCCTTGCACTAAAACGACATAATATCGACGAAACCCACCGGTAGAAAGAACTTAACTCCCTAGGGAAGGAACACAATTTTGGTTATCTCCGACACCGTGCTCGCGCCTGTCACCTCCCCGGTGCTTTGTGTTGACCTCGACGGCACGTTGGTCAAATCGGATACTCTTGTCGATTCGACACTTGCCCTCGCACGCCAGCATCCTGCACTCCTGCTCAGGCTTCCGGGGTGGTTGATGGAAGGTAAGGCCTCTCTTAAGAAACACATAACAGCTTCCGTGTCACTGGATGTAGCCCATTTGCCCTACAACCGGGAACTTTTGCAATATCTCGAGCAGGAGCACGCAAAGGGGCGTCCTATCTATCTGGCTACAGCTGCAGACGAAGCGCTGGCCCGGCGCGTCGCCGACCATCTTGGTTTGTTTGACGGCGTTTTAGCCTCAGACGGAGCAAAGAATCTTGCAGGAAATAACAAATTAGCCGCCTTTCAGCAGGCCTTTGGGGACAATTTCTGTTACATCGGCAATGCATCTCCTGACCTCCCGCTCCTGCGAAGCTGCCGCGAACCCATGGTGGCGAACCCGACTCCGGCATTGAGCGCAGCGTTGCGGAGGGCAAACGTCATCCCGGTTCGGACGTTTTCTGAGAAGACCTCTTCCTTGAAGGCCTGGTCAAAAGCGATCCGTATTCACCAGTGGGCCAAGAATATCCTTATTTTTCTGCCAGTTCTGCTGGCACATGCCCTGTCTCCGGCCCTGTTTGCAGCGGCGGGAATGGCGGTCCTTTCTTTTGGGCTTTGTGCCTCAGCCACCTACATCGTGAACGATCTATTGGATATCGAGGCCGACCGTATCCATCCACGTAAACGCCGTCGACCGTTTGCCTCTGGCGATCTCTCGGCAATCTCGGGCGTCGGCGTCATCGTTGCCTTCCTGATTGCCTCCATTGCTATTGCCATCGCGCTGCCCGCGGTAGTTGCGCACATCTCTCCAGCAAAAGCACTAGTCCGGCCATATCACTTTCTGGCCTGGCTGGCGATCTATGCCGTCACGACGCTGGCCTACTCGCTACGGCTCAAGCGTGCCGTACTGGTCGACGTCATCGTCCTCTCCGGTCTGTACACCATCCGAATCCTTGCGGGTTCGGCCGCAACGGGAGTTGATGTCTCTACGTGGCTTGCAAGCTTCAGTATCTTCTTTTTTCTCTCTCTGGCCTTCGTTAAGCGTTTCGCCGAGCTCGAAAACCTGCGTGAGCGGGGCGGGGTTATGTCCAAGGGGCGTGGCTATCACATCTCCGATGTAGAGCAGCTTCGTAGCTTCGGTTCTGCCTCCGGCTATGTTTCGGTCGCCGTCCTTACGCTCTATATCTCGAACCTCGATGCAGCCCAGCTCTACACGCACACCAAGCGCCTTTGGCTGCTGGTTCCCGTTCTATTGCTCTGGATCAGCCGTCTCTGGCTCCAGGCATCGCGCGGAGAACTTGATGAAGACCCGGTCGTCTACGCCATCACGGACCGCCGCAGCCTGCTCCTTGGGGCGGTCGTCCTATTGATTGTGCTCTCGGCTCTGTAATGACGCATCTCATTTATCCTGAAGCAGACAATGAGTGATACGATTCCCCAGCTCTCCAGCTATGACGAGCCTTCGCTCGAAGCCGCTTTCGCCACACTTTCGGCCGAAGTCCGCCAGCAGGCCGCGGCTCTTGCCAATGCCGAAGCGCAGGAAAACTTTCGCCTTCACTGGCTCGGCCGCAAGCAGGGGCGACTGAAGCTTATCTCCGATGCCTGGCTTAAGGCCGCTCCTGCCGAAGCACGCAAGCCTCTCGGCATCCGGTTCAATCAGCTCAAGCAGCAGATCGAAGAGACTCTGGAATCAGGAGCGGTCGCAGCGAAGGCCGGGGCAGAAACCAATGTTCAGGGAATCGATATTAGCTTGCCCGGTACGGCGCGACAGCCAGGCATCGCTCATCCCCTGCTTTCGACCATGCATGAGGTCGTACGTGTCTTCCACCAGTTGGGCTATTCCACCAATCTTGGCCCGCAGGTTGAGAGCGATTTCTATAACTTCGAGGCACTCAACTTTCCGCCCAATCACCCTGCGCGCGACACACAGGACACCCTGCAGATCGCCAACCAGCAAGCGCGGCCCTCGCGCGACCGCCTGCTGATGCGCACGCACACATCGCCCGTGCAGATCCGCACCATGATCGCGCAGGGGCCTCCTGTCCGCATCGTGATTCCGGGTAAGGTGCATCGCAACGATGCCGCCGATGCAACGCACTCGCCCATCTTCCATCAGATCGAAGGGCTTTGCGTCGACACCAACATCACCTTCTCCGACCTTAAAGGAACGCTTGATCACGCCATGAAGGCGCTCTTTGGCTCGGCAGTAAAGACGCGCTTCTTCCCGAGCTTCTTTCCGTTCACCGAGCCCTCAGCCGACGTGCAGATCTCCTGCATCTTCTGCGGAGGCACAGGCTGCCGCAAGTGCAAGCATTCAGGTTGGATCGAGTTGCTGGGCTGCGGCATGGTCGATCCGGCGGTATTCGCGGCGGTTACAGCGGAGCGTCGCAAGAAAAATCCTGACGACGATGCGTACGACCCAGCAAAGATCTCAGGATTCGCCTTCGGTATGGGCGTCGAACGCATAGCCATGATGCTGCATGGCGTCTCCGATATCGGTCAGTTCTATTCAGGCGATATGCGGTTTTTAGAGCAGTTCGCTTAAATAAGCATGGGCATGATCGCTTCGATCATGCCAGTTTTTGTTCAGTTCGAATCGCTGGCCGGCTTGGGGAGAAATCCGAAAAGCAAGTGAACGATGGCTAGCCCCAGCGCTCCAAGAAATGCTGCCTTGAAGGTCGTCACGGAAAATCCCGGCACAAATTTAGCCGAAAAATACAGAATCACCGCGTTGATGACCAGAAAGAACAAGCCGAAAGAGAGAATCCCCAACGGTAGTGTGACAAACTTCAGCAGCAGTCCCAGCGTTGCGTTCAATAAACCAATCACGATGACGGCAATCAACGCCGAGACGAAATTGCTGATATCGAAGCCCTGAACGAAATGGGCGATAACTAATAGGGCGACAGCATTCAGAATCCAGTGCAGCAACCAGCGCATAGCGTGATCTTCTCCTGGGTAGGTTGAGCAAGCACTAGCCCTGTGCTCGCTCAACGAAGCATACCTCACCCAGGCGAAGGCGGGAACAATAGTTGTAAAAACAATAGTTATAGTTACTTCGACTTCGACACTCCACGGTCAGAGTCGATCGTGCGCAATCTACATTCGCGGCTCATGACAGGTAAACTTGTCTAAGGGGCGAAGTACCATGGGAAAACTATTCCAGTGCATCGAGCCGGCTCATCGCGAATTCATCGAGCGGCAGCATATCTTCTTCAATGCCTCGGCGGCGGCGACCGGGCGTGTCAATGTCTCACCACGTGATGTTGCCGCTCTGCGTGTCCTTAGTGCGCACTCTGTCGTTTACCTCGATCGCACTGGCAGCGGTAATGAAACGGCTGCCCACCTGCTTGCGGATGGACGCCTCACTCTGATGTTCTGCGCCTTCGAAGGCGCTCCGCTCATCCTGCGTCTCTACGGACGTGGCCACATCATTCCTCGGCCCAGCGAGCAGTACACCGCACTCCTCAAGGCGCATTTCGCAGCTGCCGAGCCTCCCGGAGCCCGCCAGATGGTCTGGCTTGATGTTGATTCGGTTCAGACCTCTTGTGGTATGAACGTTCCCTTCTTCGACTATGTCAGTGAGCGCGACCAGCTGACTCGTTGGGCCGAGGTTAAGGGTGAGGCGACGCTGGATGAGTACCGCCGGCAGAAAAATGTTCAGAGTATCGACGGCTTCCCGACAGGCATGTTTGAACCTGTTTCTTAGTTCCTGCTGCGCTGCATCAGGGCAGCTTCACCATTTAGACTAGAAGCCGTTCATCATGAGAGTGCTTACAAGCTGGCTGCGCCACTATCTCCCTACGCTTTCTGTTACGGATCGGCAACTGGCCGACGACCTCACCCTTCGCGGCATCGCCGTCGAAGGCGTTCACCAGCTTAGCGACGGGCATCTCTTCGAGATGGACATCACGACCAACCGCGTCGACGCCATGAACCACTACGGCATCGCGCGAGAGGCGGCAACGATCTACAACCTTCCGCTTGCGCCGCTTCATCCTGCGCTGCCCATCGGCACGCTTGTCGATCAGCCGTTCTCTGTCCGCATCGCGCCGGAGGCCAAGGGCCTCTGTGGGCGCTTCACGGCGCAGGTGCTGCGTGGCGTCACCATCGCTCCAAGCAGGGGACGCGTCGCCGAATATTTCGACCTGCTTGGCCAGAAGCAGATCTCCAACGCCGTCGATGCTTCTAACTTCACTCTTCTCGGTATGGGGCATCCCACGCATGCTTTCGACCTCGATAAGATCGAAGGCGGCATTATCGTCCGCCTGGCGCGCAGGGGCGAAAAACTCCGACTGCTTGACGGTACCGAGCGCACGCTCGAAGCCGACGACCTCGTCGTAGCGGATGAGAAGAAGGCGCTCGCCTTAGCGGGCGTGATGGGTGGCTGGGATTCGATGATTACCCCTGAGACGAAGAATATCCTCGTCGAGGCGGCATGGTTCGATCAGGCCAGTGTACGGCGCAGTTCGCGGCGACATCTGTTGCATACCGATGCCAGCCATCGCTTCGAGCGGGGAGCCGACTTCAACGCCGCTCCTCTGGCCAACGCGCTTGTCTGCGAACTGATTCTTGAGGCAGGCGGGAAACTCGAAGGCGAGCTTGTGGATGTCATCGATCCCGATGTCGCTGCCCGAACGGCAAACCGCGTACCCATCGAACTTGCCGTCGCGCAGGTGCGCCGCCATCTTGGCACCACCCTCGATCCCGAAGGAATCACTGCGGAAATCGTCCATCAGTATCTTGCCTCGCTGGGCTGCGAACCGCTGTTGCATGGCCTTGATGTCTACCTCGTCAAGTTGCCGTCATGGCGTCTCGATCTTGAGCGTGAGATCGACCTGATCGAAGAGATTGCCCGTGTTTATGGCTACAATCGTTTCGCCAACACGCTGCCAACGGCACTACCGGTCGTTGACTATCCCTCTGCTGCCGCCGAGCATGCCGTCCGCAACCGTCTGTTGCAGCTTGGCTTCAGCGAAGCCGTCTCCAGCACTTTCGCGAGCCGCGAAGATGCTGACCTTTTCTACGGTACTGACGCCGAGATGAGCGCAGGAAAGAAGACTGTAGCGATGGAGAACCCTCTCTCCGAGGAGGCCTCGCTCCTTCGTCCGTCACTCATTCCGGGCATGCTTACGATGCTCGCGCACAATCTCAACCGCGACGTTCGCGAGGTGCGGCTCTTCGAGCACGGACAGGTCTTTACCGGAACGATTCCGGCTGATGCCGGCTATGTCTCCGAGGTCCACGAGAGCCAGCAGCTCTCGCTCGGCATGACCTCGGCTGAGGTGCGTCCGACGCCGCTGTACCCAGCCGTCGATGCGCCAATCTTCGAGCTCAAGGGCGTGATCGAATCGCTCACATCACTGTTCGTTCTTCCCGGTGGCGAGGCAGCGCTCTCCTTCACGACGGCGAACACCCCGGCATGGCTCGAGCCTGGCCGTAGCGCCTGCGCGCTTCTTAATCATCAGCCGATTGCATACTTCGGCGAACTGGCATCGTCTTCGAAGGAGGCTCGCAAGCTACGTCAGCCTGTCTATCTTGCGAAGATCGATCTGGTACGGCTCTATGAGCTTCCGCTCCGGCGTGCTACTTCGCACGAGCTTTCGCGTTATCAGGCTGTCGAGCGCGACTTCTCGTTCGTCTTCGCCGATTCGATCGTTTGGAGCAACATCGCGGAAGCCATCCACGCACTCGCCATTTCGGAATTGACGCGTCTTACCCCCGAGGAGATTTTCCGCGATCCGAAAGGGAAGGCCGTTGCGCAGGGCCAGTATTCGCTTCTCCTGCGGACTGTCTTCCAATCGCACGACCGAACCTTGCGAGAGGAAGAGATCGCCAGTTGGTCCATGCGCATCGTCGAGACGCTGAAGGCTCTCGGCGGAACGCAGCGTGCGTAAGATTTTCCAAGATTACGAAGGAATTTCCCGCATCCATTGTGGTTCCCCGGCCAATTTCGGTCTGGTTATCCACATCTTTTGCGCGTCTATACTGAATCGAAGATTTCTTGCAGGAGTGTAGTGATGACCACAGCAGCGATCAGCGTCGACGAGTTCCAGGCACTTGAGCAGAAGGTGCTGCGCGCCGTCGAGATCGTCAAGAAGGAGCGCGAGGCTCGCGCCAAAGCCGAGGCCGAGGTCGCCAGCTTGAAAGAGCAGCTCGAGTTCCAGACCCTGGTTGCCAGCGAGGCCCAGGCTGCCGTCAACACGCTCACGAAGGATCGCGAAACTGTAAAGACCCGTGTCGAAAAGATGCTGCAACAGATGGATGAACTGCTGTAGCGAAACCAGGAGGAAGATTAGATGGATCAGACAGCGCAGACGACAAAGACAGCTTCATCGCAGGTTGAACCCCAGCCCGAGAAACAGTCCGTCGCAGTCGAGATCTACGATCAGATCTACCATCTACGCGGTATCGATCCCGCTTATATTGAGCAGTTGGCGCAAATTGTCGATTCGAAGATGCGCGCCGTCTCCGCACTGGGCAACACCGTCGACTCGCTGCGTGTCGCGGTGCTGGCCGCGCTCAATATCGCTGATGAGTTGGAGACCCTGCGCCAGCGTTACGAGAGCCTCTCCGGTAGCCTCTCTCTTTCGCAGGTCACGATGCGCTCCCGCGCCGGTTCTCTGGCTGGCCTGCTGGACGAAGTGCTCGAAGATCGCAAGGTCGGCTGACTTTCTTCTTGATCTTTCCGCGATTCTCCGTGAATCATGACGGCTGTCCTGAACAGTTGATTTTACGGAATTTGTAAATGCATCTTCTTTCTGCTTTTACGCTTAGCTGTGTTCTCATGTGCCCGCTCGCCGGTGCTGCACAGTCTTCCGACAGCTACAAATCCGATCCGAAGTACGTCGCCGCGATGGCCGAAGGCAAGAATCCATCGCTCTCGTTGGCGAAGATGGCCCCGGCCTTTAATGTCACTGCTTTGGATGGTTCTCGCTTCAACCTGGATGAGATGGGCGGCAAAGTTGTTCTGATCGACTTCTGGGCAACATGGTGCGGTCCATGCAATCGCGAGCTTCCTCATATGAAGAAGCTCGCTCAGGAGTTTGCAAACGAACCGCTGGTGATTATCAGTGTCAGCTGGGATTCAGACGAAGCGAAGTGGAAGGACTTCATCGCCAAGAATGGCATGACGTGGGTGCAGTACCGTGATGCCGATCATGCACTGTCGAATGCATTTGGCATCAATGCTATTCCGCATTACTTTACGATCGACAGCGATGGCGTTTTAACGGCGGAGATGCTGGGCGAAGATTCCAACGTTGAGGGCAAGTTAAAGAAGCTGATTGCAAAGGCCAAGGCTGCTCGCGAAGCGGCGCCTAAGACGACAGGTATTGGAGACTGACGCGCTCTTTTTCATGCTTGAATAGAAGCAGGCATGTACATTCCCAAATTCAATGAAGAGACGCGCGTTCCGGTCCTCGATCAGCTGATGCGCTCCCATCCTCTTGCCACGCTCGTTACGATGGGGGCCTCGGGCCTCTTCGCGACGCATCTTCCTATGGTGCTTCACCGTGTAGACGACACCCACGCCACGCTGCGCGGACATCTCTCCCGCGCGAATGCGCAGTGGCGCGAATTCCGTCCCGATGTGCAGGCCCTCGCGATCTTCTCCGGACCGGAGCACTACATCACACCCAACTGGTACCCGGAGAAGGCGAAGACCGGCAAGGTGGTTCCCACGTGGAACTACGCCGTCGTGCATGCCTATGGCTCGCTGCGGATTATCGAAGACCCCACATGGCTACTCGAGCACCTGAACATGTTGACGAATACACATGAAGCTTCCTCGCCTACGCCATGGAAGATCAGCGACGCTCCCGAAGGTTATGTCGAAACCATCGCGAAGGGGATCGTCGGCATCGAGCTTGCGATTGAGCGGCTGGAGGGGAAGTGGAAGGTCAGCCAGAATCAGAATGAACAGACGCGGGCCTCTGTCGCTCGGGGGCTCGAAGCGCTTGGGGACGAAGCCAGCCTCGCCATGCGCGACCTCGTCAACGGAGAACGTTGAGTGCAGGTTTGTATAGCCTCTGAAAGGCCTGTTGATGCCTGTGGGGCCGTTCTGGGCTACACTTTCTCGCGTATGAAGATTGCCCAAATATATCTCCCTGTAGCGATCTCCCTGTTCTGCGCAACGACGGTCTTCGCGCAAGAACCCGCACGCCAGCAGCCTGCTCCGCCGCCGCCTCCAGTTCGTTCTGTCGAGGTCAATCCAGACCGCACGATCACCTTTCGCTACCGTGATGCTCTTGCCTCTCAGGTAAGCGTCTCGGTCGATGTAATGGGCAAGCCGCTCCCGATGGAGAAAAATGGCACCGACGTCTGGTCGGTCACTACCGAGCCGATGGCGCCGGAGATCTATGCCTATCACTTCAGCGTCGACGGCGGCAGCCGGCTCGATGCGGCAAATCCTCGTTTTGCGCCGAACCTCGTCGGTATTTCGAATCTCATCGAGGTTCCGGGTGACGCGCCTCAGCCATGGGACGCGACCAACGTCCCTCATGGCGTCGTGCATCATCACACCTACACCACCAATGTTGTTCTTGGGCTTGCAAACAACCAGAGCGATTATTACGTCTATACGCCGCCCAACTATGATCCGAAGGCAAAGAAGCCCTATCCCGTCCTGTTTCTGCTGCATGGCTGGAGCGACGATGCGTCCGGCTGGACTGCTGTCGGACAGGCGAATCTGATCCTCGACAATCTGCTGGCGCAGGGCAAGATCAAGCCGATGGTCGTCGTTATGCCACTTGGCTATGGCGATATGTCTTTCGTCCGCGATCACGATGTCTGGAACCAGTCGGAAAAGATCGACCATAATGTCTCCCTCTACCAAAAGGCACTCCTCTCCGAAGTTCTGCCGCAGGTGGAATCGGCCTACAACGTCTCGCGGAAGCGCGAAGGGCGTGCCATTGTTGGCCTTTCGATGGGCGGACTTGAATCACTGACAATCGGCCTGACGCATCCCGATATGTTTGCTTATGTTGGAGGCTTCAGTTCAGCCGTGCATTCTCTCGATGCAGCCGCGCAGTTTCCCTCGCTCGATCCCAAAATGGCCAATCTGCGTCTGCTGTGGATCGCCTGCGGCGTCGACGATCATTTGATTACACCCAACCGCGAGTTCATCACCTGGCTCAAGGGGAAGAAGATGCCAGTTACGCAGATCGAAACCCCGGGCCGACATACCTGGTCGGTATGGCGCGACAACCTCATCCACTTCACGCCATTGCTGTTTACCGACAAGTAGGTGGGAAGGGCGGATCGAGCCAGATTTCATCCAATGCACCAGGCATTCATCAAAATGCACCAAGCGAGCCAATCTGCGCGATAACCGCAATCGCGGGATAATAGATGGAGAAGCGCATGGAATCCTTCTTCATCCGGTTTAAGAACGTTCTGGTGCTGGTCACGGTCCTGCTGGCGCAGACCATCGGTCTGGCTGTCCAGGTGCGCCGCCCGGTCGAAGGGGGCGCACCTGATGGTCCTAAGGTCACATTGCTGCGGTCCTGGGTGATTGGTGTCGTCACACCCTTTGAGCGTTTTTTTCACGGCTTCGGCCACGTCGTTCGCTATGGCTGGTCCGACTATATCGATCTCAGAAACACGCGCCAGCAGAACCGCGACCTGCAGAACGAGGTCGCCCGTCTACGGCTTGAACAGGCACAGCTGGCCGAGGATGCAGTGCAAGGCCATCGCCTCCAGGAGCTTCTCAAGTTTCAGCAGAGCTATATCGCCTCGACTGTCCCTGCGCAGGTTATCGGAACCAGCGGAACCGACCAGTCGCGCGTGCTCAATATCGACAAAGGCTCAAGTGACGGCATCAGGATCGATCAGGCGGTGATTACTCCTGACGGCATCGTCGGCAAAATACGTGAGGTGCAGGGACATACCGCACAGGTCCTCGTCATCAACGATCAAAGCTCGGGCGCTGGAGTTCTGCTGGCGACCACCCGCATCCGCGCCATTCTGCGCGGCACGTCAACCGGGCATATCATCATCAACAATCTCACGCCGGACTCGCGCATCAAGCCGGGCGAGCAGGTCCTTACCTCAGGCGGCGATCAGATCTATCCCCGTGGTCTGCCTGTTGGTACGATCGAATCGATTGCGCCCGACCCCGACCATCAACCCTATACCATCATCCAGCTCAAGCCCGCGACCAATCTCTTTCAGCTTGAGGAGGTTCTGATCATCACCGGCATGCAGTCCACATTGCCTGGCGCTGCACAAAAGGATCTGGCTCAAGGAGTAGCCACCGCGCAGCAGTTGGCAGCCGAAAAAGCTGCGGCCAAAGCCGCCGCTGACGAAGCTGCAGCCGAGGCTGCGGCCCAATCCGCTTCGCAGGTTGTTGCTGAACGCCTCCCCAGCCTCCACGACGGGGAAACGTCAGCTGATCCCAATGCTGCGGGAGCCAATGTCGCCAAATCCACTTCGGCAAACCCTGCTGGAACCATCCCCAAGCCGCTGCCTGCATTACACCCTGACAAGTACAGCCCCGGAACAACTCCACCGGCTTCGACGCTTACACCAGGAGCCGGGCATCCATCCGGTCCTGTTAATGCGCCTGCGCCACGTCCAAAGACAAGCTCTACGAATTCGAGCGACCAGCCTGAACCGGAGTCCGTCAGCCCGAATAACTAACTATGCCAAGCCTTAGCTACACATCGCGTCAGGAGCTCGAGCAGCATAGCTTTCCGCCAGCTGTCACCCTGCTTGTGCCCGTGGCCGCTATCGTCCTGCAGGTACTGCTCTCGAAGCTTTACTGGCGGCTGGACATCCTCGACCTGCCTCTGATCGTCGCGATCTTCTTTGCCGTCTCCCGCCGCAGCCCGGCAGCAGGTACTCTTACCGGCGCTGCCATTGGCTTGGCGCAGGATGCGCTGACCGGACGTCCCATTGGCGTCAACGGCATGGCAAAGTCGGTCATTGGCTACATTGCGGCCAGCATTGGCGTGCAGGTCGATGTCGATAGCCTGGTGACGCGCGTCGTCATGAATTTCGGCTTCTCCATCCTGAACAGCATCCTTCTGTTCCTCATCAATCGCCGCCTGCTCGGACAGGCCGAAGTTCACGTGCAATGGGTGCATGAGCTCATTCGGGCACTTGCTAATACTGTTGTTGCTATACCGATCTTTTTTCTGCTCGACCTGACCAAACGGCCGGAGTGAAAGGACTCTGAGCACGTCTAACCGTTACACGCATCTGCAACCCGAGACACGATGGAACTGACTCCCCAATCCGAGCTGATACTCAAGAAGGCCGAGAAGCTGCCTGTCGCCAAGCTGACCGCTGTGCAATATCTGATTGCGGCGATCCTCGTGATTCTTGGCGCCGGCCTCTGGAGACTGGAGGTTGTCAGCGCCGATAACTTCCGTGCTCTGGCCGAGGCCAATCGCATCCGCAAGGTTCCCGTGCTTGCCCCGCGAGGACGTCTCTTCGATCGTGAAGGCCGTCTGCTGGTCGACAACTATCCTTCGGTCTCCTGCTTCATTCTGCGCGAACAGGTGAAGGACCTTGAAGCCGATATTCCGCTGATCTCTGTTGGCCTGCACATTACGCCAGATCAGATTCATGCTGTGCTGCGCCGCTATCAGGCAGCACCCAAATACCAGCCAATCCCGTTGAAACAGGACATCACTCCCGACGAGCAGGCCTTTATCGAGGCGCACCGTAACGAACTGCCCGAACTGGAAACGCTGGAAGAGCAGCGACGGCTTTATCCTCGCGATGGCTTCGCGGCGCACCTGATCGGCTACGTCGGTGAAATCTCAGAAGATGATTTGAACAAAGAGAAGTATGCTTTCTATCAACCCGGCGATGTGGTCGGAAAGTCAGGTGTGGAAGCAACATATGATTCTTTGCTGCGCGGTGTGGATGGCAGCCGTGATGTGATCGTGAACTCGCACGGCAAGGAGATCGGCCATCTGGGCCAAACGCTGGCCCAGCCGGGCAAAGACCTGAAGCTCACCATCGACCTTGATATTCAAATGGCAGCCGAGAAAGCGATGGAGGGCAAGAACGGTGCTGTCATCGCCATGGACCCTCACACCGGCGAGATTCTTGCACTGGTGTCGCGGCCGACCTTTGACCCGAATCAGTTCGCTGTCCGCCTGACAAAGAGTTATTGGAACGAGATTCTGACCAATCCCGATCACCCGCTGTTGAATAAAGCGATTCAGGCGCAGCTGGCTCCGGGGTCGACCTTCAAGATCATCATGTCGTATGCGGGCCTTGAAGAGGGTAAGGCACAGACGATGCATGTGCCCTGCAATCATGGCGCAACCTTCTACGGGCACTATTTCTCGTGCGACCGCAATCATGGGATGGTGAGTATCGATACCGCTATTCCGTATTCATGCGACACGTTCTACTACACGCTGGCGGATCGGCTTGGGATTGATACGATTGCGCGCTATGCAACGTCTGTTGGCCTGGGGCAGAAGACGGGCGTTGACCTTCCCGATGAAGCTTCAGGGACTGTTCCTTCGACGCAGTGGAAGATGAAGAACTTCCATGAGAAGTGGTACGCAGGCGAGACAATTTCTGTCGGCATCGGTCAGGGAGCCGTTACGGCGACTCCAATTCAGCTTGCACGTGCGCTCTCGGGGATTGCTTCGGGAGGCGTGCTTCACCGTCCGCATCTCGTGTTTCCTGACGAAGTTCCGCCTGATATGGAAGAGGCAGTGCATGAGACGTTTCCAGGGTCGGGAGAAAAGACGATTCCTCTATCGCCTGAGAACTGGGAGACGATTACGGATGCTATGTATTCTGTAACCTCGTCGCCCATCGGAACTGCCTATGCTGCTCGCCTGGAGGGCATTGATTTTGCCGGAAAGACCGGAACCGCAGACGTTGTCAGCGGGCGCGATAGAAGCAGCAAGAATAAGAACACGATTCCAAACGCGTGGTTTGTCGGCATGACGCCGCGGCGCAATCCCGATATTGTTGTGGCTGTTCTTTGGGAGCACGGTTACTGGGGCAACAACTCGGCAAGGCTGGCTTCGGGAATCATCAACGCCTTTGTCGAGAAGCAGCGCAAGCGCGAGAACAACGTTAGGATTGCTACGACGCCTGCGCCAGCTCCGGCTGCACCTTTGACGCCGAATCAGCCGACCGCGCAGGCAGCTCCGGCGCCTGCGGTGCCGAAACCTACGGAGGCTACGAACTAGCACGATGCTCCGCCTCTCCTCTTACCGCGACTTCGACTGGGTGTTGCTTGGCTTTGTCCTGCTGCTCAGCGTGATCAGTGTGCTTGAGATCAAGTCCGCGACGCTGCATACCAAGTTTCATGGCTTCGATCACAAGCAGATCGGCTTTCTTGCGGTTGGCCTCTTCCTGATGTTCGTAATGTCGGCGATCGACTATCACCGGCTGCTCGACATTGTGCCGTGGGCGTATGGCATCAGCATTCTGTCGCTGATTGCGGTCAAGCTGGTGGGGCAAAAGGTGCTAGGTGCGCGCCGGTGGATCAATCTGGGCGGCGGCGTCCACTTTCAACCTTCGGAGTGGGTCAAGCTGGTGCTGATTGTGGCTGTGGCTCGATACTTCTGGAACCTGGGCAATCGCGAGCTGAGCTGGCGCGATATCGGCAAGGCCTTTGCGCTGGTGTGCATTCCCATGATGCTGGTGCTGATGCAGCCGGATATGGGAACGTCGCTGACGTATTTTCCAGTGCTGCTATGCGGTCTCTTCCTTGGCGGCATTCGCTTCAAGCAGGCGGTTATTCTCGTTTTGATCGCCGCGGTTCTTGGCGGGATTGCGTGGAAGAGCGGCAAGCTGCTGAAGCCGTACCAGAAGGCACGTCTGACAGCCTTTATCGATCCGGATGCCGATCCCAAGGGCAAGGGCTACCAGATTCGGCAGTCGCTGATTGCGGTTGGGTCGGGCGGAATCTGGGGCAAGGGAGCGAACAAAGGGACGCAGACGCAAGGCGACTTTCTGCCGATTCCGTATACGGACTTTATCTTTGCGGCCTTCTGCGAAGAGCACGGCTTTGTCGGTGCGCTTGGCGTGTTGTTGATCTACTTTCTGATCCTGATGCGGCTGATTCAGAATGCGCAGACGGCGGCGGATCTTCCAGGCGCTTACATCATCATGGGCATCGTTGCGGTGATCGTCTTTCAGATTGCGGTCAATATCGGCATGGTCCTTGGGCTGATGCCCGTTACGGGCATTCCGCTGCCGCTGATGAGCTATGGAGGATCATCCATTCTGTTCACCTTTTTGGCTCTGGGGATCGTGATGAATGTCCGCATGAGCCGGTTTGTGAACTGATTGGCCCCCCTCCCCCCTGTGTTTTTCGTAAAAGCTTTATTTTGTTTTTGTTGTGCGATTTGCACAGGCTAAAATATTCATTTGATGTGGGTTAGTTATCAAAATATTGATTTATAAAGAGTTAGCCCCAGTCCTTTTGGAATTGGGGCTTTTTGTTTGCTGATTTAAGTGTAGCGAAGTGAGGGAAACTCATCGGCAGATTTTTGTGGGTTTATTTGCTTTGGAATGAGGGAGTTGTGATTTTGGGGGGCTTGACAAGGTTTTCGCTCCAGCTGGCTGGAGGTCGTTTCGCCTTTCGGCTTCACTCCTGCCTTCGGCAGAGCGGTGGCCGCTTCGCGGCGGCTGGACTTAGAGGGCCAAGCCTGAAGGCTTGGCGTACCTAGAAGCGGTTCGTGCTGCTGCGCGAATGGCCCCGCCCATGTCGCGATGAAGCTGCGCCATGATGAGTGGGGTACCTGTTTTGGTGGCTGGGAGATGGCTCCGCTTTGGTGGCGGGGATGGTTCTGCGAAAAAAATGCGGAGCGAGCCTTCGACTTGGCTCGAGATAGGCCCTCAAGCCGAATGTTTAAGGAGGCGGTTCGTGGTGGCTGGATTCGATACCCTTTGACTTTGCTCAGGGCAGGCTCTGAAGCCCGTGTTTCTTGACGGGGTGGGCTTTGGGGTGGAGGTTGGGGATGGGGAGGGTTCGACTGCGTCAGATTGTGGGACAGAGATGGCTTGGAATGATCTTTTCCTGAGGTGGGAGGATGTGCTGTGGCGGGGCGACTTTGCTGAAGAGGTTCTTTCGAGTGGCGGGTGTTGCGGCTTTAGTGCAATACTAGATGCAGCACCCTGGCACGCGGCTGTAGATGCCCACGTCAGCGTGAAGTCCCGCTTCTCCCAGGCGAATATTCCCCGGAGAGCGGCTAACAAGATTTGTTGAAGAAAAGGCCGGCCAGGCGAGAGGTTCCATCCGTTGGCCGGACAGGATTCAGAGAAGATGAACGCATCCGGATGGCAAACGGCCGCACCTCAAACTATGAATATTGAGGCAGTTACGGTCACCGATTCCGCATGCTGGCAGTTGCTCGAAGGTTCCTTTGGCGTATCCGATCTCAACCGTCCACCCGGTTCGCACAGGCGATCCCGGACGGCAGAACATGTTTACCCATCCGCTGGACGGTCATCTGACGCCCGTCGATTCGAGTCTCTCCGTCTCTCCCATCCTGTCCGTTCGGCGGTGAGCCAGACCTAAACGAAAAGGTCTGGACACGCGATCCCCTCGGCCTCGGTCTGCCGCCCGTAAAGGCGGGCAGAAAGAGTAGAGCAAGATGCCGAAGGAAATTTATATATCAAGCACGCCGCACGAGACGCGGCTTGCCATTGTCGAAAACGACGCACTGACAGAGGTTTACTACGAGCGGGAGAACGAATATACGCTCGCGGGATCCATCTATAACGGCCGTGTGACGCGTGTGCTTCCGGGAATGCAGTCGGCGTTTGTCGACATTGGCCTGGAGCGCGACGCGTTTCTTTACATTACGGACTTTATGGAGGAGGCCGGAGATTCGGCTGACTTCGAGGGCGAGGGTGGACAGCGCCGCAATAACCGTCAGCCGCAAACGATTGAAGGCGCACCGCAGGGTGAGCGCAACCGCGATCGCAATGGGCGTGGACGCCGTGATCGTGGCCGTCAGAGCGAAAGCGAGCCGCAGGAGACGCAGGATAGCTATGAAGGTGCCGAAGCGGGTGCCGAGGAGAGTTATTCGGCTGAGCCGCGGGAGGAGAGCGCCGAGGTGGGTGAGGGTGCTCCGGGAGCGGATGGAAGCCGTCGCTGGCGTGGCCGTCGTGGCCGTCGCCGCGGTCGCGGACAGAGGGATGATGCCCGTCAGCAGGCTACGGCGGGAGAGCCGCAGGAGGCCGAGGCTGTCAGCGGCGATGCGTATGAGTCGTCGCTTGAGGTGGATGGAGCGGCGGAGCAGGAGCTCCATGTAGAGGCTGCTGCGAGCGAGAATGATGTGCCGCAGGAGAGCTTCAACCGCGGCGATCGTGGTGGGCGGAACGAGTCTCGCAACGATCAGCGCCGCGATGGGCGAGGCCGGGATGACAGGGGGCGTGGAGGGCGCGATCGCAATGGCCGTCGCGTGCCGCGTGGATTTGCTCCGCGCACGTCGCACTATGGATTGGAAGACGGCTATGTAGCCGCGGAAGAGACGCAGCAGGATGGAGCGGCTCCTGTGCCGATCATTCTTCCGGGTGAATCGCTGTCGAAGTATCGTCCGGCGGGAGAAGAGCCGCAGGCTGCTGAGGCTGCGAAGGCGGCTCCTGCTGTGGTTGCTGTGACGACGGCTCCGGGCTATGTGATTCCTGAGGGATGGGACGGAGGCTCGGTGCTTCCGGGTGAGTCGCTGTCGCGTCATCGGAATCGTCCGGCGGCTGCTCCTGTTGCTCCTGTTGCTGCGGAGCCGGTTGCTCCGGCCGAGGTGGTTGCTGCGGAAGAGGCTCCGGTGCACAACGAGGTTGCGGCTGCGGAGGCGACGGTTGCGGAGCATGTGGAGTATGAGCCGACGGAAGCGTCGGTTTCGTATCGCGTGGACCCTGTTGCGCCGAGCGAGTTTCGTCAGAGCGCTCCGGTGGAAGAAGAGCCGATGACGGAGGTTGAGGAGATCGTCGCCGAGCATACGGAGCTTCCGCACGCGGAGATCGAACAGCTTGAGGTTCCTGCGGCGCAGGTTGAAGAGTTGCATCACGCGGAGCCGGTGGTTGAGGCTGCTGCGCCTGCGCAGGATGTGACGGAGATTCATGCGAACGGCACGATGGAGTCGTTTGCTCCTGTGGTTGAGCCGGTCGAGGCCGAGGCTGAGCGGGAAGCGTTTGAGCCGGGCCATGTCGAAGAGGAAGCGATCGACGACGAAGACTACGACACGACGATGCTGCACGCTTCGTCGGTCGAGGAGCTGGACGATCTGGACGAAGAAGAGACGCTGGAAGGCGCTGCCGACCTGGGCACGATGCTGCGCGAGATGTCGATTGACGAGATTACGCGCGCGGGTGTTGAGGAAGACGAAGAGGATGACTTCGAGGAAGAGGACGCTGTCGATGATGGTGCCCACGAAGCGTTTGCTGAAGACGCGCTCGATACGGAGACGGAGTCGGAAGAGGCAGACGAGGCGGAGTATGCCGAGGATGGCGAGCAGGCGGCGGAAGTGGAAGGTGCTCCCGCGCAGGACCGGAGCCGTGATTCGGAGCGCCGACGTGGGCGTCGCGATGGACGTCGTGGGCGTGACCGTGGCCGCCACTCGGGTGGCGGAGATCGCGAGCGCAGTGGGGGAGGGCGCGGACATCATCACAGCCGCAGCTCGATGCAGGCGACGAATCTGCCGGCGATCAGTGAACTGCTGAAGCCGGGCCAGGAGATCCTTGTGCAGATTGCCAAGGAGCCGATTGCGAAGAAGGGTGCGCGCATTACGTCGCACATCGCGCTGCCGGGACGCTTCCTGGTGTTTATGCCAACGGTGAATCATACGGGTGTCTCGCGCAAGATTGAGTCGGACGGCGAGCGCCGCAGGCTGAAGGAGATTCTGCTGAGCGAGAAGGGTGAGGCCGCGGGCGGCTTCATCGTACGCACGGCAGCGGCTGGAGCTACGGAAGAGGAGCTGCGCAGCGATCTGCGCTTCCTGCTGAACCTGTGGGCGGATATCAAGCAGCGTTCGGAGTCGTCGAAGTCGCCTGCGCTGATCTATCACGATCTGAATCTTGTGGAGAGGATTCTGCGCGACCAGGTGACGGATAACTTCTCGGCGATCTGGGTCGATAGCGAGTCGGACTATGAGCGGATTCTGCGCTTCCTGCAACGCTTCCAGCCTTCGCTGATTCGTCGCGTGAAGTTGTACTCGAAGGAGGTGCCGCTGTTTGAGCAGTTCGGCATCACCGAGGAGATCAACAAGGCGCTGCGCTCGAAGGTGTGGCTGAAGTCCGGTGGATCGATTGTGATCAACCAGACGGAGGCGCTGGTTGCAATCGACATCAACACGGGCAAGTATGTGGGCAAGACGGCTCGCCTGGAAGACACGATTGTGAAGACGAACCTCGATGCGATTCCAGAGATTGTGCGGCAGATTCGTCTGCGCGACCTGGGCGGCATCATCATCATCGACTTTATCGATATGGATGAGCGCAAGAACCGCAATCGCGTGATGGCTGCGCTGGAGGAGGAACTGAAGAGCGATCGCGCTCCATCGAAGATTCTTCAGTTCAACGATTTTGGCCTGGTGGCGATTACGCGTAAGCGCGTGAAGCAGTCGCTGGAGCGTACGCTTTCGACGCAGTGCAGCGTGTGCACGGGAACCGGCATGGTGAAGTCGCCGGTGACGGTGTGCAACGACATCTATATCGAGATGCGCAAGATGGCCAAGCATCTGGATCGCGGCGATGTGATGCTGCGCGTGCATCCGGATGTGGTGAAGCAGTTGAAGTCGTCGACGAAGTGGTTGCAGGAGATGGAGGAGATTGTGGGCAAGACGATCCTGGTCAAGTCCGATCCGAGCCTGCACCCGGAGCAGTTCGACATTCACTAATGGCCGTTAGCAGTAAGTCACACGGGCAGGCATCCTGCTGATTGCAGGGTGCCTGTCGTGTTTATCCGTCACAAAAACGATGACGAAGCTGTCATCCTAAAACGAATTTCGAGCGTCCTACACAACAAGCAGATTAATTTAGGGTTATTGACATCTAACAGTTGTAGGGATTGCAGCAAAAGCTTATGGGAGTCAAGAGGATGCACTGGAAAATTCAAAGCTTGTCAACGCTGGTTCTTCGTACAGCGGCTGTCACACTGGTTAGCACTGCCGGAACGCTCTGCCTGCATGCACAGTCCACGTCAGCCACACAGCCGGTTAAGGCGCTTGATCTGAAGGCCAGCCTGATGGCTCCGGTTTCAGTTACGACGCCGACCGATCTCAACTACAGCTCGAGCGTAGGCGCAGACGAGATGGCGAAGGCGGATGATCTGGGGCTGGGGAATGGGGAGATGCAGCCACCTCCGAGACGTCGCTATGGCCGCACGAATTACAGCGACCGCTGGCACAATCCGGATGGATCGAAGAAGTACACTTTTGCGGTCGGCGGCGGTTTCGATGCTCCCGCCGGGTCGACGGGAAAAGATCTTGCCGTGAACTGGAGATTCCAGGTAGCTGGTGGATACAACATCGATAAGAAGCTGAGTGTGCAGCTGGAGTACGACTACGACAAGTTCAATCTGACGAGTGGCAACATCAACCGTCAGTTCAATCGTTACAACTCGCTGGGACTGGTCGACCAGAACGGCAACCCGATCGACTTCTCAGGGCTTGATGGAAGCACGCACGTCTGGTCGCTTACGCTGAATCCGAAGTACAACTTTTATCAGGGTGAGTCGGCTGGAGCTTACGTGATTGGTGGCGGCGGTTTCTACCGTAAGGTAACGAACTGGACGTTGCCGCAGCAGGGCACCTACTGCGACTTCTTTGGCTTCTGCTACACCTTTACGCAGAACCAGGTCTTCGATCACTACTCGAATAACGCTGGCGGTCTTAACGCCGGTATCGGTTTCACGTATCGCTTGTCGCGCTGGGCATCGGAGAACGTGTATGCAGAGGCGCGCTATGTGTGGGTGGACAACCAGCCGAGCACGAACTCTGTGAATGGCCTGTATCCGGAGAATAATCACCGGACGGGCTACTTCCCGGTGACGTTCGGCATACGCTGGTAGTTGGTATGTACGTTGAGCAGGGCCCGGCCATGTGCCGGGCCTTGTGCTTTTAATGCTGGCGCATCTCGATTGCGTATCCTGCTACGGCTCCGACGACGATACAGGAACTTGATACGAGGACATGAATCAGGCCGTTCTGTTCTGCTTCGCCATGATTGAGCCAGAGGGTGCGGATGAGGATGACTGCAAGCAGAGCTGCGGCGAGAAGTGGGTTTGCTCCGGTTGCCACCCATGCCACTAGATATCCGCCAATGCAGGAGAAGAGCAGCCAGAGCAGATCCTGGAACAGCTTATAGGGACTGCGGAGACGATAGTTCTCGACCGCAAGAGCAGGGTGCAGTCCTACGATGGCGAAGGTCGAGGCCAGCATCAGTGCGATGACGGCAACATACCCGAAAACAAGCGCAACAACGAGCAGTGAGACAGAGAGCATAGGGTGGTCGAGCTGCCGGTGCATCTCTGGAGGCGAGCAGGTGTCGCTAGAATAGCGAACACCTATCGTTGCGCAATCGAGTCAATAGTAATCACGGATGCATTACTGCCTCGATCTCCGAGGCTTCATGGGGAAGCTGCGCGACGAGATCGATTAACTTGCCATCGGGGTCGACATAGAAGACATCCTCGATGCGGATGCCGATGTTCTCTTCGGGAATGTAGATTCCCGGTTCGATGGTGAAGACCATGCCCCTGGTGAGTGGCTTGGTGTAGTCCCATGGATCGTGGACGTTGATGCCGACGAGATGCCCGAGGCCGTGAACCATATACTGGCCCAGCGGCTGGCCGTGGAGGTCTTTGCCGTGGGCGTTGACGTAGGCGAAGGCGACCTGGTCGAGCGAGTCGGGGTCTTTGTGCTGCGGATCGTTGATCTTGGATTTGCCCGCTACGAAGGCTTCGGCGGCGGCGCGCTGTGCGCCGAGGACGATGTTGTAGATTTCGCGCTGGCGTGCGGTGAAGTGGCCGTTGACGGGCATGGTGCGGGTGATGTCGGAGGCGTACATGCTGTATTCGCCTGCCTCGTCGATGACGACGACGTCGCCGGACTGCATGGTGCGCGCATTGTCGCTGTAGTGCAGCGTGGTGGAGTTGGGGCCGGAGCCGACGATGGGTGCGTAGCTGGGGCGCTCGCAACCCTCCTGCATCATCTTGGCGATCTCGATACCGGCGACGGTGCGTTCGCGTACGCCGGGCTTGATGGCACGCATGCCCGCGCGCTGTGCGGCGATGGATGCATCGGAGGCTTTGCGCAGCAGCTCGATCTCGGCGGGCGATTTGATGGCGCGTAGCGGGACGATAAGTTGGGCTACGTCTCCGGCTGGCTCGAGTGAGCCGAGGCCGAGTGTGGCGGCGAGGAACCCGAGTGCGGATTGGGCCTGCGTCGAACCTTTCTCGGACCAGATGTTGCGCAGGCGCGCGCGGTCGGCGGCGACGAGCTTGTTGAGGACGATGGGCAGCTCGGTCATGGGCAGCACTTCGTCGAAGCCGGTCGTAGCGGCGACGTTGGGCGTGGCTGCGTCCATCTTGGGGCCGGTGTATTTTTCGAGGCGCAGGTTGCGCGTGGGGAGGAAGAGGATCTCGCGATAGGGCTGGGCTGGGCGTCCGCCGAGTGCGGTGCCCGGAGTTTCGGCGATGGCCTCGACGGCAGGGAGGACGAGCATGGCGGCGCCGGGCTCGTTCCATCCGCTGAGATAGTAGAAGTCCTCGTCCTGCCGGTAGGGCATGAGGTCGAGTACGGGTTCTTCAGCAGCAAAGAGGAGGGCTGCGCCGCCGTGGAGCTTTGTAGCGAGGGCTACGCGGCGCTGGCGGTACTCGGATTTGGGGACGGAGTCGAGGGCGTGCAATGCGGTGCAGGCGATTACCAGCAGAGTTGCAATGGCGTGTAGACGAAGCTTCATGAGCGAATGCTCCTTACGAACTAGATCCCCATGGGGAAGGGCTTCTCGTGGAACTCCTGCCCGGCGGTGCCGAAGCGCTCAAAGCGTCCCTGCAGCAGACTGAGCAGGCCGGTATACCAGTAGCCGAAGACGAAGAGCACGAGGAACGGGACGGTGAAGTAGTTCTCCGTCGAGATGGCGTACCAGACGGTGAAGGCGAAGTAGGTGCCGATGGCGAGCTCGATCCATGGGATGATGCCGAGGCGCTTGCGGTACTTCTTGGCCTGACTCTTTTCGCCCTTTTTATTGACGCGGTACTTCGGGGTGCGTGCGAAGGCGGACTGGACGCCGAAGAGAGCTTCGAGCACGGCCTTGGCGTTGGTGATGGTGAGGCCGACGCCGAGGGCCATGAGGAACGGCAGATAGATAAAGGTCTTGAGCCAGCTTTTCGGGAAGAGCTCTTTCTGGCTGACGAGATAGAAGCTGGAGATCGACATGGTGCTGGCCATGAAGAGTGGCAGGTCGATCAGCAGCATCTGCAGCAGGCCCTGCCAGCTGCGGATGATCATGGCGGGCATCAGCAGCACGCTAAGGACGATCATCAGCGGATAACTGATGTTGGCAGTGAGGTGGTACCAGGCCTCGAGCTTGGTATGCCAGGGCTGGTCGCTCTTCATCACGCGCGGAAGGATCTTCTTGCCGGTCTGGATGAGGCCCTTGGCCCAGCGTGCCTGCTGGGTTTTGAAGGCGGTCATCTCGATGGGCAGCTCGGCGGGGCACTCGACGTCCTGCAGGTATTTGAACTGCCAGCCGACCATCTGCGCGCGGTAGCTGAGGTCGGTGTCCTCGGTGAGGGTGTCGTGCTGCCAGCCGCCTGCGGAGCCGATGGTCTCGCGGCGCCACATGCCGGCGGTGCCGTTGAAGTTGAAGAAGACACCGGCGCGCGAGCGGCCTCCGCTCTCCAGCACGAAGTGGCCGTCGAGCATGATGGCCTCGACCTGCGTGAGCAGGCTGTAGTCACGGTTGAGGTGCGTCCAGCGCGTCTGCACCATGCCGATGTTGGTTTCGGCGAAGTGATGGATGACCTGCATGACCCACTCACGCGGTGGGACGAAGTCGGCGTCGAAGATGGCGACGAATTCGCCTTTGGCGACCTTGAGCCCGGCATCGAGCGCACCGGCTTTGAAGCCGTAACGGTTCTCGCGGTGAATATAGGTGATGGGCTGCGGGTCCATGCCGGCGAAGCCGCGGGCGTAACGCTCGACGATCTGCTGCGCGACGACGGTAGTCTCGTCGGTGGAGTCGTCGAGCACCTGGATTTCGAAACGGTCGCGAGGATAGTTGAGGCGACAGCAGGCGTCGATGAGGCGGTCGATGACGAACTGCTCGTTGAATATGGGAAGCTGAATGGTGACGAAGGGGAGCTGGCCTTCGGGGAAGCGTGCCGGCGGTTCGCTCCATTTCGCGGCGTTCTTTTTATTGCGGTAGTAGAGCCAGACCAGCTGGTAACGATGAATGCCGTAGAAGGCGAGGATCACCATCACGATGAAGTAGGGAATCAACAGCGAGGTGTCGAAGGCATTCCAGCGATAGAGTCCCTTGAAGGTCTTGTCCAGGTAGTGAGTCTTCCAGTAGTGGCTGAGGCCGTGCGGCGCCAGAAGCAGCCCGAGGACAGAGGTCAGGCGCGTGGTCAAAGATGGAAGATAACTTAGCAGTGCTGGCTCCGATGTACTTTGTATCGAACCGATTCTACCTAATTCAGGAACATCGTCCGGTACAAGGTGTCTCGCTGCACGGGTTTGAAGCCAGCATCGCGAATGATGCGGCGCAGCTCCTCTTCCGTGGTGCAGTTGGAGGTTCCGGCCGCCTTGACGACGTTTTCTTCGAGCATGACGGAGCCGACATCGTTGCCACCGAAGCGCAGACCCATCTGCAGTACCTTGAGTCCCTGGGTGACCCAGCTGGCCTGTACGTTTTCGATGTTGTCGAGATACATGCGGCTGATGGCGAGCGTTTTGAGGTATTCGACGGAGGTGGCCTCGTCCCATCCGCGGCCGCCGAGAGCGGTGTTGTGCGGCTGGAAGCTCCAGGGGATGAAGGCGGTGAAGCCTCCGGTCTCCTCCTGCAGGCGGCGGACGACATCGAAGTGGTTCATGCGCTGCTCAAAGGTTTCGCCGACGCCGAACATCATTGTCGCGGTGGTACGCATGCCGAGCTCGTGGGCGGTGCGGTGGACGCTGACCCAGTCTTCGGTCTTGCACTTGAGGCGCGCGATGCGATGGCGAACATCGTCGTCGAGAATCTCGGCACCGCCGCCGGGGATGGACTGCAGACCGGCGTCGCGGAGACGCATGATGGTGTCGCGGAGGGAGAGCTCGGAGTACTCGGCGATGGCGAGAATCTCGCTGGCCGAGAGGCAATGCAGCCAGATGTTGGGGAAGCGCTCGCGGATGCCGCGGAAGAGGCGCTCGAACCAGTCGATCTTGAGGTCGGGATGCAGGCCGCCCTGCATCAGCACACCGGTGCCGCCCATTTCCTCGGTCTCGCGGATCTTGTCGTAGATGGTCTCGAAGTCGAGGATGTAGCCTTCGCTGGAGAGCTTGCCCTTCAGTGGCCGGTAGAAGGCGCAGAAGGTGCAGTACTCTGTGCAGAAGTTGGTGTAGTTGATGTTGCGGTCGATGATGTAGGTGACCACACCCTCAGGATGCATGCGGCGGCGAACCGCATCGGCTTCCATGCCGATTCCGATTAGATCGTCACTGTTGAAGCAGTCGAGCGCCTGTTCGCGGCTGATTCCCATAGAGGTATTTTACG
The DNA here is from genome assembly GCF_025264665.1 of Edaphobacter flagellatus. NCBI lineage: Bacteria > Pseudomonadati > Acidobacteriota > Terriglobia > Terriglobales > Acidobacteriaceae > Edaphobacter > Edaphobacter flagellatus. Next base: position 3,379,594 of record NZ_CP073697.1, read on the forward strand.
CCTTGTGAGGCAAGGACAGCCTAGTGGCCACGCGTCAGCAGAACGATTACCAGTATGAGGAGAACTGCGGTAAGGCTTGCGCTGATCTTGATCCACAGGTTGGCTGAGGCGAGTTTGTTGTTGAGCAGGTCGATGTGCTTGTCCTGCCTTTCGATGGCTTGTTGCGCAAGCCGTACGCTCTCGTTCAGCTCGGCGATCTGACTGCCCTGTTCGATCAGTTTGCTGTAGAGCCCGGCGTGTGCCTTGGTGACCTGGCCGAGATCGGCCTGGACGCCTTCGGCCATGGCGGTCAGCGCAGCCTCGTTGGCCCGCTCGTTCGCGGTGCGGGAGGAGAGGTACTTGTCGGCCAGCGGCACGAGCCGGGTGACGTGGGGCAGAAGCTCGAAGAGTTGCATGAGAACCTTGGGCCACATACGCAGGAAACCTACCTCTCCGCGGCGTTCAGCCGGCGCGACTGGATCGTCCGCGTCGCCAGAACGAAGCCGGTCACCAGAAGGATTGCTGCTGCGATTCCTTGAGACCATAGGCAGTAGATGCACCATTTCTCCAGAATGTATGCCTCGATGTAGCTAAGAAATGCGGCAAACATGAAGGCGATGAGCGATGCCTGGAAGGTGAGCCACCATTGGCTGGTAAGCGCGAGGATGGCGATCAGGGCGTAACCGACGATGCCGAGGGTGGCAATGGGGATGTGATGGCCGCCCTTGGGGTCTTCGTCGAAGCTGCGCGGAGGAAAGACGGCGAAGCGGCTGTGGTTGACGGCGCCGCAGTCGAACTTTTCTGTGACGGCGCAGGGCGGAGCCTGGGAGGGGTCCATGTTGTGGACATGCAGCGCCATGGAGGAGACAACGATGCCTGCAACTGCCAGAAGAGCGACCAGATACTTCATCGCTTGATTCTACGATGCCAGCGTGGGTTTCGAGAGGCCTGGTCTCTTCAAACCGTCACACGGGAAGGGCTACAATAACCGCGTGAAGACGACCCGTAGAGAGTTTCTTACGCTGATGGGAGCGGCCGGAGCTGCAGCCGCTTTGCCGAAACCGCTGTTTGCCGCGCCAGCCAAGGCCGAGCCATTTACGTTTCTCTTTCTGACGGACAGCCATATTCAGCCAGAGCTGGATGCGGCCAAGGGCACGAGCATGGCCTTCCACAAGGCGAAGACGTTCAAGGCCGACTTTGCGATTCAGGGTGGCGATCACGTATTCGATGCTCTCGGTGTACCGAAGCAGAGGGCTCTTTCGCTGTTCGATCTGTACGACAAGACGGAGCAGGACCTGGGGTTGAAGGTACATCATACGGTCGGCAATCACGATGTGCTGGGTATCTATCCGGAGAGCGGGATTCCGGCGACCGATCCGTTGTATGGCAAGAAGCTGTTTGAGGATCGCTTCGGCAAGCGTTACTACAGCTTCGACCATAAGGGGCATCACTTCGTCGTGCTGGATTCGATCGGTGTTACCGACGATCATGCTTACGAAGGGCGCATCGACGCCGAGCAATTGACGTGGTTGAAGGCCGATCTTGCCGCGCTGCCTGCAAAGACGCCGATCATTGCCTCGGTGCATATTCCGCTGGTTTCGGCGTTCGCGTCGTATGTTCCGGAGTCGTCCACGATTGCGAAGCACCATGGTCTTACCGTGGCGAACGCGAATGAAGTGGTGGATATCTTCGAGGGGCATAACGTACTCGGCGTGCTGCAGGGGCATACGCACATCAACGAGAACGTGGAGTACAAGGGTGTCCAGTACATTACCAGCGGCGCGATCTGCGGCAACTGGTGGAAGGGCTCACGCATGGGGACGCCGGAAGGCTTTACAGTGGTGACGGTTGCCGATGGCAAGCTGACGTCTCGCTATGAGACGTATGGGTTCAAGGCGGTGGGGTCGTAATCGCGGCTTCTATTTCTTCTGTGGCGTGTCGATGAAGGCGAGATTATCGCGCAAGTCCAGACGTATGCGGGCTCGGCTCAAGCTTTCGGCGCCCAGGAATCCTCCAAAGTAAGTGGACGACGACACGACCCACGAGTTGATAGGACGGATGACTTTACCGAACCGCATTGCATACTCCGCCCCACCCAGCAGTTTGGCAGCCTGCTTGTTAGAGTCGTCGTACTGCTTTACCGGAATCGCGTCCTTTGCAGTCTGGGTCGAGACCTGTTCGTGCGGCATATAGATATCAAGCAGGAACAGGCGGGTGTGGACGGGATCGATTTGCGTGGGAATCAGTGGCATTCCACCTTCATCATAGATGGACATCCAGTCGCTTAGTTCTTTCGGGCGAAAAGCAACCTGATTGGGCCAGGGGCCGGCATTGATCGATGCATGCTCCTGCGCATCCATCGTCACCTGGCTCCAGTGCGCTTTGATCTGATCTGGAACTGCCGGAAGTGGGTCCAGGGTCATCTCCAATGCAGACAGGTCAAGTGTGGTTAGAAAATCGCCAAAGAAGGCCAGAGGGATTTCACCACCTCCGTAGTGATCTTCATTGTCGATGATGATTGGACAGTTGCGATACTCCAAATCTCCGATCTTCACGCTGGACGCTCGCACAAGATCTGTGTCCGAGCTCTCTTCTCCCAACCGCACGTGGCGGTAAAGCGGCGTCCAGTTGGACAAACCAACGTCCTTAGCCGCGGCGCGAGAGAGATAGATGGAATCTCCCAGGCCGAGAGACAATGTCTTCGCATGTCCGTTGATCTTTACGTCGAGCTCCACCGGCATACCAAACAGGCTCAGATTCGGATTGAGATTCGTAACCTCAAGATGGATAGGAACGCGTGCATGTGGATGAGGAGCAACCACGGTACATCCATCGGCGAGGACGAGTTGTACCTGTTTCGCGTTGGCAACCCAGTGCGCCTTGCGCTCGGCCGCTTTGTCCGGGATACCCGAGGCGATCGACTGATAGGCTGCGGGCTGTTCGTCCGGCGGACGAGTCTCCGCCCAGATCTCGCGCACACGAAGAGGAGAAAGCTGATGCGCCATCCGCGCATGCTTCGCTGCCGCCTCGCCCTGCCCGGCTGCCAGCTCGATTCGCGCGGCCAGAGCCAGTGCGCGATAGTTGCAGGGGTCGAGGGACATTGCCTGTGAGACGGTCGTCATTGCGGTTGTCGCATCTCCGCGTATCCACTGAACTCCAGCCAGAGTGGAGAGAGCTATAGAATTCTGCGGATGCGCATGAAGCAGCCGGTTGGCATCTTCCGTGGCATCGTCCAGATGCCCCCATGCAACAAGCGTCTCGATAGCCTTGGCTGCGGCATCGAGGTTGGATGGGTCTTTGTCGGTAAGTCCCTGAAACGCCCGGTGCGCGATGAAATATTCGTGCTTCATCACGGCGATCTCCGCGTCGGAGATCGACTCGTTATCTACGGTGCAGGTGTGGGATTGGGGAGAAGGAACACTCTGCGCGGCAGCAAATCCAGAGATCAGAAAGAGGAGGAAAGCAGTCTTCATGGTCATTATCAGTCTGCAATCGTAGCCTGCCAAAGCCAGGATGAGCTATAGATATTTCTCCAGGCGTCTCTTCATAAGCTTCACGGCTTCGCGGTTTTGGTCGATAAGCACGAAGGTGCGTTTGTGCCTGGCGGCGGCTACACCCGTGGTGCCGCTGCCTGCGAAGAAATCCAGTACGGTGTCGCCGGGATTGGAGTGCACCTTGACGATGCGTTCCAGGATGCCGAGGGGTTTCTGTGTGGCGTAGCCGGTCTTCTCCTTGCCGGTGGGGGAGACGATGGTGTGCCACCAGACGTCGGTGGGTGTTTTGCCGCGGGCGGCCTTCTCCTCGCCGACCAGAGTTGGGGCCATATAGGGGATGCGGTCACACTCGTCGAGATTGAAGGTGTAGCGCTTCGGGTCTTTCGTGTACCAGAGGATGTTGTCGTGCTTTGCTGGCCAGCGGCGTTTTGCGCGCGCGCCATAGTCGTAGGCCCAGATGATTTCGTTCTGAAAGCACTCGCGGCCAAAAATCTCGTCGAGCATCACCTTGCAGTAGTGCACCTCGCGATAGTCGATGTGGAAGAAGAGCGAGCCGGTCGCGGTAAGGATGCGGTGGGCTTCTTCCATGCGCGGGCGCAGGAAGCCGGTGAAGTCGTCGAAGCTGTCGCTGTAACCTGCTCCTGCCCGTTTACCGGCGACAAGCTCGGTACGGTAACGCCGCCCACCGAAGCCGACACGGTCGCCTGCCTCGTCGCGTACGGTCTTCATCTGGGGACGCATCTGCCGCTTGCCTGTGTTGAAGGGAGGGTCGACGTAGATCAGCTCAGCCGATTCGTCTGGCAGAGTTCGCAAAAGCTTCAGGTTGTCGGCGAGAAGAATCCGGTTGCTGTCCTGGTTCATTCCGGTACAGTCCATTCCTTTTTGTTTCCTTCTAACACGAACGCAGTGTTTGACGGGGACGACTATCCGTGTATTGTTTTCTGCGGATAGATTTTTTTCGAAGTGGCAGCCAATAAGCTTATCTACGCCATGCTCTCAGATAAAGGCCGCGTCCGTCGGGCCAACGAGGACGCCTGCGCGGCTTCGCCTGTGTCTGGCGCCTTTGTTGTATGCGATGGCATGGGCGGAGCGGCAGGAGGCGAGATCGCCAGCCACCTGGCAGTCGAGACTTTTCTTGCGCATCTTGCTCCCAACGGAACGCCGCATACGCGTGTGCAGTCGCGCCTGAATTCGGCGGTTCAGGCGGCAAACGACGCAATCTACCGGCAGGCTCGGCATTCGCCGCATCTTTCCGGCATGGGGACGACGCTGGTCGGTCTACTGCATGCTCCGATTGTCGGAAAGGAAGAGCCAGAGGGCACGAAGCGCACGCCTCGCAATCATACGAATGCTCGTGCTACAGACCCGCCGACGATGTGGCTGGTGCATGTGGGAGACAGCCGATGTTATCTACGGCGTCGCGGGCAGCTTAAGCTGCTGACACGCGATCACTCCCTGGTCGAGGAGCAGGTACGAGCCGGACAGATCACGCCGGAACAGGCGGCGGAGTCACCGATGCGCAACCTCATTACGCGCGCTGTGGGTTCGCAGGTCACGGTTGAACCGGAGATTCACGGCTATCGTCCCCATGCCGGCGATCTGTATCTGCTGACCTCTGACGGGCTGACGCGGGAGCTGGAAGACGCCAGTATTGCGGAAGTTCTTGCAGGCATTCCAGAGAACCCGAAGAAGACCGATCTGCATGCAGCATGCAAGGCCCTGGTTGAAATGGCCAATAAGCATGGCGGTGAGGACAACATCACGGTCATGCTGGTCGCGGTGCATCCGGAGTAGCGGCCAGCCCGGTCGCGGCTGACTGGGGATAGCTGCTACACTCGGCTGCGCATGGAAGATACCGCAAAGTCGACGATCAAGACGATCGCAGTGCTTGGCGCAGGAACGATGGGTAACGGCATTGCCCATGTTGGAGCGCGTTCGGGATTCAACGTGATGTTGTGCGACCTGCAACAGGATTTTCTCGATCGCGGTCTCGCGACGATTGAAAAGAATCTGGCTCGCGAGGTTGCCAAGGACAAGCTGACGAAAACGCAGGCGGAGGAAGCGCGAGGGCGTATTACGCCTACGCTCGACCGCGAGTCGCTGGCAGGCTGCGATTTTGCCATTGAGGCCGCGACGGAGAGGTTTGAGATCAAGTCAGCCCTTTTCCGCGATCTGGACCGTATTATGCGGCCGGAGGTGATTCTGGCCTCGAACACCAGCTCCATCTCGATTACGAAGCTGGCTGCGCAGACGAAACGGCCTGTGCAGGTGATCGGCATGCATTTCTTCAACCCCGTGCCGGTGATGCAGTTGGTTGAGGTGATTCGTGGCCTTGCGACATCGCAAGCGACCTTCGATACGGTGCAGGCGTTGGCGGTGGCATTCGGCAAGACTCCAGTTGAGGTGAATGACGCTGCGGGCTTTGTCTCGAACCGCGTGCTGATGCCGTTGATCAACGAAGCGGTCTTTGCCGTAATGGAAGGCGTCGCTACCCCGGAAGCGGTGGACAAGGTCTTCCAGCTCGGCATGGCGCATCCGATGGGGCCGCTGACGCTAGCCGACTTCATCGGACTGGATGTCTGCCTGGACATCATGCGCGTGCTGGAAGAGGGGATTGGAGACCCGAAGTATCGTCCCTGTCCACTGCTGGTCCGCATGGTCGATGCCGGATGGCTGGGGCGCAAATCCGGCCGCGGGTTCTACACCTACAACTGAATACAAGCGGGTTTGCCGTCCGGTTATTTCGGTAATCGCGGCGCAAGCTTCATGTAAACTGACCGTCAGTTCGATGGGGATCCTATTATGCTGACCACCATCAAAACGCTTCTGGAGCAGATGCGGATCACTGATGCGGAGATCAGACAGCGCAAGGATCTGCTTTTTTTTACCTCGCATGACGCTGAGGTTTTGACTAAGTTTGCACCGATCATTGCGGAGAATATCGACACACTAGTCGAAGAGTTCTATCGGATCCAACTCGGCATTCCAGAGATTGCCCTGTTGATTGGGGATGCAGATACATTGACCCGGCTGCAGCGCGCTCAGCATAAGTACATAGTTGATCTGTTCTCTGGTGTGTACGACCTGGAATATGTCAACAATCGTCTGCGCGTTGGCCTGGTCCACAAACGCATCGGCGTCGAGCCCAAGTTGTATCTGTCGGCGACGAAACTGCTAAAAGAGCTGTTGTTCGACCTCATCGGCAAACATAACTCTGTTCCTGAAACCACGCAATCGATCTGCTCAGCACTGGATAAGCTACTGTATTTTGATGTGACTCTGATCGTCGAAACCTACATTCGCAGCCTGCTCACGGAAATCGAGATCGCGAAGGGAAAATCGGAACAATACGCACGCAATTTGGAAGAGCGTACGCGCCAGTTTGAGGAATTGGCACGAGTCGATCCGTTAACCGGCCTACTCAATCGCCGGTCGCTACCCGACATTCTCTCCCGTGAGCTTGTTGCCGCGCAACGCCGGTTGGAGATGATTTCGCTGGTCTACATCGATATTGACTACTTCAAACAAATTAACGACGAGAGCGGTCACAAACGCGGTGACGAGGTGCTACAGGTCTTCGCCGAGGTTATCCGCGCCACCGCACGCGCTACCGATATCTGCTTCCGCATGGGTGGGGATGAGTTCTGTATTCTTATGCCGAATTGTAATGCGCGTAACGCAGAGACAATCTTCTGCACGCGCTTTCGAGAGCATCTGAACGAACGTCTGCCGAGCGTCGGAGCAAGTATCGGAGTGCACTCGACGGGTCCGGATAGCTATGTCACAGCAGCAACGCTAATCGAACATGCCGACGAGGCGATGCTTGCGGTGAAGCGAACCCGCAATGAGCCAAACGGCAAAGCGCAGCGTATGCAAGACAGCGCCGAGATCGCGTAAGAACCGCACGGAATAGAAACTCTGTAGAACCGGTAGGGCAACAACCGCTACACTTGAACGTCTGGCGCATCTCATAGTCGTATAGACCGCGACAGCAGGAGAATTCATGGCGAAAGAGCTTTACTTTGAGGATTTCTACGTAGGCCAGAAGATGAACTCGGTTGGCAGTGCGAAGGTGACAGCGGAGGAGATCAAAGAATTCGGCCAGAAGTATGATCCGCAGCCTTTCCATCTGGACGAGGCGGCGGGCGAGGGGTCGTTCTTCAAGGGACTCGCTGCGTCGGGCTGGCTGACGGCAGCGATTGTGATGCGTCTGCGTGTGCAGTCCGTCCCCGTGGCCGGCGGCATGATTGGCGCCGGTGTGGAAGAGATGCGCTGGACGCAGCCGGTCCGTCCGGGCGATACGATACGCACCGAGATCGAGGTCGTCGGCGTTCGCCACTCCAACACGAGACCCGATTATGGTGTCGTCCGTACGCGCACACTGGCCTACAACCAGCGGAATGAGATCGTCCTGCGTTCTACGGTCAACTTTCTTGCGCCTCTGCGGCATCCTGTTGCCAAGTGACTGCCCTGTGACCGCCAAATGACTCAGGGCGAACGGGAGTTCCTTAAGACGCAGATCGACGAAGTCGTGCTTCTGGAGACGACGAGCGGGCGGCGCATGCTCGCTCAGATCCTCATCGTCTTCGACGAGGGCGACACGCCGGACCTGTTCTGTCTTGAGGTGGAGGCGACGCAAAGCGGATACGTCCAGAAGGGAACGACGGGGCACTCGATCCTGCTGTCGGAGATCGCGAGCGTTCATCGGCCGCGCACGGTGGGAGAATCAAGCTAGTTACGTTGCCCGAAAACCCACAGGCTAAGAGCGTATCGTAGACCCATGCGGATGACAGTGCTCGCCTCGGGCTCCAAAGGCAATAGTGCGGTCATCTCTTCGGCGCGGACACGTGTGCTGGTGGATGCTGGTCTCTCGTGCCGTGAGCTATGTAAGCGCATGGCGGTTGCCGGTGAAGACCCTACAGCGCTCGATGCCATCCTCATCACCCACGAGCATCAGGACCATGTTGCCGGGTTAGGCGTGCTGGCCCGCAAGCTGGGCATCCCCGTCTACTTTACGGAGTCCACACATCGTGCATGGCTACGGATGGTGACGCCACGGAGGACGCTTTCGTATGCCGAATGGCTCGACCAGATGCAGCGAGAGAGAGAAGAGCGAGCGAACGCTGCTGCCACCGCGGCGGTTGCTACGCACACTGCTGAACCGGGCATCTGTGACAGCATGTCGGCAGCTGTCGAGGCAGCTTCAGAGACAGAGACTCTGGAAGACCCGGATGAGGCGGAGAGCCAGCAGCAGTCACGCGCGAAGCCCGATCCTGCCTTTCTGCCCTCCGTGGAATACTTCCACTCCGGTCGGCAGTTTTCGATAGGCGATATCGAGATCACACCGTTTACGATTCCGCACGATGCAGCCGATCCCTGCGGTTTTGTCTTTGCCGCCGAGGGTGTGCGCATGGCGCTGGCTACCGATCTTGGCTATATGCCGCCGAACGTCAAGGCAGCACTGCGGCGGATCGATGTGCTGCTGCTGGAGTCGAATCACGACCTGGAGATGCTGAAGGATGGGCCGTATCCGTGGTCGGTCAAGCAGCGCGTGCTCTCGCGCGTCGGCCATCTTTCCAATATGGCGACGGCGGAGTTTCTGGAGCAGGACTATGACGGCACCGCCAGCTTTATCGTGCTGGGGCACCTGTCGGAGTCGAACAACGCTCCGGAGTTGGCGCGCCTTGCGGCCGAGCAGGCACTTGCCGGGAGGCCAACACTGCTCGGTAATCGGATTCTGCTGGCCGAACAGGCAGCGCCGATGGAGCCGATCTGCCTGTAAAGCATTGATTTAGCTGTTGCACTGATTTTGTTGCGATTTCCAGGCAGTTACCGAGTCAGGTCCTTTTAAGCGAATCTTTTGATTCGTTTGGGGTATCCAACAAGGTAGAATGAAGTCTTACAGGACAATGAAAAAAGCAGCTTCAGGAAATAGCATCAGCCGCCGTGAGCGTTATGCCACCTGCACCGATCAGGTGGTGGGAGATATTCTCTCCGGCTGGCGCTATGACATCTCGGGCCTCTCGCCGGCAATGCGCACGGATTATGAGCAGCACTTCTCGGAGTGCGGCTACTGCCGCCGCCGTCAGCGGATCGCCCGCACGATCGATGTGCTGCTGATCTCGGTCAGTACGCTTTCTATTGCTGCTTTCATGCTGGCAGCCGTTATTATCCACAGGCTCGAAGCGATTACGCATATCGGCAAGGTGTACCTGCACGTCAGTCAGGCTCATGCAGTTGCCATCTCGCTGGAGGCGGTTGCCGTGGCTGGCATTATCCTTTCGACGCTTCTCTGGGTCCTGGTTGCGATTGCGACTCCGCTTCCGGGCTTCCTGGGACAGATTGTCCAGCAGCGTATTCCTGCCGACCTTCGTGAGCGTTTCTCGAAGGCTGCGTGATTCCTTCGGCCTTCTGATCTAAATTCAATTCTTGCAGTGATAACCACATAGGCGTTCGTGTGCGCGCCGCGAGTTTGATAGCGTAGAAGACGTCTATGTCATCCTCCCCACAACCTGAAGGCGAGATTCTGCCGCCGTCGATGGAGACGGATCGCAGGCAGGAGACATTTACGCCTCCGCCATCGCGCCAGACACGCAGTATTCTCTCTGCTCCGGGAACGTACGCACTTGTCGGCATCAACAGCGCCGTTTTCATCTGGATGGTGCTGCACGGCGTTTCCCCTGCGTCGCCGACTCCGGCGGAGTTGATTCACTTTGGCGGCAATGTGCCGGTGCTGGTGTTACATGGTCAGTGGTACCGGCTGCTGACGGCCACCTTCGTGCACGTCGGCCTGATCCATCTGCTGACGAATATGTGGTGCCTGTGGAATCTAGGCCTGTTGGGCGAGCCTCTGCTGGGGCCCTGGGGAATGGTTGCGGTCTACATGCTCACCGGCATCGCGGGCAACCTGCTCAGCCTGGGCGTCAACGTCGTGTTGCACGACTTCGTCTCCGTCGGCGCAGGAGCGTCCGGTGCCGTCTTTGGCATCGCAGGCATTCTCATCGTGCTGCTGTCGAACCATAAGCTGCCTATCCCGGTCTTCGAGCTGCAGCGGCTGCGTAAGTCGGTCATCCAGTTTGCAGGATTGAACCTCATCATCGGTTTGGCGACGATCGCTCTACCGCTGATTCGCATCGACAACTCGGCCCATGTGGGCGGCTTTCTCTTCGGCCTGGCTCTGGGAGTTCCTTTGGTGCCGCGCATGACGAGTGGGCGAGCACGCTATCTGCAACGGCAGAAGATCACCTTTGCCGGTGCGGCGTTCTTTCTTGCTTTGTTTGGCTACTGGATCGCTAATCTACGATAGGCGGAATCCATGAACGTAAAAACGCGGACCCGCATTGGGTCCGCGTTTTATTTGGAAATTTCCTTTAGCTCAACGTTGTCTGAGCAAACTTTCTGACCATGGCCAGCAGCAGGCGCCGGTCACTCTCGCCCAGATGAGAGGAGTAGCGCTGCACCTGCGTCAGGAAGCGGATCTCGTCCTCGCCCAGGTGCAGGGATGACATCTCCTTGCTGACGACCTCTTCAGCGAAGAACTCCGACAGCTGCAGGTCGAGCGCGCGGGCGATCTTCTGCAACGTTTCGAGCGAGGGAACGGTGTGGCCGTTCTCGACGCGCGAGAGATAGCAGCGCAGCAGCCCGGTGCGCTTCTCGATATCGCCCTGTGACATGCCTTTTTGAAGACGATAATCCCGGATCGTCGCGCCAATATTCATCGCAATAGAAAGAGCCTCGGGGGACTCGTGATCAAGTTCGGCAGTAAGTGTTTGCATGTCGGCCATTAGCCACAAAGTAAACAGCTACGGCGTACTGGTCAATCCCTAACATCGTAAATATCTGATACTTCCGTACCAGCCGAGGTTCACCCTGAGCAGGATGAACCTCAAAACCTGAAGCCTTACTTGAACCCCAGGGCAAAGAGGAACCAATTACTGCAACAAACAATGGATGCATTATCGGACGTTGACGATCCGAGCACAGGCTCGTTTAGTTCATGTACATGCCGCCATTGACGTCCAGCGTGTGGCCGGTGATGTAACTGGCCTCGTCGGAGGCGAGGAAGGCGACGGCGTGCGCAATGTCTGTGTCGTTGCCGACACGGCCCAGAGGAATGTGTTGTGTCATGGCGTTCTTCTGGTCGTCGGTGAGGACGGCGGTCATGGCCGTTTCGATGTAGCCCGGAGCGACTGCGTTGACGGTGATGGTGCGGCTGGCCAACTCGCGCGCCAGCGACTTGGTCAGCCCGATCAGCCCGGCTTTCGACGCGGCATAGTTGGCCTGTCCGGCCTGGCCCATCTCGCCGACGACGGAGGTGATGTTGATGATGCGCCCCCAGCGGTTTTTGACCATCTGCATCATCAGGGCCTGCGTCAGCAGGAAGGCTCCGGTGAGGTTGGTGGTGAGGACGTCGTCCCAGTCGGCGCGCTTCATGCGCATGGCGAGAATGTCGCGGGTGATGCCGGCGTTGTTGACGAGGATCTCGACCTTGCCGAAGTGGGCGAGGACGGCCTTGGCGCCCTCTTTGATCGACTCTTCGCTGGCAACGTCCAGTGCGAAGGCTTTCGCGGTTCCGCCTGCAGCGACGATCTCTGCCTCAACGGCAGCCAGTTTTTCCACATTCCGTGCTGCGAGTGCAACGTGCGCTCCGCGGCGGGCCAGCTCCAGCGCGACGGCGCGTCCGATACCCTGCGAAGCTCCTGTTACCAATGCGATACGACCGTTGAGAGTGCTCATGAACCTCCGATGAAACAACACTCCGCATTATACGAAGCGCGATGACGTATTCTGAGGTTCACCATGTCAGGCGAACCGAAGAATCTTCCTCCTCAAGGCACTCCAGTTGCCAGCGAAACCGATGTTTATGCCATCCACGGGGCCGATCCCGAGGTGCTTGCCTATGCAATGGCGAAGTATTCGCGGTCGGCGCTGAGCATGAAGGAGTCGCTAGCCGAGATCAGCTCGCAGCGTGCAGAGCAGTTTCTGAACACCTTCTACTTTCAGTATGGCCATCGCTCCATTGCCGACCTGGCGCATATTCCGTTTGCGATCGAGCGGCTGAGTCTGCTGGCTGCCATCGAGCTGGTTGACGAGCAGCGTTGGGACGGGCAGGAGCGCTCGACGCGCTATCAGGACTTTCGCCGCTCGGGCTGGTTTACTCCTGACCTGGGAGCGGTGACGCAGGAGTACACAAAAGCTGTTGAGGCGCTATTCGCTGCCTATCAGCGTTTGAGTGCGGAGATGCTCGAAGCACTCAAGCGGGCGATTCCGCGGCCAGAGGAGATGAAAGAGGATTCGTACACGCGCACGCTGAAGGCGCGTGCCTTCGATGTGGCGCGCTACCTGCTGCCGCTGGCGACGAATACCTCGCTTGGCCAGATCGTCAATGCACGCACGCTGGAGACGCAGGTCTCGCGTCTGCTGACGAGCGAGTTTGCCGAAGTTCGCGCGATTGCCGAAAAGCTGCGCAAGGCCGCGACGGAGCCTGCCTGGAGCGTCCACCAGATGGATGCGAAGGTGCTGTGCGAGGAGATTGGTTCCGTTGATGGAGGCTGTGCTGCGCGTGCTACCGAGCTTTTGCTGCGTCCCGTCCCCACGGCACCGACGCTGGTGAAATATGCCGCGCCGAACGCTTACCTTGCGGAGAGCCGCAAGGAACTGACAGCCGCGGCCGCCGAGCTGATGAAGGGGCAGGCGATTGATCCTGCTCCCGTGGTCGATCTGCTGGACGATACGGAACCACTCGAAGTGGAGCTGGTGACGTCTCTGCTCTATCCGCATTGCTATTATTCGTATCGCCAGCTTCGCAACAACGTGGCGTCGCTTACGGCCGCGCGACGTGATGCGCTGATCGCTCTGGGGACGAAGCATCGTGGACGGCATGATGAATTGCTCAGGAGCTTCTCGGCAGGTCAGGGCTTCCGCTTCGACATTCTGATGGATATCGGTGGCTTCCGCGACATGCACCGGCATCGCCGCTGCATTCAGCTGCTGCAGGGCTATACGGATTTGCACGGCTACGAAGAACCTGTTTGTCCGGGACAGCCGACTCTGGCCGAGGCCGGGTTGGAGGCGGAGTATAAGGCGGCGATGGACGCAGCGTATGCGGCATATCGCTCTTTGCGTGATTCAGGTGTGCCTGAGGCTGCACAGTCGGCGCAGTATGTGTTGCCGTTGGGGACGCGCTGCCGGTCGATGTTCAAGATGGACTTCGCGGAGGCGTTTTATATCGCGGAGCTGCGCTCGGGTGTTGCGGGGCACTTCAGCTATCGCCGCGTGGCGTGGGAGATGTACAAGGCAGTGGCTGAGCGGCATCCGGCGCTGGCGAAGCACTTCAGGATTGAGGATGTGAATGAGCCGATTGATCTGCTGCGTCGATAAACGATTGTAGAGACAAAGACAGGGCAGATTCGAATCTGCCCTGTCTTTTTTGCAATGCGTCGTTTTGCAGTTTTATCGGGACAGCATCTTCCGGCGCAGGCTTCCCGCCAGTCCGACAGCTCCTGTAGCGAAGAGCAGGAGTGTGCTGGGCTCGGGGGTTGCTCCGCCGATCTGGTTGAAGGTGATGGCTTCTTCGAGCGAGAAGTAGTCCGTACCGCCCGCGGCGATCGGATTCTTGAAGTTCACGGTTCCCGTGGAGAAGTCTGACGAGATACCGCTGAAGTAGGCATTGGGGCCGCCGTAGCCGGTGGTGTCGGGGTTGCCGGCATTTTCAACAGCGCCGAAAGCATCGATTCCGTCGCCATCGAATTCGAAGACAGGGTTGCCGGGCGAGCTGAGAGCGATGCTGCTGAGTGGCGCGCCGGAGTTGTTAATGATGCCGACCAGAACGTCATCCGACCCATCATAGGTCGAAGAGGAGCTGGCTCCGGCGGAGGAGGTAACAGAGCCTCCAGGACCGATGGTGAGGACGATGTTGCAGTCAGTGGCAACGCCGAGTGCAGGGCAAAGCGGAGCTGCCAGAGCAGCCGGAGCAGCGATTCCCAGCGCCAGGGCTGAGAGCATACCTAGTATTTTCATAAATGCAGTTCTCCCGGATTTCGCTTAAGTGAAATTGGGCCCAGTGTTATCGAGATAAGGCACTTGAATGGCCACTGCGAAGTTGAGGATTAGAAGAGGAACTACGGCTGCCGCCACAGACCCGGTGCATTTTTTTGCATGACATGGGGGAAAGCTGAGAGAAATATTTCCTCTTTCGTTACGGGGTGGACCGGAAGAGTTCATGGTGTATTCGCTTTTTCTTTGCCAAAACGATTTTCAATGCTAGAATCCGCTTTGACGTTACCCAGGAGAACTGACACGTGGCAGATGACCGCACTAAAGCAATAGAGACAGCGCTTTCGCAACTGGAGAAGCAGTTTGGCAAGGGCTCCATCATGAGGCTTGGAGCGAAGGAGGCGATTGTCCCGATCTCGGTCATCTCGACGGGTTCAATCTCGTTCGACGCGGCGCTTGGCGTTGGCGGCGTTCCTCGCGGACGTATTGTGGAGATTTTCGGGCCTGAGTCGTCGGGTAAGACGACGATCACGCTGCAGATCGTTGCTGAAGCGCAGAAGGCCGGAGGTTTGGCGGCGTTTGTGGACGCTGAGCATGCTCTCGATCCCGCGTATGCGAAGAAGCTGGGTGTCGATACGGACAATCTGTTGGTGTCGCAGCCGGATTACGGCGAGCAGGCGCTGGAAATCGTTGAGGCGCTGGTGCGGTCAGGCGCGATCGATGTGTTGGTGGTTGACTCGGTTGCTGCTCTGGTTCCCAAGGCAGAACTCGACGGCGAGATGGGCGATTCGCACATGGGTCTGCAGGCGAGGCTGATGAGCCAGGCGCTGCGCAAGCTGACGGGAACGGTTTCGAAGTCGCGCACCTGCCTGATCTTTATCAACCAGATTCGTGACAAGATCGGCGTGATGTTCGGCAATCCGGAGACGACGACCGGAGGCCGTGCGCTGAAGTTCTACTCCTCGGTTCGTATCGACATTCGCCGCATTGGCGCAGTGAAGGAAGGCGATGTTGTCACCGGTTCGCGGACTAAGGTGAAGGTGGTGAAGAACAAGGTTGCGGCTCCGTTCCGCGATGCCGAGTTCGACATTCTTTACGGCGAGGGTATTTCCCGCGAGGGCGATGTGCTGGATCTGGCGGTGCTGCATAACGTCGTCGAGAAGAGCGGTGCGTGGTACAGCTATGCAGGTGAGCGCATCGGTCAGGGACGCGAGAATGTTCGCACGTTCCTGAAAGAGAACAAGGATGTCTTCGCACGTGTAGATGCAGAGGTTCGTAAGAAGCTCGGCATCGGACCTGCGGATGGAACGCCTGAGGTTCCGGCAGTTCCGGCTAACGGAGCAGCGGCGGCGACGGAGGCCGTGAAGTCGCGGAGGTCAGCGCAGTAGCCCCTCCCCCCTCGGGTTTTTGATAATGCATTTATTTTCAACGGTTTATGCGATTTGCACAGCCTAAAATATTCATTTGATGTGGGTTAGCTATCAAAATATTGATTTATAAAGAGTTAGCCCCGGTCCTTTTGGGCCGGGGCTTTTTATTTGCTGATTTAAGTGTAGCGAAGTGAGGGAAACTAATCGGCAGATTTTTGTGGGTTTATTTGCTTTGGAATGAGGGAGTTGAGATTTTGGGGGCTTGACAGAGTTTTCGCTCCAGCTGGCTGGGGGTCGTTTCGCCTTCGGCTCCACTCCGGCCTTCGGCAGAGCGGTGGCCGCTTCGCGGCGGCTGGACTTAGAGGGCAAAGCCTGAAGGCTTGGCGTACCTAGAGGCGCTTCGTGGCGTGGATGCGAAGACGCCCTGGATTGAAGGCCTGGAAGCGGTTCGCGCGGTTGCGCGAATGGCGCATAGCATATATGTCGCGATGAAGCTGCGCCATGAGTGGGGCTCCGGTTTAGTGGCTGGGGACTCAGCGGCGGCGGGAGGGTTTGTGCGATCCCACCTTCGCTCGCTGCGCGAGCGAAGGTGGGGCACCCGCTTTAGTTTCGCTTCGGATGATGGAGGGTCGTTGCGTCTGCGGCTTTACTCCAGCCTCTCAACCCAATGAGCAAGTTCGTCAGGGGATCCCGAGGTTTCGGCGGAGCGGTGGCTGCTTCGGGGTGGTTTGTTTTCGGCAGGGCTAAAGCGGTGCAAGAACGGAGCTGTTTGTGGCTGGATTCGGTGACCCTTCGACTTTGCTCAGGGCGGCTCTGAAGCGGTGTGCTCTTGGTGTGCTCTTAACGAGGCGGTTCGTGGTTTTCGGCAGTCTTTGTTTGCCAGCGCATGTTGGCATGCGTTCGGCTTTGTTTCAGGAACGGCCCTCAGAAGTGAGGGGGAATGGGTGTTTGGGCGAAAAATATCCCCGGGCTCTTTGGGAGTCCCGGGGGCGTCCGAGAGATATTGCTATTTGGTCTGGTAAGACCTTGTTTTCAGGCTCTTGGCGGCCAATCTCGAAAAATGGTTTAGAAGACAGAGGCTGTCTGGTTGATGCCTCCGGTGGATGGGGTAAAGATTTCTGAGAGAGGGGCGTCGGAGTTCATGCTGACGGGCGCTCCGGGGCCGTGGTCTTTGAATCCGGCGGGTCCGCCTGGGCCTCCGGGACCGAATCCACCGGCTTCTCCGGGTGCCCAGCGGCGGCGAGCAGGGCGCTCGGCCTGAAGCTTGGCCCACTGATCGGCGGAAAGGACGCCGCGAATGCTGAGGAGCATGCGGGCGTGGGCCTTCTCAAGCTCGGCGCGAGCGGATGCAACCTGATCGATCTGGGCGAGGACCTTGTTGGTGTCGGGCGGATTGGCGGCGAGCATCGGCTCGAGAAGGCTCTCCTGCCGCTCGACGTTGGACTTCAGATCGATGAGCTGGGTGCGGGTCTGCTGGAAGATGTCGTCCATGCGCTTCTGCTGATCGGCAGTGATGGAGAGCTTCTGGACGAGGTCGGGATTCTTCCACCACATGCCTGGGGGGCCCATGGCAAAGTCGGGGCGATGACGAGGACCGCTGCTCGGGTCCTGGAACTGGGAGCCTCCGCGAACGAACTTCTGCGAGGGCGCCTGTTGTGCCAAGGCCGAGGAACCGCACAGGATGGCGATGGAGAGCGTGGCGAAGAGACGGATACGTGTCATGTCAATTCTTCCTTTGAACGTTGCTGGATTGGCTGGCAGTTGTGTTGGCCAGAGGCTGCATAGGCGTGGGGACGGAGGAGTCGAGGGTCTGGTTGATGTCCTCAAGCAGAGCTTCATCGGACTGCGCGGTTGATTGAGCCGCAGGGGTGACGACGGCTGTCCGCGGCGATGCGGTGGTGGTCAGGCGGTGCTGAAGGTGAAGCGGCAGAGCGATGGCGAGGACGGCAGCGGCAGCGACTGCTCCCCAGAGCGCGGGGCGGAATTGCTGGATAAGACGCGAGCCGTAGGACGCGGGGGCCGCGCTGCGATGGACGGCGATGGCCTGATTTTGCCAGGCGTGGTTGGCCCAGGCGTGCGCGGTGGAGCGGAAGAGCAGGAGCGACTGGCTGAGCGTGTTGAGCTCGCCGGCGCAGATGGCGCATTGTGCGACGTGCTCGCGGGAGCGCTCGATATCGGGTGAGGCCAGCAGATAGGCGTCGGACTCGCGGCTGGCGATGAGGAGGTCGCAGAGTTGTTCGTGGTTGAGATGGGTTGTCATATGGACTCCGAGGAAGAGGCAGCGTGACGCGCGCGAATGGTGGCGAGCGCGCGATAAAGATGGCTTTTTACGGTGCTGAGAGGAAGACCGGTCGCGGCGGCGATCTCAGGCAGCTCCATCTCCTCGACGAAGCGGAGGAGGAAGACGGAGCGTTGACGGGCGGAGAGATTGTCGACGGAGTCCCAGATGAGGGAGATCTGCTCGCTGGCGATGAGGCGCGAGTCGGGTGGTGAGTCGAGATTGGGCAGAAATGGAGCGATCTCGGAGGCCTCGACGGCGGTGGCGGAGACGCGTCGCCAGAAGCGGAAGCGTCCCGTACGAGTGTGGTCGCGGAGGAGGTTGAGGGCGATGCGGGTGAGCCAGGTGGAGACGGAACATTCGCCGCGGAAGGCGAAGCGTGTGGTCCAGGCGCGGAGGAAGGTCTCCTGGGTGAGGGTGTGGGCGATGTCAGCATCGCGGAGCGAGGAGAAGAGGAAGCGGAAGATGCGTTTCTGGTGAGTGGAGACGACCTGGTCGATATCGTCGAAGGGAGTCGCAGCGGGTGCCGGAGCTGCTTGCACGTCAGGGATGATGTTCGAGGCGATGGCGTCGATGGACATGCGGTTCCTTACGGCTGAGATCCTTGCCGGTATGTGCCGGCTATCAGGAAAGACGGGGTTAGCGTGCTTTAGGACTACGGACGGGCGATATTTTGCACGGAAAGGGTTATGCTGCTGGGGGATGCATACGGTCAAGGCAATATATCCGGGAACGTTTGATCCGCTGACGAATGGTCATCTGGACCTGATTGCACGCGGATCGAAGATTGTGGACGAGCTGGTGGTGGCGATTCTGCGCAACAGTGAGAAGGGAACTCCTTTGTTTACTGTGCCGGAGCGCGTGGAGATGATTACCGAGGCGACGCAGGGCTTCGGCAACGTGTCGGTGGCGACCTTCGATGGGCTTCTGGTGGATTTTGCGCGTCAGCTGGGAGCAAAGGCCGTGCTGCGAGGGATTCGCGCGATCTCGGACTATGAGTACGAGTTTCAGATGGCGATGATGAATCGCAAGCTGGACCCGGAGCTGGAGACGCTATTCATGATGCCGGCGGAGAAGTACTCGTATGTGAGCTCGCGGCTGATCAAGGGCGTGTTTCAGCTGGGTGGGGATGTTTCGACACTGGTGCCTCCGCTGGTGGTGGAGCGGCTGAAGGTGAAGGTGCCGAGCCGGGTTGCGCGATAAGGCTGGTGGAGTCGGGATGATGGGGTTCTCGTGCGGCGATCGGGTTTTGCGTGAAGGAAGATTGCTGCTGGGAGTCGTTCTTGCTGGCGCGTTGTGTGGACAGATGTTGGCACAGGTGGGTGCTTCTGTTGAGAGCGAGAGAGCGCGTGTGCAGCAGGACATGGAGAACTGCCGCGTGCATAAAGTGGCAGGTTTACCGGGCAGCGGCGGGTTTGCGAGCGACTTTATCGAGACGATTGCGAGCGATCCTGACCCGGCGGCGAATGATGCAGATGTGTACTGGGCGCTGACGGCAGATCTGAGCGAGGCGGTTCCGCCGTGGCAGCGGGCGCTGTACATCTCGAAGACAGCGGACGGCGGCGCGACGTGGAGTGCGGTGGCGCGGGTGGGGCCGCAGTACTTCAACGAGAAGATCGGCGAGGGGCTGAGGAATGGATTTATAGCGTCGCCGGGCGGTACGTATTTTGTGATTACGACGCAGCGAGGCGCGTTTCAGGTGAGTCCGCAGGCGGGGAATGTGAATGCTGCGGTGGTGCGGCCGATCAAGGGGCCGCTGGTTCCGGATACGCCGCCGAAGATTCCGATTCCGGCGAAGGCGGGCGAGCCGGTGCGGGCGAACGTGGTCGATATGACGGCGGATGGAAAGCGGTTGTTTATCGGGTATGGATATTTCGATCGGAATCCTCGGCTGTTCCGCTATCGCAGGGACACGGATGGCAGATGGGTGGAGGATGGGGAGGTCGAGAGGCTGCCGACGGAGATGGATTTGTTGTCGGTGGGGTTCGATGAGCCGAAGAATGTGCGTCCGGGATTTATGTATGTGGGGACGGGGGACCAGGCGTACACGCTGAACCTGCGCTCGATGGACTGGAGCCGTGTGGATGGAGTGGGGCCGGACTCGGCGATTCATGGAATGAGTGTTGTCGGTGGGCTGCACATTGCGGCGTGCTGGGGCGTGTATAACCCGGCGGGGCCGGGAATTGTGCGGCGGGTGACGAAGGCGACGTTTTTGCTGCATCCGACTTCGGATGAGG
The DNA here is from genome assembly GCF_025264665.1 of Edaphobacter flagellatus. Lineage (NCBI taxonomy): Bacteria > Pseudomonadati > Acidobacteriota > Terriglobia > Terriglobales > Acidobacteriaceae > Edaphobacter > Edaphobacter flagellatus. Next base: position 3,399,947 of record NZ_CP073697.1, read on the forward strand.
CGGGGCCGAATCTGCGGGCGTACAGCGTTGAGGTGGATGAGGAGCGTCCGACGCACGAGGTGGTGACGTCGATCACGGGCGTGTATACGAGCGAGGACAGCGGCCAGACGTGGAGGCGGTTGAATGAGCTTCCGCTGGGTGAGTATCGTACCGCGCACTTCAATGCGGATGGGACGGTGCTGGTCTCGGGGATGCCGGGAACGTTTCTGGTGAATCCGTTCTCGGAGGCTTGCAGGCCACGGTTGAAGCGGCGGAAGTAGCTTCGTGCGGTTGTGTATCAGGATTAAAAAACGCAGGTCCTTTGGCTCGCTGCGCTTGCTCAGGATGACACTTTTTAGAGAGTGGATTAGAGAAGCGAAAATGTACGACGTTCACGTGTATGGATGGCCAGGATGCAAAATGCTGGGGTTCCTCGACTCGCCTACGGCTCGCTCGGAATGACACATTACACTCGCTCGGAATGACGCATTCAAAATGACGCATTCCATCTGCTGATGACACATTTTTCTGTTACGGAAGCGCGAAGGCTACGTACAGGCCTCCGGTGGGGCCGCGTGGGTTCATGCTGGTGCCTCCGGCGGCGATGACGAGGTACTGGCGTCCGTTGACCATGTAGGTGGCGGGTGTGGCGTTGCCTGCGAAGGGGAGGATGGATTCCCAGAGCAGCTTGCCCGAGGTTTTGTCGAAGGCGCGAATCTTGTGGTCGAAGTTGGTGGCGGCGATGAAGAGGAGGCCACCGGCGGTGACGATGGGGCCCCCGTAGTTTTCGCTGCCGGTGTCGGGCATGCCCTGAGCGACGAGCTCGGGGTACTGGCCCAGAGGGAGACGCCAGAGATATTTGCCGGTGGCGAGGTCGAGTGCGTTGAGGGTTCCCCAGGGTGTGGCGGTGGCTGGATAGCCGTCGAGGTCGTTGAAGCGGCGGTAGCCGGTCATGACGTACTGCTGGGCAGTAGGGGTTGATGCGGAAGAGGCTGCCGCCTGTTCTTCGCGAGCAGGCTCCGGAGGATCGTTGGGTGTGGCGAGATAACTGAGCAGGTCGCTTAGCGATTTGCCGCGGATGGGCAGGGCAGGCATGCGGCCTTTGCCGGTGTGGATGGTCGTGGCGATCTGTTCGCTGGTGAGGCGTTGGGTGACGCCGAGGAGTGAGGGGAACTCCGGGGGCGCTCCCTGGCGGTGGTCGCCGTGGCAGACGGAGCACTGGGCGAGATAGGTGTTGCGGCCGGGAGTGGAGGAAGAGGCGCTGGAAACGGCCAGCGCTCCGATAGAGGCGTAGTTGTTGGCGTTGAGGTAGAGGATGCCGGTTGTGGGGTCGAAGGCCGAGCCTCCCCATTCGGCGCCGCCCTCGAAGCTGGGAGTGACGATGGTGTCTTTGCCGACGGAGAGAGGGATGTAGGGGCCTTCGCTGCGAATCTCGCGGAGGCGGTTGACGGCCCACTGGTGCGCGGCGGGGGTGCGGTTGGTGAGGTTGGCTTCGGTGACGGCCTGCGGTGCGAAGGGCTCGGGCGCGAGCGGGTAGGGCTGGGTGCGGGCGGCTGTTTCTCCGGGGACGTTGCTGGCGGGATAGGGGCGCTCTTCAATGGGGAAGAGCGGCTTGCCGGTGGTGCGGTCGAAGACGAAGAGGATGCCCTGCTTGGTGGTTTGCGCGATGGCGGGGATGGTTTTGCCGTCGCGGTGGATGTCGCCGAGGGTGGGCGCGGCAGGGAAATCGCGGTCCCAGATGTCGTGATGGATGCCCTGAAAGTGCCAGAGGAGCTTGCCGGTGGCGGCATCGAGGGCGAGGAGCGTGTTGGCGTAGAGGTCGTCGCCGAGGCGGGAGCTGCCGTAGAAGTCGGGCACGGCGGAGCCGGTGGGGACGTAGACGATGCCGCGTGCGGCGTCGACGGCCATGCCTGCCCAGTTGTTGGCGGAGCCTGCGGTCTGCCACGCGTCGGCGGGCCAGGTCTGGTAGCCGGGTTCGCCGGGGTGCGGGATGGTGTGGAAGGACCAGCGGAGGTTGCCGGTGCGGACGTCGTAGGCGCGGATGTCGCCGGGAGGTGCCGGGGGTGTTTCGGGGGTGCGGCTGCCGATGATGATGAGGTCTTTATAGACGACGCCGGGAGTGCTAAGGGAGATGGATAGGCCCGCAGGGTCGCGGCCTAACTGTTCGCGGAGGTTAATGCGGCCGGGGTTAGCCTTGTCGTTACCGAAGGCGGGGACGGGCTTGCCGGTGGCGGGATCGAGGGCGTAGAGGAAGTTGGCGATTCCAGCGAAGAGACGTTTTTGCTTCCCGTCGCTCCACCAGGTGAGACCGCGGCTGGGGCCGTTGCCGGGAATGCCGGCATCGAATTTCCAGAGGAGCTTTCCAGAGGCGGCGTCGAGAGCGAATATCTTTTGCGATGAGGTGACGCCGTAGAGGGTGCCGTCGACGATGACGGGCGTGGTCTCGAGGCCTTCGTTTTCGCCGGTGTCGAAGCGCCAGGCTTCTTTGAGACGAGAGACGTTGGTGCGGTCGATCTGCCTGAGCGGAGAGTAGTGGGTGTTGCCGGGTGTGGCTCCCATCGAGGGCCAGTTGGCCTGGGTGGTGTTTTGTGCGAGCAAGGGGAGGCAGAGGGAGAGTGTGGCAGCGCGCAGGATTTTTGTGGAATGGCTCACGCGCGGAATGATAACGGATAGAGCGGTGGGCTGAGGGAGGAGGTCTCTCCTGAGGAGAGGTGATTTCCCAACTCTTCCATTCCTTGACTAAGATGGGTGCTCGCAATTCCACAACAGAAATCAGGAGTGAAGCGTATCCCCATGGCTACGACGGAAATCGCTAAGGAAACGGGTGTGTCCAAGGCCCTTGCTAATCCCGGCCCGCTTGGATTGGCTGGCTTCGGCATTACGACGATCGTGCTGAGCTCGATCAATGCAGGTTTGCTGCCTCACGAAGCTGTCCCGGTCGTTGTGCCGCTTGCTTTTGCGTATGGCGGCGTGGCGCAGATTATTGCGGGGATTCTGGAGTTTCGGACGGGCAACACGTTTGGGATGGTGGCCTTTACTTCGTATGGCCTCTTCTGGTGGTGGTTTGCCTTTCTGCAGTGGACGATCGGTGCAGGCTGGCTGAAGGCTCCGCCGGCGTCGGCAGTTGCGGTTACGTTGCTGGCCTGGGGCGTCTTCACGTTTCTGCTGTGGGTGGTAACCTTCCGCTCGAACCGTGCGGTCTGGAGCATCTTCCTGCTGCTTTGGATTACGTTTTTCTTTCTGGGGTTTGGAGATTTTGGCTGCACGATCGGTGGTGTTCGTTGTGGCGCGATTGGCGGCTGGCTGGGATTGCTGACGGGGGTCGATGCGCTGCTGGTGGCTTTCGTCGAGGTGCTGAATGCGACGTGGGGCCGAACGGTGATTCCTCTGGGGAAGCCTATTCTTGGTTAGATTTTGATCAGGTTTAAAGACGAAAGCCACTCTTGCGGGAGTGGCTTTCGTCTTGGGTGCTGGTTCGCTTACTCGTGGCGATGCTGTTTGAGCAGAGTGTCGAACTCGCTGCGAGGCATTTTGAGCTTGTCGGGGTGGGCGTCGATCCATTTCGTGAAGGCGTCGTATTTGGTGGCGGTCCAGCCGCCTTCGAACTCGCCCTTGTTTTTTCCGGCGGCATTGAGCTCGAAGTTGAAGGCGTCCTGGAGATTGGTGAACTCGGCGGAGGCGATGGCCTGCTCGGCGAGGATGGCGGGGATGAAGAGGACGCCGTCGCGTTTGGCGAGGACGAGGTCGCCGGGCAAGACAATGGCGTGGCCGATGCGGATGGGCGTGTTGATGCCGGTGAGGGTCATCCCGATGAGGAAGGAGGGATCGTAGCCGCGGTAGACGCCGTTGAGGTTGGCGATTTCGCGATTTTCTTCGGCGTCGCGGATGCCGGCGTCGAAGACGAAGCCGGAGTGGGTGTGGGCGGCGATGCCTGAACCGAGGTTGGAGCCGATGAGAGTGCCTTCGAAGACTTTGCCGTTGCCGTCGGCGACGTAGACATCGCCCATCTGGAGATCGTTGATGGGCCAGCTGTTGTTTTCGCTCTGGCGGCCCTCGGCCTTCCCTTCGGCGGCGATGGCGTGAGTCATGTCGGGGCGCGAGGGCATGTACTGGGCGGTGAGGGCGCGTCCGGCGAAGGGCTTGTCGGGATGGAGGGATTGCCAGTTGCCTTCGAACTGGTTGTTGTATTTGTGCTCGCGGAGAAAGTCCCAGACGTCTTCGATGGAGACGTCGAGGGCGCGGGTGAGGAGGCTATCGGGGAGCTTGGGCCGACCGTCGGGGAAGCGCTCGCCGTGCCAATCGGAGGTATAGAAGAGGATCTGCTCGCGGGTGGTTTTGATCTGGGCGGGGGCAATGCCTGCACTGAGGAGGAGCAGGGCGAGGATGGCCAGGGAATGGATATGTCTTGTCATTGGAAATAAGGGAGTTGTGGCGCTCTAAGCAAAGTGCAGGTCCTTCGACTGACCCCTGCGGGGCTTCGCTAAGGATGCCAAATTATAGAAGGCTTGAAAGGTATGGCGACAGTGCTTTCGCTTGGTGGACAAATCTGCCACACTAGATACATGAGCACAGCAACGGCAACCAAGGTATTTGCGGACCGGATTGGCCGCATTGAAGTTTCGGCGACGATGGCGATTACGGCGGCGGCGCTGAAGCTGAAGTCCGAGGGCGTAAACCTGGCGGACTTTGGAGCGGGCGAACCCCACTTTTCGACCCCGCGGCACATTAAAGATGCTGCGATTGAGGCGATTGAGAAGAACTTTACGCGTTATACGAATGTTGCCGGTATTCCCGAGGTGCGGAAGGCGATTGTGGATCGTCATGCGGCGGACTTCGGTTCGCAGTATGCGCCGGATGAGTGCGTGTTTACGACGGGCGGCAAGCTGGCTCTGTTCAATGCGATCCAGGTGCTGGTGGACCATGGCGACGAGGTGATTCTGCCGGTGCCGTACTGGGTGTCGTTCAAGGACATCATTCAGTATGCGGGCGGGGTGCCGGTGTTCGTGGAGACGGACGAGGCGGAGAACTTCCGTGTGACGGCGAAGATGATTGAAGCCGCGATTACGCCGAAGACGAAGGCGATTGTTCTGAATACGCCATCGAATCCTTCAGGCGCGGTGGTTTCGCCAGAGGACCTGGAGGCGATCGTCCGCCTGGCACACAAGCGCGACATCTTTGTGCTGCTGGATGAGTGTTACGTGTACCTGAACTTCACGGGCAACATCGTGAGCGGCGGAAGCTTCCTGGATTGCAAGGAGCATGTTGTGGTGTTGGGTTCGCTGTCGAAGACGTATGCGATGACGGGCTGGCGCGCAGGTTATGCGTTGGGACCGAAGGCGATTATTGCGGCGATGAGCAAGCTGCAGTCGCAATCGACATCGAACACGGCGAGCATGGTACAGCGGGCTTCGATTGCTGCGGTAAGCGGATCGCAGCAGTGCGTTGCGGAGATGCGCGCGGATTACATCAAGCTGCGCGACCAGGTGCTGGAAGGCTTCAAGACGATTCCGGGGCTGACGTGCACGGTACCTGAGGGTGCGTTCTACGTGTATCCGAACGTGAAGAACTTTATCGGCAAAGGCGGCGTGAAGTCGGCAACGGACCTTGCAGCGAAGCTGCTGAGCGAAGCGCATGTGGTTGTGGTTCCGGGCGAGGCGTTTGGCACGACGGAGCACATACGGTTGTCGTATGCGGTCTCCCACGATGTGGTGGATGAGGGCGTGAAGAGGATGCGAGAGTACTTTGCATCGCTTGGCTAGAGAGTAAAAAGCGAGAGCCGCATCGGGGAGCCGATGCGGTTTTCCTTTGGGATGGAGTTTTCGATGAGTAATGCTGGCAACGCAGGTGGAGTGCCGCGTTTTGCGCCGGTGATTCTTGCCGGTGGAAGCGGGACGCGATTCTGGCCAAGAAGCAGACGATCTAAGGCGAAGCAGGTGCTGGCTCTCGACGGCGAGCGGACGATGATTCAGCAGACAGTGGACCGGCTGCTGGGTGTAGCGAATGCAGGCGACATCTGGGTGATTACAAATGAACTGCTTCACGATGAGATTGAACGGCAGTTGCCGGATCTGAAGCCGACAAAGATTCTGAGTGAGCCTGCTGCGCGGAATACGGCTCCGGCGTGTGCGCTGGCTGCGTTTCTACTGGAGAAGACGGACCCGGATGCGGTGATCGGCATCTTTCCTTCGGATCATGTGGTGGGGAGCACCGAGCGTTTTGCCGAGGTCGTGCGAGCCGGAGTGAAGCTGGCGGCGAGCGGCGAGAAGATTGTTGTGCTCGGGGTTCCTGCGACGAAGGCGGAGACGGGTTACGGATATATCGAGCGCGGTGTGGAGTCTGAGGAGGCGGCGGCCGTAGCGGGCATGGAGGTGCGGCGCGTGAAGAGGTTCACGGAGAAGCCGCACAAGGCGCTGGCCGAGGCGTTTGTGGCTTCGGGGAACTATGCATGGAACAGCGGTATGTTTCTGTGGAGTGCAAGGACGCTGGCGGGAGCGATCCGCGAGCATTCGCCTGCGATGGCTCCATTGATGGAGAAGATCGCGGCTGCGTATGGGACGCCGGAGTTTGAGAAGGTATTTGCGGAGGTGTATCCGCAGTGCGAGAACATCTCGATCGACTATGCGGTGCTGGAGCCCAGGTCGGCGAAGGGCGAGGAGGCTTCGGGAATTTATTGCCTGCCCGCGGACTTCTGCTGGAACGACCTGGGGTGCTGGTCGGCGCTGCATGAGCATGTGGGAAACTGCGCTCCTGAGGATCTGGCGAAAAAGAATGTCTTCGACAAGACGAACCAGCCCTGCGTGGACATCGACTCGAAGGGCAACTATGTGTATGCGCCGGGCAAGGCGGTGGCGCTGGTGGGCGTGAGCGATCTGGTGGTGGTGGAGACGGATGATGCGTTGCTGATTACGACGCGGGAACGCTCGCAGGATGTGGGCAAGGTGGTTGCGGAGTTGAAGCAGGCCGGGCACGAGAACCTGGTGTAGAAGTTGAAGGTTGTGGGCTGTTTCAGGTTGAAAGCAGATTCCTCCACTCCGCTTTGCTGCGGTCGGAATGACATTTATTGAGTTGGGGTAGTTATGGCAGAGACGAAGAGTGTGGTGAAGTTTGGCACGGATGGCTGGCGCGGTGTGATCGCCGACGATTTTACGTATGCGAATGTTCGCGTTGCGGTTTCGGCCATTGCGAATTATGTGCTGGCGCATGAGGATGCGAAGGCGGGTGTCTGCATTGGGTGGGATACGCGTTTTGGTTCGCACTCGTTTGCTCGTGTGACGGCGCAGGTGCTGTCGGAGGCGGGGATTTCTGTGCAGCTTGCCAGTGGTATTACGCCGACACCGGCGCTCTCGTATGCGGTGCGTACGAGGAAGGCTGCGGGCGGAGTGATGATTACGTCGAGCCATAATCCTGCCGAGTGGAATGGGGTGAAGTACAAGGCGAGCTATGGCGGGTCGGGCAAGCCTTCGATCATGAGCGCGATTGAGAGCTATCTTGAAAAGCCGCTGGCCAAGGCGGCGACGGCTGCTTCCATTGTCGAAGTGGATTTTATGCCAGAATACGTTGCTGCGATTGCGAAGTTCGTCGATCTGGATGCAGTCAAGGCTTCGGGATTCAAGTTTCTGCTGGATGTGATGTATGGCGCGGGCCGCGGTGTGGTGGCGGACATCTTCGCGCAGAAAGAGATTCCGTTTACGGAGATTCGCAACGAAGTGAATCCGGCGTTTCCGGGGATCAATCCGGAGCCGATTCTGCCGAATATTGCGGAGACGCAGGTAGCTGTTGTCGGCGAGCGCTGCGATGCGGGGCTGATTACGGACGGGGATGCGGATCGCATTGGCGCTGTGGATGAGTACGGCAATGTGGTGGACGCGCACAAGATTCTGAGTCTGCTGGCATGGTGGCTGCTGGAGAGGAAGAAGTGGCCGGGCGAGCTGACGCGCGCTTTCAATACGACGAAGATGATGGATCGTATTGCGGCGAAGTATGGCCGCAAGCTGAACGAGCACGGTATCGGCTTCAAGTATGTTGCGGACCTGATGCTGGAGAAGGAGATCCTAATCGGCGGCGAGGAGTCGGGTGGCATCGGGATTAGCAAGCATCTGCCGGAGCGCGATGGGATGCTGAACAGCCTGCTGATTGCGAATGTGATGGCGGATGAGGGCAAGACGCTGGGCGAGCTGGTGGCGGCGCTGCAGGAAGAATTTGGCGAACACGAGTATGGCCGCGTGGATATGCATATCTCGGAGGAGCTAAAGCAGTCGGCGATTGCGCGTGCGAAGGCAGGAGTCGAGGAGTTTGCAGGAATGAAGGTGCTGCGGGTGGAGACGATGGACGGTATCAAGTTCTTTCTCGATAACCCGGAAGCGAAGACGAAGAAGAATGCTGCTGAGACGTGGCTGCTGCTGCGGGCCTCGGGGACCGAGCCGCTGTTACGGGTGTACTGCGAGAGCTGCTCGAAGGAGTCGGTGGAGAAGGTACTGAAGGCGGCGACGGATTTTGTGAACAAGGGGAAGGCTTGAGCGAGAAGGTTCGGGTGGTGGAGACGCAGGGGCTGCTGTTCGATATGGACGGCGTGCTGATCAGCTCAATCGGTTCGGTACGGAGGAGCTGGCGGAAGTGGGCGAAGATGTATGGCGTTCCGGATGCGGAGAACTACGAGGTTCCGCATGGGATGCGCGCGATTGAGATTGTGAAGAGCCTGCGGCCGGATATTGACGCGGAGGAAGGGCTGCGTGTCATTGAGCAGATCGAGATCGATGACACGGAGGATCTGAAGGTGCTGCCCGGAGTGAAGGCACTGCTGGAGAGTCTTCCGATGGACAGATGGGCGATTGTGACTTCGGCGACGAAGAGGCTGACCATCGAGCGGCTGAAGGTGGCGGGGCTCCCGCTGCCGGAGAAATTGATTACGGCGGATATGGTGGAGCGGGGCAAGCCTGATCCTGAACCATACAGACGTGGGGCGGCGTTGCTGGGATTGAGCAATGCGGAGTGTGTCGTAGTGGAGGATGCTCCGTCGGGCGTTGGCGCGGGGAAGGCGGCGGGATCACGTGTGCTGGGGGTTGTAGGTACGCACTCGTTGGAGGAGTTGCATCAGGCTGACTGGGTGGTGGGGTCGCTTGATGGGGTGAGTGTGACAGCTGTGGATGGTGGGTTGGAGTTACGGTTTACTGCTCTGCGGTGAGTTAGCTTCCAGCCCGCGATCGTGGCGGGGATGAAAATGCGGAGGTTCCTAGGCTCCGCTGCGCTCGCTCGGAATGACATTTCTTTTGTGGAAAGTTGATTTGCTAGCGTGGCTGGTTGAGCAGGATGGATTCGACGAGCTTGAGGTCTTCTTCAGTATCGACGCCGATGGTGTCGTGGTCGGTGGGTTCGACGTAGACGGTGATGTTGTTTTCGAGGAAGCGGAGCTGTTCGAGGCGCTCGGTGTGTTCGAGCGTGCTGTGCGGAAGCGTAGGGAAGCGCTGGAGGGCAGCTTTTTTGTAGGCGTAGAGGCCGATGTGTTTCCAGTACTGTGCCGGGCCGCCGTCGCGGTTGTAGGGGATGGTGGAGCGGGAAAAGTAGAGGGCTCGGCCGTCTGCGGCGGTGACTACCTTTACGGCGTTAGGGTTGTGGATGTTCACCTGCGTGCAGGCAACTTTGAGGGTGGAGACTTCGACGGCGGTGTTTGCAAACGGACGAAGAAGCGCTGTGAGATGCTCGGGCTTTAGGAGAGGCTCATCGCCCTGGATGTTGACGTAGATGTCGGCGTCGATGAGCTGAGAGACGGCGTGGACGCGATCGGTTCCGCTGGCTAGGTCGGATGAGGTGAGCTGGACGGGCCAGTGGTTGGCCTGGCAGACCTCGGCGATTTCCTGGGAGTCGGTGGCGATGATGAGGGAGTCAAGCTGTGGGCAGGCTCGTGCGGCCTCGTAGACCCAGGCGAGCATGGGGCGTCCGGCGATGTTGCGGAGGACCTTGCGGGGCAGACGGGTGGAGGCGAGTCGTGCAGGGATGACGCCGAGGGTGGTTGGCCGTTGCGTTTGGATGGCTTGCTGCTCCTAAAGGAAGTTCGGAAGAAGTTGGTCTGCCGGGCTTTGCCGGGTACGTGGAATCAAGTATGATTAGAGATAGCCGTGCTTGAGTGGTTCTCTTTCCGATTGAGCCACAAGATCTTTCTGATCAGGCATGGTCCTCACACATCGGCGGTGTAGCTCAGATGGTTAGAGCGACGGACTCATAACCCGTAGGTCGGCAGTTCGATTCTGCCCGCCGCCACCAAAATGTTGTAGTTTCTGCCTGTATCGCAAGTCTTCCTACGAAGAGTATCATTTTGCCAGCGGTGTTCGTCTAACCGCTATTGGGCATGCCGTGGGGTGTGTCTGGGAGAGTTTTGTTTCTATGCCGAAGATTACCAAGATTCTGCTTCTCGCGGTTTCCGTTGTTCTGGTTCTGGCTGTGTTCCTTGGGGTGAACTCCAGCGGGGTAAGCGCTGCCAGTGAGCCTCAGGAGGGTGCGTACCGGCAGATCAATGTGTATAGCGAGGTGCTGCGGCATATTCAGACGGACTACGTGGAAGAGCCGAATATCAATCTGGTGACGAATGGCGCGTTGCGCGGTCTGCTGGAGTCGCTCGATGCCGATTCGAGCTACCTGACACCGGAAGACTATAAGGCTTATAAGGCCGATAAGGGTGGCAAGGCGCAGGTGGGGCTGAACGTTTCGAAGCGCTTTGGCTATGCGACGGTGGTTTCGGTGGTTCCGGGAAGCCCGGCAGATAAAGCGAATCTGAATGATGGCGACATCATTGAGGCGATCGGTACGCAGGATACGCGGGACATGTCGCTGGCAGTGATTCGGTTGATGCTCGAGGGCGATGCGGGCAGCGAGCTTTCGGTTTCGGTGGTGCGTCCGCGCAAGGCGGCTCCGGAGAAAGTGACGATGACGCGTGTGCTGCCGATGCCGCAGCCGGTTGGCGAGACGATGTACGAGAACTCGTCGATCCTGTATCTGAAGCCGGGTGTGCTGGATCATGACCACGTACAGCAGGTAGAGGCCAAGCTGAAGGCAATGCCGAAGGCGGGCAATAAAAAGATTCTGCTGGACCTTCGCGATGTTGCTGCAGGCGACATGCAGGAGGCGATGCGGCTGGCGAACATGCTGTTGAAGTCGGGAACAATTGCAACGCTGGAGGGCCAGAAGGTCGCCAAGCAGACGTTTGCTGCTGATCCTTCAAAGGCAATCAATACAACCTCGCCTGTGGTTGTACTGGTGAATCGCGGAACGGCAGGGCCGGGCGAAATTGTTGCTGCTGCACTGCTGGATAACAAGCGCGCGGACCTGGTGGGTGAGAAGACCTTTGGCGAAGGATCGCAGCAGAAGACCTTCGAGTTGGCCGATGGCGCGGCGCTGATCCTGTCGGTGGCAAAGTATGAGTCGCCCTCGGGCAAGAAGCTTGAGGATGAAGGTGTGACGCCGGGAGTTCTGGTGGCTTCGAATATCGATGACGGTAGCGCGGATGACGAAGCCGGGGACGACACGATGTCGACGAAAGAACATGAAGCGGCTGCAACTCCCAAGAAACCGGCTGTTGCTGTCGATGACCAGCTCACGAAGGCTCTCGACCTGTTGAAGAGCAAGGCCGCTTAGGTTTCCGGTTCAACCTGCTGTTTTGCACTGCCTTTTTCTCTGCCCGGTCATGCTAAGGTGAAGGGCAGTGCCGAGCCTTTTCAGACGCGAAGACGACTCCCCGATGGTTGAAGACGAGCCGAAATGGCAACGCCTAGTACGGCGTATCATCGAGGGCCCGGAGTATCCCAGCAGACGCATTGCGCGCAAGTTTACGTTCTACTCGCTGCTTGTATTGTCGGCGGTGTTTGGCGCGATGTGTGGGCTGATGCTGGTGTATTCGATCGACCTGCCACAGATCGATGACCTGACGCGCTACAGGCCGAATACGACGACCGAGCTGCTGGATGTGCATGGGAGGGTTTTCGGCTCATTTGCGCTGGAGCGCAGAGTGGTTGTGCCCTATTCGGATTTTCCTCCGGTGCTGAAGCAGGCGATTGTATCGATCGAAGACAAGAGCTTCGACAGCAACTGGGGCGTGAATCTGTTTCGCGCGATCGGAGCAGCGTATCGCGACCTGCATGACAAGGCGCGGACGCAGGGTTCGTCGACGATTACGATGCAGCTGGCGCGCAATCTTTTTCTTTCGAACGAAAAGACCTTTGGGCGCAAGTTTCAGGAGGTCATCCTCTCCATGCAGATTGAGAGGCGGTTTACAAAGGACCAGATCTTCGAGCTGTATGCAAATCAGATTTATCTGGGGCGTGGAACATATGGATTCGAGGCTGGGGCGGAGTACTACTTCAGCAAGCATGTGAAGGACCTGACGCTGCCCGAAGCTGCGCTGCTGGCGGGATTGCCGAAGGGGCCGGAGTATTATTCGCCGGTGCGTCATCCTGATCGTGCGTTAAAGCGCAGGAATCTTGTGCTGAATGAGATGATGCAGGACCGCAAGATTACGCGTGCGCAGGCAGACGCGGCGAAGGGCGCTCCTTTGGGGCTGCATATTGTGCCTCCGGCAAACAGTGAGGCACCGTACTTTGTTGAAGAGGTGCGACGGCAGCTTGAGAAGCAGTATGGCGTGGAGGAGGTCCACGGAGCGGGATTGAAGGTGTATACGACGCTCGACCTGGATCTGCAGCGTGTAGCGAACAAGGCGGTGCTGGACGGTGCGGCTGCATATGAGCGCCGTCATGGATGGAAGGCGCGTCTGCAGAATATTGTTCTTGCCGGGCAGGACGTCGATAGTTACACGCATCCGGATTGGGTGCAGCCGGTTGTGCCGGGCGCGTATGTTCATGGTGTTGTCACTGCTGTCGAAGCGAAGAAGGTTTCCGTGACGCTGGGCTCGCAGCAGGTGGTGCTGAGCCCCGATGACTGGAAGTGGACGCAGAATACGGATGGCGACAGCTTTCTTCGCAACGGCGATGTGGTGTATGTGAAGATTCGCGAGAAGGCCGTGGATGGAACGTGGAAGGCTTCGCTGGAGCAGGACTCCGGGGCGCAGGCTTCGCTGATGGCCGTCGATAATGCGAGTGGCGAGGTGTTGGCGATGGTCGGCGGGCGCGATTTTGCGCTGTCGCAGTTCAACCGCGCGACGCAGGCACAACGGCAGGTAGGCTCGTCGTTCAAGCCGTATGTGTACACGACGGCGGTTGAGGATGGAGCGAAGCCTTCAGACATCATCGTGGATGGGCCGACGACGTTTCCTACGCCGAATGGTCCGTACACGCCACATAACTACGAGGGCGATTACAGGGGTGCGATGACGTTGCTGTATGCCTTTGCCGATTCGAGGAATATTCCGGCATTGAAGCTAGCGGCGCATGAGGGGATTCGCAAGGTGATCGACACGGCGCACCGGTTTGGGATTACGAGCAACATTCCTCCGTTCCTGCCGGTGGCGATTGGTTCAGCCGACATCACGTTGTACGAGCAGGTGGGTGCATATAGTGTGTTTCCGAACGACGGCATACGGATTGAGCCTCACTATATTCGCAAGGTGGCACAGGCCGATGGGTTGCCCCTGGATGAAACGCCTCCTGATGTGCGCGAGGTGATTTCGGTGGATACGGCTCGCACGATGATGGAGCTGCTGCAGGCCGTTGTGCGGATGGGAACCGCGGCAAGAGCATCTGAGCTGAAGCATCCGCTGGGCGGCAAGACTGGCACGACGAACGATTATACGGATGCGTGGTTTATCGGCTTCTCGCCATCGGTGACCTGCGGGACGTGGATCGGTTATGACGATCGTGAGTCGCTGGGTGAGAAGGAGACGGGAGCGCGCGCGGCGCTGCCGATATGGATGGATTTTATGCGCGCGGCGATTGCGAATAAGCCGGATGAGACGTTCCCCACGGCGAATGCCCCGAAGAAACAGCTTGATGTGCCGGTGTCGAAGGCGGCAGCGCAGGTGGCTAAGCCAGAGTCGAAGGATGACGATGACGACGATTCGAATGCGCCGGACACTGCACCGAAGCCTGCGGTTCCGTCAACGACTCCAAAGGCTACAGCGCCTGTAACACCAGATGCGAAAAAGACTATTCCGCTTCCGGCTGCGACTAAGCCGGTGTCTCCTTCGAAGCCAGCAAGCGACACAAACTGAAGTAGCGCAGAGCGCGACGAACGTCCCGACCAATCTGTTCGCGGAGCGCCTCGGGTGAGGGCCAGCGGATTTCATCGCGGAGGCGGTGGAGAAAAGCGAGTGAGATCGGCGTGTCCTGGTGAAGGTCGATGGGATGGAAGTTGAGCAGGTAGGATTCGATGGTGAAGGAATCTTCGCCGAAGGTGGGGCGATTGCCGACGTTGGTGACGGCCTCGAAGGTTTCGCCGGCAACCGTTAGCGTCGTGATGTAGACGCCGATGGCGGGAATCAGCTCGGAGTATGGTGCGAGGTTGATGGTGGGTACGGTGTAGCGTGTGCCATAACCGCGGCCAGAGGCTGGTGTGCTGTCGATGGTGAACGGGCGTCCGAGCAGTGCGCGGGCGCGGCTGATGTTGCCTTGCGCGATGAGTTGGCGGATAGCACTGGATGAGACGGCGAGGCCATGCGTGGCGCGGGGTGTGTAGACCGAGACGCGGAAGCCGAGCTCGCGGCCGAGGGCTTCAAGTGAATCGATGCCGGCCTGGGCCTGATAGCCGAAGCGGAAGTTCTCACCCTCGTGCAGCTCGGTGATGTGAAGTTTGTCGTGGAGTACTTGAGCTGCGAAGTCATGCGCGGACATCTGCGAGAGCGTCGGAGTGAAGGGAAGGACGAGCGTGGCGTCGATTCCTGTTGCGGCCAGAAGAGAGAGCTTTTGCTCGAGCGGAGTGATGAGAGGACGCGTCGTTTGAGGGCGGAGGATGCGCGCTGGATGCGGATCAAACGTGATGGCGAGCGACTGCGCCTTCAGCGCCTGAGCGCGCTGGATGACTTCGCCGATGACCCATTGATGGCCACGATGCACTCCGTCGAAGTTGCCAATTGTGGCTACGGTGGGGGCGAAGTTGGAGGGAATCTCGGAGAGTGAGCGGTAGATCTTCATGCGTGTCTGGGGTGCGTTGGCGATTAGCTCCATCAGGCGATATCGAAGGTTAGCTGCAGGCCGTCGTAGGCGAGGCGCACATTGGGCGGAAGCTCGGCTTCGGTTGCTGCGTGGTCGAGGTCGTGGCTGATGTGGGTGAAGAAGGCGCGTTTAGGTTTTAGCTGTTCGACGTAGGCGAGCGAGCGTTCAAGGTGTGAATGGCTGGGATGCGGCTGGCGGCGCAGGGCATCGAGGATGAGGATATCCAGATCCTGAAGCAGTGAAATGCTTTCGGGCGGGATGTCGCTCATGTCGGTGAGGTAGGCAGCAGAGCCGAAGCGGTAGCCGGTAATGGTCTGCCGCCCGTGCGTAACAGGAATGCGCTGGATGCAGGCACCGAAGAGATCGAAGCCCGCTCCGGGAGCTGATTCGTCGATTGGATGGATTTCGACGCGCGCACTGGTGGGATAACGGTTGTCGGTGCGAAAGGTGTAGTCGAAGATCCGCTTGATGGTAGTGGCAGTCTCCTGATCGGCGTAGAGCGGCAGGCTGTTTTTCAGCTGAAAGCTGAGGGGACGAAGATCGTCGAAGCCTAGGATGTGGTCGGCGTGTCCGTGGGTGTAGAGCACGGCGTCGATATGGCGGATGTTCTCGCGGATGGCCTGCGCGTGGAAATCAGGGCCGGTGTCGACCAGGACGATGTGGTTGTTATAAGCAAGGCGCAGCGATGGACGCGTGCGGCGGTTGCGCGAGTCACCGTTGGCTGCCATGGAGGAGGCGCAGACCGCACAGTCGCAACTCAGCGTAGGCACTCCCATGGAGGTGCCGGTGCCGAGGAATGTGAGCGTTGCCTCCATTCGTTAGCGAATCACCCTTAGCGAACGATGCTGGGCTTACCCGGAACTCCGGGAGCGCCTGGGACGCCGGATTGCTTGGTTGCAGCCGAACGCGCGAGAGCCTGCGTGATCTCAAGGAAGCCCATGCGCAGCTCGAAGAGTGCGCTTTCGAGCAACTTCTGCTCAGATGCGGTGAGATTGCCCTTGGTCTTTTCAGCAAGGATGGCGAGCATGTCGATACTCTGGCGTGCTCCGATAATGTCAACCTGAGGCTGCTGGCCTTCAGGGGTGGCCCCGCCGAGCTGGACGATGCCTGTCATGTAAAACGACTGCACGATGGCCTCGAAGGTCATGGCCGGAGGATGGTCGGCACCGGGGTTGGCAGCGCGGATTGCGGTATCGAGGCGCTCTGCGGTGGCTTCATAGGCAGCGCGGACGTGCTCGATCTGTTCTTCGGTTGGGCCGGGATATGCTTCGGGTGCCTCGGGCTCTGCTTCCTGTAGCGGTGCAGGCGGAGGAACCTCAACGGGGCCCGTGGTGGCCTGTGGTGCAGGTGCAGCCTCGCGTTCGTCACGTTCCGGCGATGGATCGGCATCAGGGCGGGCTTCGCCATCGAGGGTGAACTTGCGGCGGTCGGTGATGACGAAGGGCTTGTTCTGTTCGGACATTGTTTGGACTCTTTCTCAGTAGTTCAGATGCTTAACGCGCAAGTTGGATCTCTGCCAGAGGAGGAATGGAGACAGGTTGAGCCGTACCGCCGGGATATTGCAGAGGCTCGTGGCGATCGAGTGCTTCGCGACGGGCGTAACCGAGGGCAAGATGAATTGGCTGGCCCTGGTTATCTTCGAGTGTGACGATGCTGGTGAGCTCACCGACGGGCTTGCCTGCGGATTCAAGTGTTGTACCGCGGGCAGGGACGGTGCCGGAGAGGCGAAAGGCCGTGAAGGTGCGATGCACGTTGCCTCGCGAGCGGATGCGCTCGACGATCTCCTGGCCGAGGTAGCAGCCTTTGGCAAAGTGTAGAGCGCGAGCCTGGTTGGTTTCCTGCGGTAGATCCCGGTCGCGTATATCGGCGCCGTAGAGAGGTGTGCCTTCGAGGATGCGCAGGGCTTCGAAGGCAGCAGGCTCGCATGGGAGTGAGCCTGCTGCTTTGAGTGCGGTAAAGAGAGCCTCGGCATCCGCTGGCGTCGAGGCCCAAAGTTCAAAGCGAGGGATTGCGGGGCTGTAGGCGTGAATGGCTGTCAGCTTTATCGAGTTCCAGAGCATCTCCGAGGATTCGAGCTGGTTGAGATGATCGACGGCAAGGCCAAGCTGCGCAAGTGTCGAGGCTGCCTGAGGGCCGACGATGGTGATTCCGTGCCAGTCCGAGGTGACGTCAGCAAGCTCGACGTCGTCCATGATGATGTAGTGGTCGAGATACGGGATAAGGGCGGGAATCTGCTGCTTTGCGGTCTCAAGAAAAAGAGCTTCAGAGGAAGCGAAGATGGGAGCGGCGAAGACGTAGCCGTCGCCCTGAATGCGCCCTTGCGCGTTGAGAAAGAAGTTATATCCGCCCTGTCCTAGAGCCAACCCCTGTATGGAGTTGGTTGCCATGCCGTTGAGCCAGCGGACGCGGTCGGAGCCGGTGATGCGTATCCAGCCAGTTTGATTCAGTGCGGCGATTCCGGCCCCTTCGAGGAGGGGCTTCATCTGAAGGTACGGAATCGGGAGCTGGGCTTCGGTAGCGGGAGTCGTATTGGAGGCAGCGGCGGTGGTCATAGGCGTCTTCGCACGCGACGGCGCAGAGAAACTCTGCGTACACTTGATTATAGCGGTGGATAGAGAGGTTAGGTTTGGCAGGTAGGGTTGAGGGTTGTGCAGGCGGAGTTTTGCGGTGGGAATGGCGTGGATTTTTGCTGACGGGTTGTCTGCTGGCAGGGACTGCGGTTTGCTCTGCGCAGGCAACTGCTCCGGAGAAAGATAAGGCGAAGCCGCAAGCTCCGATGACCAAGGAGCAGGCGAAGGAGCTGTTTCGCTCTGTCGATGAGATTCTGAACTTTGTCAGTTCAGATACGAAGCTGCCGATCGAGCATAGCGTAAAGCGCAAGCTGATCTCGCGCGATGAGGTGACGAAGTATCTGCGCCAGAAGTTCGATGAGGATGAGAGCGCGAAGAGGATGGAGCGCGCAGAGCTTGTCCTGAAAAAGTTTGGATTGCTGGACCGGGACTTTCATCTTCGCCCGTTCATGCTGTCGCTGCTGACAGAGCAGATTGCAGGTTTCTATGACAACAAGACAAAGACGGTGAATCTGCTGGACTGGATTGAGCCGGATGAGCAGAAATCTGTGCTGGCACATGAACTGACCCATGCGTTGCAGGATCAGAAGGTGAATCTGATGAAGTGGTCAGACGTGAGCCTGAACGACACCTCGCGTGATGTAAAGGACGACAACCGACATCTGCAGGTGGATGAGGCAGAGACGGCAAGAGAGGCCGTGGCCGAAGGCCAGGCGATGGCAGTGTTTGTCGACTACACGCTGAAGCCGACAGGGCGGACGCTGGCCGATACGCCGCCGGAGCTGATTGCGAAGCTGAAGGACAGCACGGCAGACACGAGCGGTTCGCCTGTCATGGCGCGAGCCCCTCTGCTGTTGCAGGAGTCGTTGCTGTTTCCATATAGCGACGGGCTGTCCTTTGAGCAGGCCGTTCTGGTGAAGGGAGGCAAGGAGGCTGCGTTTAGTGGGGTGCTGGCCAATCCGCCTTCGTCGAGCTTTGAGATTCTGCATCCGGATGCATACATGACTCACACGCCAGTGCCTGTGTTGCGCCTGCCGGACATTCATCCGCTGATCGATGCCGAGTATGAGCCGTACGATCTGGGCGTGATGGGCGAGTTGGACGTGCGTATTCTGGCAGAGTTGTTCGGTGGCCGCGAGATTGCTGATGGAGTCGCTCCAGACTGGAACGGCGGTATCTACTATGCCGCGAAGCGCAAGTCGGCGACAGCCACGGAGAAGGAGTCTACGGCATCGCTGGGGCTGCTGTATTACTCGCGCTGGAAGAATGCGGATTCAGCTAGTACGTTCAGGCGGATTTATGCAGCGCAGATTCCCCGGAAATATTCGAGGGTGAGTGAGCGAAAGCAGGATGAGGTGGGGGACGACGAGCAGGTCTTTTCGACAAGCGAAGGGGATGTGCTGATCTCGATCTCGGGGACCGGCGTGTTTGTCAGTGAAGGGTTCGATCTTTCGTTGGCTCGCAAGCTAAGAACCAGCATCGAGAGCGTTCAAGCTGAAGGGCCGTTACGGATGGCGGAGGCTGGACATGAGCCGTCCATGTCGCTCGCCAGGTTTATGCAGTCGTTTGGTATGACGAAGGCGGCCATGGCCGGACGGTATACTTCTGAAGGACGTTCCATCAGGTAGCTTCGGCGCGGAGCCGTAGCAGGAGACATATTTTGAAGGCAGAGATTGGAATTATCGGGGGCAGCGGCCTGTACGCGATGCCCGGGCTGACGAACGTCAGCGAAGAGAAGATTACAACACCATTTGGCGACCCTTCCGATGCTTTGGTGCTGGGCGAGTTGGAAGGACGCAAGGTCGCGTTTCTGGCGCGGCATGGTCGTGGTCATCGCCTGCTGCCGTCCGAGCTGAACTTTCGCGCGAACATCTATGCCATGAAGATGCTTGGCGTGGAGCGGATTCTCTCGGTCTCGGCTGTGGGATCTCTGAAGGAAGAGCACAAGCCGACGGACTTTGTAATGCCTGACCAGTTCATTGATCGCACCTTTGCGCGCAATGCGACTTTTTTCGGCGATGGTATTGTTGCTCACGTCGGTTTTGGCGACCCGGTATGCGCTACGGTTGCGGCAGCCTTCCAGAAGGCGTGCGATGCCGAAGGCGTGGTCGGTAAGAGCGGTGGAACCTACGTCTGCATGGAAGGGCCACAGTTTTCGACGCGTGCTGAATCGAACCTCTACAGAAGCTGGGGCGCCGATGTAATCGGCATGACCAATCTGCAGGAAGCGAAGCTGGCTCGCGAGGCGGAGATCTGCTATGCCACGATGGCGATGGTGACGGACTACGACTGCTGGCGCGAAGGACATGACGATGTGACGGTCGACCAGATCGTTGCCGTGATGCATCAGAACTCCGCGAATGCTGCGAAGGTGGTTCGCGCGGCGGTTGCGGCGATGCCGAAAGAGAGGACATGCGCCTGCGGTGATGCGCTGAAGTATGCGGTATTGACGGACCGCAAGGCGATTCCTGCAGCGACGCGACAGAAGCTCTCACTGTTGCTCGACAAATATCTTTCGTAAAAATACGCGTACGTTCACTTTGAGGAAGAGGTTTCATGGCGATTCTCGTTGTCGGTTCGGTGGCCTTTGACAGTATTCAAACGCCTAGTGGTTCAGTTGATCACTGCCTCGGAGGCGCGGCCACGCACTTTGCACTGGCGGCGAGTTACTTTACCGATGTGCGCGTGATTGCTGTAGTTGGTAAAGACTTTACCGCTGAGCATGAGAGTGTGTTCAAGAAGCGTTCGATCGATACGACCGGTATTGAGCATGCAGATGGGCTGAGCTTCCACTGGACAGGTTCGTATGTGAACAATCTGAATGAGGCGCAGACGCTGGGGACTGATCTGAACGTTTTTCAGACCTTTGAGCCGAAGATTCCTGAGTCGTACAAAGACAGCGAATATCTTTTTCTTGCCAATATCGATCCTGTGCTGCAGGCGCGTGTACGTAGCCAGATGCCGAAGGTTCGTATGGTGTGCGGCGATACGATGAATTACTGGATCGCCGATCATGCAGAAAACCTGGCGAAGGTGTTGCGCGATCTGGATGTGCTTCTGATTAACGATGGCGAGGTTCGCATGCTGGCCAAGGAGAAGAATCTGGTGCTGGCTGCTAATAAGGTTCTCGAGATGGGGCCAAAGACGCTGGTGGTGAAGCATGGCGAGTATGGCGCGACGGCCTTCTTCAGCAAGAGATCGTTCGGCGGAAGCGTACAAGCGACTCATCCCTTCCGTGCCCCAGCGCTGCCACTGGCTGAGGTTGTCGATCCCACAGGTGCGGGTGATTCTTTTGCTGGTGGATTTTATGGTTACTTAGCTTCACAGCCTGAGTTGACGCCAACGGTCTTTCGCAAGGCGATGTTCTACGGCGGTGTGATGGGATCGTTTGCCGTGGAGCGCTTCGGAACCGAGCGCCTGCAGGCTGTCACTCACGAAGAGATTGAAGAACGGTTCAAGCTGTTCCAGGAGATATCGCACCTTGAATACACGGGCGCGTAGACGGCAAGTCCGCGGCGCGGAGCCTGCGGGTGAATCGCCGCAGCTTGCACCACTGGATGTAGCTGTACGCCCGGCTCGCCGTGAAGAGGTGATGCCGATAGCGCTGGCTGCTGTGGCTTTATCGTTTGTTGCGCTGGTTGTATGCGTGTCTCGTGGCTATCTGCTGCTCTACGGAGATGCGGTAGCGCATCTTGGGATAGCGCGGCGCATTCTTGATACACGCAATCCGGGGCTGATTCAGTTGGGGGGAGTGTGGCTGCCGCTCCCTCACCTGCTAATGATGCCGTTTGTCCAGAGGATGGACTGGTGGCAGAACGGGCTGGCTGGAGCATGGCCTTCGCTGCTTTGCTATGTCCTGAGTGCCGTAGGCTTTTATAGATTGGCCCGGCGGATGGTTGCTCCGCCATGGGCTCTGGTGGCGACGGCGTTTTATGGCCTGAATCCGAATCTGTTGTATCTGTCGACGACAGCAATGACGGAGCCGCTGTTCCTGGCCATTCTGATATGGGCCACGTTGCTGACGATGGAGTGCCTGGCGGATATCCGCAACGAGCGAATCGCTCCTGCGCAGCGCAAGCTGATTGGGTTGGGTCTGCTGGTGCTGGCGGCAGTGCTTACGCGCTATGACGGATGGATCTTCGGCGGGGCGGTGTGGTGTGTGGTGGCGTGGCATGTGCTGCGGTCGTCATCTCGGCGCCATTGGACTAGAGTAAGTTTTGCAATTTTCACAGTGCTTGCGGTGGCGGGACCAGTGCTGTGGCTGGCCTATAACCAACATTTCTTTCACGACCCGCTTGATTTCATTCGTGGCCCGTATTCCGCCGCCGCGATTGAGAAGCGGACGACGCCTCCGGGATCGCATCACTATCCGGGGTGGCACAATCCGATATGGTCCGCAGTCTTGTACCTTCGCACGTCCCAGTTGGATGCATCGGCGTGGGAGACAGGATTTGCCATTACGGCGGCGGCATTGGCTGGCATGGTGCTTGTGATCAGGCGCAGGCTGGAGCTCGCATCGCTGCTGCTGTGGGTGCCTCTACCGTTCTACATCTATTCGATTGCGTTTGGCTCGGTTCCCATTTTCATTCCGCCACTGATTCCGCACTCGTATTACAACTCGCGGTACGGGATGGAGATGTTGCCGGCGTTTGCCGTTTTTTCTACCGTTGCGATAGCCGTGTTGCAGCGATGGCTGGTGGAGCGGCAACCTTTGGCAGCGCGACTGATGCAGCCCCTTATTCTGCTTTTGGTTGCGGTGAATGCGATTGTGATGATGTATCGCACTCCGCTGGTTTTGAAAGAGGCGATGGTGAATTCAACGACTCGGGTGGCCTTTGAAGAGGCAATAGCGCGTGAGCTGAAATCATTTCCTGCGGGCGCACCGATTCTGATGTACAACTCTGACCATGTTGGTGCGCTGCAACGGGCTGGAATCCCTCTGCGCCAGACGCTGAGCGAAAGCGATTACGACAGCTGGAAGGCCGCGCTGGCCGCTCCTGCCGAACACGCAGCCTATATCGTTGCTATTGCAGGAGACCCGGTTGAAGCTGCCGTCAGGGAGCATCCGCAGGGGCTTACCGAAATGGTAGTTCTCTGTACGACAGGCCAATCCTGCGCGCGGGTCTATAAGTCGGACCGATTTTGATTCCACCCGCGTAAATCTTACTCAGAACAGGGTTTGCGAGGTGTAGACTCGGGCCAGACTTATGTACGTCCCTCAATTTCATTTCAGTCAGATTGACCAGGAGTTGCTCTCAAGAGGGACAGTGACACGTCTGCTCACTGCCAGCCTGTTAGGCGGGGTGATTGGCGTAGAGCGGGAGTGGCGCCACAAACCATCAGGCCTGCGTACTAACATGCTGCTCTGTGTGGGGTGTGCATTTTTTACGATGCTCTCGGCAGTGCTGGCTGGCGATACGAATCCGGACAAGGGACGCGTTGCGTCGAATATTGTGCAGGGAATCGGTTTTCTCGGTGCGGGCATTATTTTGCACACCCGTGCCCGGGTGGTTGGGCTGACGAGCGCAGCGACTGTTTTTGTGGTTGCTTCCATCGGGATGGCCTGCGGGGCCGGACTCTATATCGAAGCAGTACTGGCAACAGTGATCACCCTGATTTCGCTTGCTGCCGTGGGGTATCTCGAGTCCGTTTCCAATTGGAAACACTATTCGATGTTGTATGAGGTCCGTGGCGAGAGTACGGAGAAAATGTATGTTGGCGTGCTAAGCGTCCTCGACCGGCTGGGGATTCATCTGAATATTCTCGAGCGCGACGATGTTGCTGGATTCGAGCGTATGACCTTTGCTGTGTCAACCAATGCAAGGCGTCATGCGGAGTTGTTGAAGCAGCTGCGCGAGAACGACGCGAACTATCAGGTTGTCGCTTTCCGCGATGTTGAGGAAGAATAAGAACGATGATTCCTTTTGTAAAAGCGCACGCCTGTGGGAACGATTTCCTGATTCTTGAAGAAGAGGTTGCCAAAAGACAACACGCCATGGTGGCGCGGCGTCTATGCAGCCGTAACACCAGCATTGGTGCAGACGGAATTGAATTTCTGGAGAGGAAGCCAAACGGCGAGCTTTTCCTGCGATTGTTTAACGCGGATGGAAGTGAAGCAGAGCTCTCTGGTAACGGGACGCGATGCGTTGCAGCGTGGCTGGCAAGCTCCGAAGGAAGAGATCGTGTCATCTTTGGAACCCACGGTGGGCCGCGTATCTGCCGCGTAATCGATAATGCAGACCCGGTTTACCTGATCGAGAGCGAGATGGGTGTTCCGCGTGTGATGCCACGGACGATCGAGCTGCCGGGAGTTGGTAGTGTTGTTGGAGCGATGGTGAATGTGGGGAATCCGCATTTCGTTCTCTTTACTGAGAGTGAAGACTTTGGCGCCCATGGTCTTACCTGGCAGGCGCTGGGCGCGCAGATCAGCACAAGTCCATTGTTTCCGCACGGAACGAATGTAGAGTTTGTCAAAATTCTTTCGAATGACGAGATCGCTTTTCGTATCTATGAACGAGGCTGCGGTCCGACGACATCTTCAGGAACCGGAACCTGTGCCTCTTCTGCTGCAGCTATGGCGTTGCGTGGTATAGGACGTGAACTGACGGCTGTAGCGGAAGGGGGACCACAGAAAACAGTATGGCCCTCCAACGAAGCGGCGATGCGGCTTACGGGGCCGGCAGAGATCATCTGTCGTGGTGAGGCACTGGGCCTGTGACTGCAACTGCGCGTCGCTTTGCAAAGCCGGCAGCGTTGTGTCCTGGCGCTACGCTGGCCGTGATCTCTCCGGCGAGTGCGCCTAAACCTGAATTGGTCGAGCGCGGTATGGCGGAGTTGGAAGCGCTGGGATATCGCATCAAGCTGGGAAGGCATGCGCTTGCCAGCGGTCCTTTGTATTACGCAGGGTCGGTGAAAAATCGGCTGGAAGATCTACACGCTGCTTTTGCAGATACAGAGGTCGACGGCATCATCTGCACGCGTGGTGGTTGGGGGTCGGCGGAACTTCTACCGCATCTTGATGCGGAGTTGATCCGCGCAAATCCTAAGGCATTTATTGGATATAGCGATCACACATCGCTGCATACGTGGTTTCAGAACGTCGCCGGACTCAGTAGTTTTTACGCGCCAATGGTGGCGGCGGAC
This sequence comes from Edaphobacter flagellatus, assembly GCF_025264665.1. Classification (NCBI taxonomy): domain Bacteria; kingdom Pseudomonadati; phylum Acidobacteriota; class Terriglobia; order Terriglobales; family Acidobacteriaceae; genus Edaphobacter; species Edaphobacter flagellatus. The sequence goes on from NZ_CP073697.1 coordinate 3,424,728, forward strand.
TTTGCTCGCGAAAATGGCGTTGATATGGTGAGCTGGAGTCATACCTTCTCGGGCGATAGCGAGTGGAGTGTGGGGGCTATGGACGGTCTGCGTGTGATCCAGCCAGGTGTGGCTGCTGGAGAGCTGCTGGGGGGATGCATTTCGATTCTGGCTGCGTCGCTGGGGACACCTTACGCGCCGCAACTTGATGGTAGCGTGCTGTTTCTCGAAGACATAGGAACCAAGCCGTATCAGTGGGATCGGTTGCTGTTGCATCTTCGATATGCCGGGAAGCTGGATGGTGTTCGCGGTATTGTCTTTGGAGATATGGAGCAATGCGTCGGTGAGGAAGAGCAGCTTCTGCTGGAGCGAGCCATCCGACATGGCCTGCGCGGTTTTGAGGGGCCTGTGGCTATTGGATTGCGTTGCGGCCATGTGCATGGGCCAAACCGGTCGCTCCCCCTGGGGGTTCCGGTGGCTCTCGACCTGAGCGATACGGAAAATCCGCAAATGCAATTTCTGGAGCCAGCTGTTTCAGGTAATCTTTCCTAGTCACCAATGCAAAAGCATATTTATTTAATAGGAATCTGCGGCACAGCAATGGCCTCGCTTGCAGGAATGCTGAAACAGCAAGGGCATGAGGTTACCGGCTCGGATGCAGCAGCGTATCCGCCGATGAGCGATCTTCTTCGCGAGATAGGGATTACAGTCCATGAGCCCTACGCAGAGCGGAACCTCGAACGACGGCCGGATCTTGTCGTTGTGGGCAATGCCATTTCGCGAGGCAATGTCGAGTTGGAGCGCGTGCTCGATGAGCGGATTCCCTTTTGCTCGATGGCAGATATCCTGCATCAGGAGTTCCTGAGCAACCGCGAACCACTTGTCGTTGCCGGTACGCATGGTAAGACGACGACGACGAGCATGCTTGCGTGGATCTACGAGACGGCCTCTGCGCGCGAATCGCGATTCGCACCCTCGTTTCTGATTGGTGGTGTGGCTGAAAATTTTGGAACTAGCTTCATGGTTCGCCCTACCGTGCCTTTTGTCCTTGAGGGCGATGAATACGACACGGCATTCTTCGATAAAGGGCCAAAGTTTCTGCACTACTTTCCTGTAGCTGCGATCCTCACTCATGTTGAGTTCGATCATGCTGATATTTATATCGATCTCCATGCAGTGAAGATAGCCTTCAAACGCTTCGTTAATCTCATTCCCAGGCGTGGCAGGCTTGTTGCTTTTGACGGCAGCGCGAACGTGGGGGAGTGTATTGCGAATGCATTTTGCGCTGTCGAGCGATATGGCTTTAAGGATGATTCTCATTGGAGAATGACCGACCTTCGACACGAAGGAACCTTGACGCACTGGACCTTATGGCGAGGTGGCGAGAAGTTTGCCGAAATCAGTCTACCGATGGCAGGCGAGCATAACGCGCTGAATGCAACTGCAGCTGCAGCACTTGCGTTCGGCCAGGGAGTTCCATCCGAAGCGATAGTTGAGGCATTACGAACCTTCCGGAGCGTAAAGCGGCGACTTGAGGTGAAGGCGGTTGCCGAGGGTGTAACGATCATTGACGATTTCGCGCATCATCCCACCGCGATTCGCGAGACGTTGCGAGCACTGCGCGAAAGTTATCCTGGGCAACGGCTGGTTGCTGTGCTAGAGCCGCGGTCGAATACGCTGCGCAGGAACGTGTTTGAGCGCGAGCTTGTAGAGAGCCTTGCGTTAGCTGATCAGGTCGTCATGGCCGGTGTCTTCAAATCCGAGAGTATTCCGGTTGCCGAGCGTCTTGTGCCCGAACATGTCGTCGATGCCTTGAATGAGCGTGGAATACCGGCGGCGCTCTGCCAGGATGCGGATGCAATTGTGTCCATGCTTGCGCCTGAGGTGAAAAGCGGAGATGTCGTTGCCATCCTCTCGAATGGCGGTTTCGGCAATATTTACCAGAAGCTGCCACAGGCCATAACGGAGTCGGCGATCGCGGCGCGTCTTTCTGCGCGGTTGTCCTGAGAGTTTTGCATGTTTGCCACGTTGAAATTGCTGCTGGTCTATCTGACGTTTGGTCCCGCTGCGGGGATCATCGGTATTCCTTACTCCATGTTGGTGGGGAATGTGAACCTGCTGTACAAGGTGGCGATGTGGATCGCGAATGCGGGCGTCCGCGCGGCAGGGATCAGGATCGACCTCTCTGGTTTGAGCAATGTGCCTCAGGGAAAATCCTGCATCTTCATGTGCAATCATGTCTCGAACCTTGATCCTCCGGTTCTGCTTCCATTGCTTCCGGGAAGATGTTCGGTGCTGTTGAAGAAAGATCTGATGAGCATTCCGATTCTGGGGCGTGCGATGAGGATGGGCCAGTTTGTTCCGGTGGAGCGTGGTGGCAAGCGTGATGCTGCTCAGGCAAGTGTGATCGCAGCGGGAGAGGCTCTGCGAAGCGGGCTCAATATTCTGGTTTTCCCCGAAGGGACACGGTCTCGTGATGGGCGGCTTTCGACCTTCAAGAAAGGTCCATTCTTTCTCGCGATGGAGACGCAGGCATCGGTTGTCCCAATTGCTCTCTCCGGAACAGAGATGATGATGAGCAAGGGAAGCTGGGCAATTACCGCAGGTGCTGCTCGCATTCAGATTCTGCCTGCGATTGAGCCATCACAATTCCAGACGCGCGAAGACCTGCTGCGCGCCGTGCGTGATGCGATTGCAGCGGCCTTGCCCGAAGAGATGAAGCCTTTGGAGTAGGAGTATCTATTTGACGATGGCGTTATAGCCGTCGGCGAGCAGGCGCTGGCGCATGGCATCGGCATCCTTACGAGTGGGCAGAGGTCCGATTTGCACGTGCAGCAGCTTGTCCTGAGGCTCATGCCGAACCGAGACGTTGTACCCGCGTCGCTTGAGAGCGTTTAGCAGAGTATCGGCGTCCTCCTGGTGAGAGACCGCAGCGATTTGGACAAGGGCCGGAGCTCCAGCTGGTCCACTTGCAGCACTGTGTGAAGCAGGTGCGGGCGCAGGAACTGGTGCAGCTGCCTTGCTGGGAGCCGGAGCCGGTGGAGGCGCTACAGGCTTTGTTGAGGCAGATTTTTTAGTGGGTGCTGGCGGCGGCGCAGAGACAACCGCAACTTGTTCTGGCTGGGACGTTGTCTGTGAGATCGTCGTATCCGGAACATCATCAGCGCTGGTTGTGGCCGTTTCTGCTGGAGCCACGCCAGGCGACGGTTTTGCGGCTCCCGTCGTTTTGATGGAGGATGCCTCAACCGCGTCTGTTGTCGTAGAACCAACCGCGACAGTCGATTTCTTGCCGATACTGTAGCCGAAGCCGAAGAAGACGGCGCAGACCAGTGCGAGAAGGAAAAAGATCCCAAGAATCGTCGTAGCTCCGAGAGATATCTCGCGGTCTCTCGGCTCCTGGTCAAGCTCTTCGTCGTCGATATAACGTGTCTTCACGGATTCGTTTTCGTCTCTGTCGCTGATTGCGTGCTAAGACTCTTGTTTAGCAAGTTCATCAGCTCCAAGGGAAGCGGAAAAACGATGGTCGTATTCTTCTCGACACCTATCTCGGTCAATGTTTGCAGGTATCGCAGTTGTAACGCCATGGGCTGAGTCGCGAGCAAAGCTGCCGCATCGACAAGCTTTTGCGCGGCATTGTATTCGCCTTCAGCATGGATAATCTTCGAGCGCCGCTCGCGCTCGGCTTCAGCTTGTTTAGCCATTGCGCGGAGCATGGTTTCGGGAAGGTCGACCTGTTTAACTTCAACGGAGACGACCTTGACGCCGAAGGGTGCAGTGTGCCCGTCGATGATGGTCTGGATGCGTTGGTTGAGGCGGTCGCGGTGTGCGAGAAGCTCGTCCAGGTCGACTTCTCCCAGGACCGAGCGAAGTGTGGTTTGTGAGAACTGCGAGGTCTGATAAATGTAGTTGGCGACCTCGATAACTGCTTTTGTTGGATCGATTACGCGGAGTGTGATGACAGCGTTGACTTTGAGGGTGACGTTATCGCGGGTGATGATGTCCTGCGGTGGAACTTCCATGGCTTCCTGCCGCAGCGAGACGCGGACCATTTGGTCGAGCGGGCGGAAGACGAGTGCGATGCCTGGACCTTTAGCTCGTTCGCGAACGCGACCGAGGCGGAAGATGACGCCACGTTCATATTCCTTGAGTATTTTGATGGAACTGATGATGTAGAGAAAAAGGATGACGACAAAGACCAAAACTGGATTGGCGACCACAGGAAGAACCTCTCGAGGGGAGTAGCGGCTCGATGCGATTGTACGCGCTTTCATGGCAACGTATGGCGTCGCGTGTTTGACGGCTCTGGTTGATCGCTCTACTGTCTGTAGGTACTGGGTTCTCGCTTCTTGTCTCCACTTCAATTGACTGTCAGAGAGGTGTATCGATGGCCGGAGTTGAACAGGTTCGTCTGCGGCAGGCCAAGCAGGGAAGCAAAGCGTGGAAGCATTGGGGGCCTTATCTCAGCGAGCGGCAGTGGGGAACCGTGCGCGAAGACTATTCTCCGAACGGTGACGCCTGGAACTACTTCACGCATGACCAGGCGCGCTCCAAAGCCTACAAATGGGGAGAGGATGGCATCGCCGGCATCTCGGACGATCATCAACACCTGTGCTTTGCTCTGGCGATGTGGAATGGCGTAGATCCGATCCTGAAGGAACGGTTGTTCGGCCTGACGAACTCTGAGGGCAATCACGGCGAGGACGTGAAAGAGTATTACTTCTACCTCGATTCCACTCCAACGCACTCCTACATGAAGTATCTCTACAAGTATCCGCAGGCCGCGTTTCCTTATGACGAGTTAGTGGAGGCAAATGCGAACCGGACCAAGTTCGAGCATGAATACGAGCTGATCGATACAGGCGTATTCGATAAAGACAAGTACTTCGACGTGTTTGTCGAGTATGCGAAGGCGGATGCTGACGACATGCTGGTTCGAATCACGGTTGCGAACCGTGGAGCAGAGGATGCTTCGATCCATCTGCTGCCTTCGCTTTGGTTCCGCAATACATGGTGGCAGAGCAAGAGCGAGAAGAAGCCAGAGGTTCGCGCCGGTGGTTCAAACTCAATCATTGCGACGCACGAGAGACTTGGCAGCTACTCTTTTTACGCGCCGGATGCGCAGGAAATTTTATTTACCAATAACGAGTCGAACGAGAAGCGGTTGAGTGGTACGGAAAATTCTGTGCCGTTCGTCAAGGATGCGTTTCATGAATATGTGATCCACGGTAACAAGAACGCTATAAATCCAGCGCAGACAGGGACGAAGGCTGCAGCGCACTACGTGTTGAAGGTAAAGGCGCAGGGTGAAGCGGTGATCCGGTTGCGGTTGACCAGCGATACGAAACTTGCGGGCATTGGCTCTGTTGCGGAGTTCGATCGGATCTTTGCGGAACGCATTCAGGAAGCGGATGAATTTTATAGAGCTGTTTGTCCGGCGCGATGCAAGCCGGAAGACCAGAACATTATCCGGCAGGCGCTTGCTGGCATGTTGTGGAGCAAGCAGTTCTACTATTTCGATCTCGACCTTTGGCTAAGAGAGCACGGTTACAATCCGACCGGCGCGGGCCGGAAGCAGACGATGCGGAATGCGCCGTGGTTCCACATGCTGAATGCAGACGTGATCTCGATGCCCGACAAGTGGGAGTATCCGTGGTATGCCGCGTGGGACCTGGCGTTTCATACGGTTGCGCTGGCGATGGTGGATATCGAGTGTGCCAAGCAACAGCTGGAGCTAATGATCAGCGAGACGTATCTGCATCCGAACGGGCAGCTTCCGGCGTATGAGTGGAATTTCGGCGATGTGAATCCTCCGGTTCACGCGTGGGCTGTGCTGTATGTCTACATGACGGAGAAGAGTCTGTATGGTGCTGGCGATCTCGACTTCCTCAGAAGCTGTTCTCGCAAGTTGTTGTTGAACTTTACGTGGTGGGTGAATCGTAAAGATCGTTCCGGCCGCAACATTTTTGAGGGCGGCTTTCTTGGACTGGACAACATTGGCGTCTTCGATCGCAGCGCTCCGCTGCCAGATGGTGGATATCTGGAGCAGGCGGACGGAACGGCGTGGATGGCGATGTTTGCGCAGAGCATGTTGAGCATCTCGCTGGAGCTCGCAATCCATGATGAGAGTTACGAAGATGTTGCGGTGAAGTTTCTCGAACACTTTCTGTGGATCGCTGGAGCGATGGATCCGCAGGGCGATAGCGATCACGAGTTGTGGGACGAGCAGGACGGGTTTTTCTACGACGTGTTGTACGCGCCGGATGGGAGCGGCCGCAGGCTGCGGTTGAAGTCGATGGTCGGGCTGCTGCCGTTGGCGGCTGTGTCGATTATTCCTCCGGAGCTGGCGAAGAAGTATCCGCGGCTTCGCGAGCGGGCACGAAACTTCTTCGAGCGCAGGCCGGAGCTGGCGGCGAACCTGCACGATCCGGATGTTCCCGGAGAGCAGGGACGTTATATGCTTTCGGTTCTCAACCGGGACAACCTGAAGCGTGTTCTGTCGCGGATGCTGGATGAGACGCAGTTCCTGAGCGAGTACGGAATCCGCTCGATCTCGCGCGAGCATTTAGGAAATCCGTATGTCTTCGATCTGGATGGAACGAAATACACGGTGCAATATGAGCCAGCGGAGTCGACGACCGGTTTGTTTGGCGGCAACTCGAACTGGCGCGGCCCGATATGGATGCCGGTGAATGCGTTGCTGGTAAAGTCGCTTCTGCAGCTTTATCAGTACTACGGAGACTCCTTCAAGATGGAGTGTCCGGTTGGTTCAGGCGTTGAGATGAACCTGTTTGAGATTGCACAGGAGATCGGCAATCGGCTGGCAAAGATCTTTCGCGTCGGCAAGGACGGGCAGAGGCCGGTGTATGGAGAGACGGAGAAGTTTCAGACCGATCCGCATTGGAAGGACCTAATTCTGTTTTATGAGTACTTCCACGGCGATAACGGCGCCGGAATCGGTGCGAGCCATCAGACGGGATGGACGGGAGTGATTGCCCGGTTTATCCATCTGTTCGACACGGTGAGTGCAGCCGACGTGCTGGACGAAGGCAACAGCTCGTTACTGGCATCGAGGCTGGAACCTGCACGCGAAGTAATTGAATGATCTGGATGCTGCCCCTACCCCCCGGGGGGTAGGATGTAAGCCATTTATTTTCAGGCCTATGCATGTTTTCAACAGCTCAAAATATTGAATTCAGGCGAGTTAACCCTAAAAATATTGATTCTAAAAGAGAAAGGCCCTGCTTCTTGCAGCAGGGCCTTTCTTGAAGTCTTTATTTAGTTTAACAAGCCGAGATCAACTAATCGGCACTTTTTATGAAGTTTATTTCCTTTGAAATGTGTGAGTTGTGATTTGGGTGGGCTTGACAGATTTTCTTGGGGCTCGCAGGCACAACCGCAGAGCTGATTTTCTATATGTCGATTCCAATGAAGCATCTGGTTCAGTGGGTTTAAAGACTTAGTTGGCGGGCCGGTCTTTCCGTGTGACGGTCATTGGAGCTCTTTCTTTCATAAGATCTGTTTCTTCAGGCTCCATGGTTCGTATAGGCAAACCCGCAGATTCTTCGACTGCATTGCGCAAACGTGCGTTAAACGCCGCACAGGATGATACTTCTGTCCAGAAGCGAACGCGTACTCAGAACCGGGGATCCGTGCCCGGTTTCCGGACGCCGATACCAAGGCGCAACTGAAATTCAAATACGCCTGTAGAATAGTGCGAAACGCAGCAATTTCAGGGTGGTCGAGACCGTATTTGTAACGGTAAGTGGTGAATTTCGCCTTTAGTATCGGGCCAACTTTTGGGGAGATTCGGGATGACGACGGGAAGTTTTGATGGTCTGAGGGTTTTGTCGCTTGAGTCGAGGCGCTCAAACGAAATGGCGAAGCTGATTCGCACGTATGGGGGTGAGCCTTTTGTTGTGCCTGCAATGCGTGAGGTGCCGCTGGAGTCGAACCGGCAGGCGATGGAGTTTGTGGATGCGCTGATTGCGGGGAAGTTTGACCTGGTGGTGTTTCTGACGGGGGTCGGTGTCCGGGCGCTGGTGGAGATTGCGGATAAGGCCGGACGGCGTGAGGAATCGGTAGGTGCGCTGAAGAAGGTAAAGGTTGCGGCGCGTGGGCCGAAGCCGGTGGCGGCGCTGAAGGAACTGAGTGTGCCGGTGGCTGTGGTGGCTCCCGAGCCGAATACGTGGCGCGAGATGGTGGATGCGCTGGATGCGGGGTTTGGCGATTCGCTGGCAGGTTTTCACGTGGCCGTGCAGGAGTATGGCGTACCGAATCCAGAACTGCTGGAGGCTTTGACGCGGCGATGTCTTGAGGTTGTGCGAGTCCCTGTCTATCGCTGGGCGATGCCAGAGGACGTGCAGCCGCTGCGCGAGGCGGTGCTGGGTGTGATGGGCGGCAACGTCGATGTGGTGTTGTTTACAGCGGCGGCGCAGGTGATTCATCTGTTTCAGGTGGCTGCGGAGATGGGGTCGGTCGATGAGTTGCGAGCGGGGCTACGGTCGCTGGTGGTGGTTTCGATTGGCCCGACGACGACGGAGGAGCTGACGCAGCACGGTGTGACGCCGGACTTCGAGCCGTCGCATCCGAAGATGGGTTTTCTGGTGAATGAGGCAGCGCAGAAGGCTCCTGCGCTGGTTGCCGAGAAGCGGAGTGGAGCAGCAAGAAGCATGAGTGCGAGGCAGGCGGGACTGAGAGAGATGGTGCAGCCCGCCAAGAAGGAGGCACCAGCGATGGCAAGTGCGAATACGGCAATTGCTCCAATCGATTTTTTGCACGAGATTACGAGCCGCATTGCGGCGGCGGACTCGTTTCATGCGGTGCTTGGGCGGATTGTGGACTTTGTTTCGACGGTGGTTCCGTGCGACTCGTGCTTTGTTTATGTGCTGGAGGGCGACAAGCTGGTATTGCGCGCATCGAAGAATCCGCACGCCGATGTGGTCGATCATCTGGGCATCAAGTTGGGGCAGGGCATTACGGGATGGGTGGCGGAACATCGTGAGCCGGTGGCGCTGGCATCGAATGCGTCGGACGATCCGCGATTCAAGCTGTTCAAGAACCTGCCGGAGGATCGCTTTGAGGCGTTGCTTTCGACGCCGATTATGTGTGCGGGCAGAGTGGTTGGAGTTATCAACCTGCAGCATCGTCACTCCTACCAGCACACGCTGCAGGAGGTACGGCTGCTTTCGACGGTGTGCTACCTGGTGGGCGCGGAGGTGGAGCGTGCGCGGCTGGAGAGCGAGAATGCTCAACTGGCTGGCAGGCTGGAGGCGCGAAAGGCTGTCGAGCGTGCGAAAGGCATTCTGCAACGCGATATGAAGGTGGGTGAAGAAGAGGCGTATCGCATGATGCAGCGGGAGAGCCGCCAGAGGCGGAAGTCGATGCTGGAGATTGCTGAGGCGATTCTGCTGGGCGAAGAGATTCGCAAAGGGCAGGTTGCTGCGGCGAGTGAGCAGAAGGCCGCGCCTGCTTCGGAGGCATGAGCGCGATCGAAAATGTTGTGGGATTGATCGCTACGGTCCGGTTGTTGTGTTTAATGGCTACGTGCTGAAAACTGTTTTCTCTTACTTTGCAAAGAATGGCTCCGGTGTTCGTGCAAGTGTGGCCTGGGCTTTATTGGTTGTCGCTTCGCTTGCCAGTGGTGCGCAGGAGCAACGGCCTGACCTTGTACTGCGTGGCGCGATCACAGAGGCGAATCGCGAGACATATGTTGAGGTGCCGTTTACGGTGCCCGACGGCGTGGTGCGCGTGAGTGTCGAGTTTTCATACACAGAGCATGAGCATCAGACGACGGTGGACCTGGGGCTCTTCGATGGTGAAAGGTTCAGAGGCTGGAGTGGAGGCAACAAGAACGCTTTCACGATATCGGAGACGGATGCGACACCTTCGTATCTGCCGGGGCCGGTAAGGCCGGGTGTGTGGAAGCTGATTCTGGGGGTTCCGAGTGTGGGGAAGGGTGTGCGCTCGGAGTATGTGTCGAAGGTTTTCTTTGGGCGGGCGGGGCAGGTGGCTGGGGTCTCGACGTTTGAGTCTGCTCCGGTGCGCGAGGGAGCGGGATGGTATCGCGGCGACCTGCACATGCATGATGCGCACAGCGATGGATCGTGTATGAGCCAGGCGGGGAAGAAGGTTCCTTGTCCGCTTTACAAGACGGTTGAGGCGGCGGTCGCGCGTGGGCTGGACTTTATTGCGATTACGGACCACAACACGATCTCGCACTTTGATGCGGAGCGTGAGCTGGCTCCTTACTTTGACAAGCTGCTGTTTATTTCGGGACGCGAGATCACGACGTTTCAGGGGCATGCGAATGTCTACGGCACGACGGAGTTTATTGATTTTCGGCTGACGAGCAAGTATGTGCCGACGTTTTCGAGTCTGCTCGATCAGGTGGAGAAAAAGAATGCATTGATTTCGATCAATCATCCGGGGCTGCCGACGGGCAGTGAGTGCATGGGGTGCGGATGGTCGGTGAAGGATACGGATTTCAGCCGTGTGCATGTGATTGAGGCCATCAATGGCGACAATGCCGATGGGCCATTGGCAGGAGTTTCATTCTGGCAGAAGCGCTTGAATGAAGGGCATCGCGTGACGGCGATTGGGGGAAGCGACAATCATAATGCGACGTATCCGCCGGATCATGAGGCAGCGATCGGTAGGCCGACGACGGTGGTCTATGCCGAGAATCTTTCAGAGAAGGCAATATTGGATGGGATTCGCGCAGGGCACGTGTTTGTGGATGCGCAGGGATCGCGTGATCGGGCCATTACGTTTACTGCGGAGACTGGTGGAAAGACAGCCATGATGGGGGATGCGTTAAACGCTCCGGCAGGGGCGCATATCCATCTTGTGTTGACTGCGGAGCATCTTGACGGCGCGCATGTGGAACTGGTGCGTGATGGCGAGCTGACGGCATTTGGCGGTAGGCCTGTGCTGGATGGAGAGCAGGCGATGCGGGAGGCGGAGGTCGTCTCGGATGGTAAACGTCACTGGCTGCGGGTGAATGTGCGAGCGCAGGATGGCGGTCTGCTGATCCTTGGGAATGCTGTCTATGTGAACTTCTAAGGAATGGATCTGCATCGTTTGAGGCAGCCGGATTCGAACCAGCCCCAGCAGGACGATTAGTTTAGCTCGCGTTTAGAAGGCATGGGACAAACTTTGCCCTTTGTTGGCCGGGCAGAGTTATTTTTACAAATTTATGTAACCTGTGTAACTTGTTTATTGCGGTTACATCAAATATCCAGAGCGTCATCAACGAGGCTTCTACCGTCCTACAAAGGAGTGTTTATGAACAGGAGAGTATTTGTTGCGTCTGGAATTGGCTCGATAGCTGCGATGACCCATCAGGCTCACGCAAAACCAGCAATCAAGGAGGCGCTACGGCCGATACCGGAGGTTTCGGTGCATAGAATTTCAGCAGACGGAGTAGACATCTTTTATCGAGAAGCAGGTCCAGTCGATGCACCCGTCCTGCTATTACTGCATGGCTTCCCAACCTCATCCTTTCAGTACCGTGAACTGATGCCGTTGCTGGCCGACCGCTATCGCGTCATTGCTCCCGATCTTCCGGGCTTTGGCTTCACGGAGATACCAGCCGAAAGAAATTACAAATACTCTTTCGAAGCAATCGCGCATACGATTCAAGCATTCACAGAAGCGCTCCATTTGGATCAATATGCTCTGTATATATTCGACTATGGCGCTCCAACCGGACTTCGCATGGCCCTGCAACATCCGGAACGAATCACGGCCATCGTGACTCAGAATGGAAACGCGTATGAGCAGGGCTTAGGGGCTGCGTGGGCTCCGATTCGTACATATTGGGCCGAACCGACGCAGGCAAACAGAGATGCGCTTCGGCCATTCTTATCTCCGGACAGTCTCAAGGCTCAGTATCTTGACGGGGTTCCGCATCCGGAGCAGGTCAAGCCGGAAGGTTACACGCTGGATGCAGCCTTGATTGCGCGCCCCGGAAATCTCGATATCCAGCTGGATTTGTTTCTCGATTATGCCAACAACGTGAAGCTCTATCCTGAGTTTCAGCGCTACTTTCGAACGACGAAACCTCCGATACTAGCCGTTTGGGGAAAGAATGACCCATTCTTTATCCCCGCAGGCGCAGAGGCTTACAAGATCGATACTCCCAACGCTTCAGTTCAGTTCGTCGATACAGGCCATTTTGCCCTTGAAACACACGTACGTGAAATCGCCGCTGCAACCAGGGCCTTTCTCGCTTCTCACAAGACGCGATAGCCAACACACTCAAGCCAGTACTTACAGCTCTCAAAAGTATGCCGGACAATCGGCACTTTTGAGAGCGCATCAGTGGCCGCGCTGTGTCGGAAGTTTTCCACTACACCAATCGAGCTTCGAGATCCCGTATCCCGTTACGAGCCTGTCGCCTTTCGCGCACGGTAGGCCTGAACCTTTTGCCGATTGCCGCATGTGGACATACTGCACCACCGTCGCCGGTGTGCTTTGGTGATATCCAGAAACCAGAGAATGCAACTCTCATCTTCGCACTGTCGCACCAGATCGAAGTCTGTATCAACCAGCAGATGAGCGGCCGACTCTGCAACCTGAGCCAGAAGCTCTATCTCATCTCTCGCGATGATGTTGGTGTGAAAAGCAAGTGGCTGCCCTCTCTGTTGCACCAGAGCTACATGATGGTGCAGTTGGCTGAGGAAGCGATTCAGCACTTCGATGCGAATCGGTTTTCGCTGTTTCCGATCTTTGATCGCGGTCCTGACTGCTTCCCGCAACTCCCGCGCTGCCGCGAGCAATCTCCCGGCCTTCAACGGACGCTCTGTTCGGGAGGCAAAGCCTGCCTGATGCAACCATGCCAGGACATCCTCATCGTTCTGGAAGCGATCTGTTTCAACCCCGTCCTCGATAACCACGGTATTCAGGAAGTCGAGTGCCGGATGATCGGCAATCATGAAATAACTCTGCATTGGGCCTTCTATAGGTAACCTCTAATAGAGTTTTATCAGGGTTACACGAAGGATATAGGGTTACCTTGTCTGATTTCGATGGGCTAAGTGATGAAGATGAAGATAATTGGTCGGGGCGATTGGATTCGAACCAACGACCCCCTGCTCCCGAAGCAGGTGCGCTACCAGGCTGCGCTACGCCCCGACTCTATGTGATTGATGCGGAAAGGGGAAGCGACCGTGTGGCTCAGGGTGCGCAGTATGAGATTCGGGTCTCACACGGGCTCTCCTGCTGGAGCGCTGTTTCCGACTGGTTTAGTTTAGCAGATAAAGTTGCTGGCCGGTGGGATGGGTTCTATACTTTTAGGAGTATGGTTTTTGCCGCTCAGCGCATGTGTTGTTGTTGCCGGATGCTCCCGTGTCCGTGTGTGCGCTGTTGCTGTTAGTTGAGCCGGCTGCCATCTCTTCCTTCTCCATTACTTTCAAATCCATATTTTGAAGTCTGCGTTGGATCGCAGGTCTTCGTGAGGTCGAACTCCATGACTCCCGCCGTTGCCGTCGAATCGGAGACTCTTCTACAGCCAGAGAGGCTGAACCATCTGCAGGCCCTTGAGGCCGAGAGCATTGCGATTTTGCGTGAGGCGGTTGCCGAGTTTGCGCGGCCGGTGATGCTGTATTCGATCGGCAAGGACTCGAGCGTGATGCTGCGGTTGGCGCAGAAGGCGTTCTATCCCGGCAAGATTCCGTTCCCTCTGCTGCATGTGGATACGAGCTATAAGTTTCCTGAGATGATCTCGTTTCGCGATGCGTATGCGAAGGAGATCGGCGCAGAGCTGATTGTGCATCGCAACGAGGAGGCGATTGCGGCAGGTGCAAATCCGTACACGCTAGGGACGCAGAACTGCTGCGGACTGCTGAAGACGCGCAGTCTGCTGGATGGGCTTGCCGAGGGTGGATTCGATGCAGCGTTTGGCGGAGCCCGGCGCGATGAGGAGAAGAGCCGCGCGAAGGAGCGCGTGTACAGCTTCCGCGATGGGGCTGGGCAATGGGACCCGAAGAACCAGCGTCCTGAGCTGTGGAGCATGTACAACTCGCGGTTGAGGAAGGGCGAGAGCATACGGGTGTTTCCGCTGTCGAACTGGACGGAGCTGGATATCTGGCTCTATCTGTATGCCGAAAAGATCCCGATTGTGCCGCTGTATTTTGCGAAGGAGCGTCCGCTTATTGTGCGTGGAGGACAGAGGACGCTGTACTACGACGGCATGAAGCTGCTGCCGGGCGAAGAGGTGCGGATGGAGAAAGTGCGGATGCGTTCGCTGGGCTGCCTGCCGTGTACGGGCGCGATTGAGAGCGAGGCAGACACGTTGCCGAAGATTATCGAGGAGCTTCTGACGTTTCGCAGGAGCGAGCGCGAGAACCGGGCCATCGATCATGACGAAGAAGGATCGATGGAAGTGAAGAAGCGGGAGGGCTACTTCTAAATGGCTACGGATGTTCTGACGCCTGATCGTGGATTTGAAGAGTTTCTGGATGCGCATCTGGGCCAGGAACTGCTGCGGTTTACTACGGCTGGAAGCGTGGACGACGGCAAGAGCACGCTGATTGGACGTTTGCTGCATGACACCAAGAGTGTGTACGAGGACCAGCTTGCTGCGGTGAAGAAGAGCCGCGTGAACCGCGCTGCGAATGGCCATGTCGATTTCTCGCTGCTTACCGATGGATTGAAGGCGGAGCGTGAGCAGGGAATCACGATCGATGTAGCGTATCGCTATTTTTCGACTTCGCGGCGCAAGTTCATCATTGCCGATACACCTGGCCACGAGCAGTACACGCGCAATATGGCGACGGGTGCTTCGACTGCCGATGTGGCCGTGGTGCTGATCGACGCGAAGGCCTATCTGCGCGAGGGCAAGCTTTTGCCACAGTCGCGCAGGCATACGTACATCGCGTCGTTGCTGGGGATTCCGCATGTTGTTGCTGCGGTCAACAAGATGGATCTTGTGGACTACTCGCAGGAGACGTTTGCGGCGATCCGCAGTGAGTTTGTCGCGTTTGCCGCGAAGCTGGGATTGAAGAGCGTGACTGCGATTCCGTTAAGCGCACTGGAGGGAGACAACGTTGTTGCGCCCAGCGCACGAATGACCTGGTACGACGGCCCGACGTTGCTTGAGTTTCTTGAGACGGTGCCGCTGCGCGTGGAGGAATCGTGTGGGCCGTTGCGTTTCCCCGTGCAGTTGGTGCTGCGTCCGGATGCAAGCTTTCGCGGGTTTGCGGGACAGGTTGCACGCGGAGTTTTGCGTGCCGGTGAGCGGGTGAAGGCGCTGCCCTCGGGCCGCGAGACAACGGTCAAGCGAATTGTTACGTGGGATGGCGATCTGCAATCGGCAGCGTATCCGCAAAGTGTAACGGTCGAGCTTGAGGACGAGATCGATCTGAGCCGTGGTGAGATGCTGATTGCTGCCGACAGCCGTGATGCAGATGCGCCCCATGCTTCACGACATCTGAAGGCAATGGTGGTGTGGATGCATGAGGAGCCGCTTGTCGTTGGGCGGACATACATCGCCAAGCAGACGACGCGTACGGTGCGCGCGACGGTAAAGTCGATTCGCTATCGCGTCGATGTCGGCACGCTGGACCACCATGCAGCGCAACAGCTTGCGATGAACGAGATCGCCGAGATGGAGCTGGATACGAATCTGCCGCTGTTTTTCGATGCGTATGCGGAGAGCAGGACGACGGGCTCGCTGATTCTGATCGACGGCGTTACAAATGCGACGGTTGGCGCAGCAATGATCGTCGATGCAGCGTCTGGCGCTGCTGACGGTGATTTGCGAACTGCCCTGATCGTCGTACCTGGACGCGCAGAGCTTGCTGAGCAGTTGCGTGAAGCATTGGAGATCCGACTGCAGCGGGTTGTGGTGATCGACGACGCACTGATCCCAGACGATGCGCTGGTGCCGGTCGTGCGCGCGCTTCAGTTGGCAGGGGTGACGGCGATCACGGCACGTACGCTTCCTGCGGAGGCGCTGGCGACTCTGGTCCGCTCGGTCGAAGGCTTTGCCGATGGAAATGTTGTGCTTGGCGAAGGGTTGAGCGAGGACGAGGTTCTCAGGCAGGTGGGGGTGAAGCAATGAGCGTGGTGGATACGACCATCGATTATGAAGCTTTGACGGCCGAGGAGCTTGTTGCCGATATCGTGCGTGAGGCTACGCCCGGGTCTGTGTGCGTGACTTCGAGTTTTCAGACAGAGGACATGGTCGTACTGCATATGCTCCGCCGCCATCTACCGGATGTGCCGGTCATCTTTCTGGAGACGGGATACCACTTTCCTGAGGTGATTGCGTATCGCGATCGCATGGCTGCCGCGTGGGGACTGAATCTGGTGAATGCTCTGCCGACGACGACAGTGAAAGAGTTTGAGGGACAGTTCGGCATTCTGCACATCGTGCAGCCGACGGCTTGCTGCCAGGCACGCAAGGTGGAGCCGCTGATGCGTTCGCTGGAGCCGTACGATTTGTGGTTTACAGGGCTGCGGCGCGAGCAGTCGCCGACACGCGCCGGCTTGAAGAAGGTTGAGGGGCACAAGACTCCCACGGGCAAGCAGATGAAGAAGATCAGTGTGCTGGCAGACTGGGACTGGGCGCGCGTGAAGGCATATGCCGAGCGTGAAGGCATTCCTGAGCTTGAGCTGTATGCGCGTGGTTACACGAGCGTCGGGTGCGAGCCGTGCACGTCGATTCCCGAGGCTGGAGCGGATGCGCGCAGTGGACGCTGGGGCGGCAAGAAGCTCGAGTGCGGCATTCATACCTTTTCAGAGAAAAATTAGTCTAAAAAGCAGAGCATTTGGCAGGCAATCTACGCAGGGACTAAGCTCATCACATGATGGAGCAACGCCGCATCGTCGAGCTATGGGAGCGTGGAGAAGCGCGCGTGCTGGTGACGGTGGTGCGCGTTGAGGGCTCCAGCTATCGCCGTCCTGGAGCCAGGCTGCTGTTGGGCGATGCAGGTGAATATGCCGGGACGATCAGCGGAGGTTGCCTTGAAGCTGAGGTGACGCGCAAGGCCGCATGGAAGGTTCGGGATGGCGCGGTTGTCGAACGCTACTCAACGATGTTCGACGACACGGCTGAAGTTCCTTATGGATTAGGGTGCGGCGGTGTTGTGGATTTACTGCTCGAGCCTGTACAAACGGCTGAGTGCGCAGCTCTGCTTCATGCGCAACAACGAGCGCTGCACGCTGATGAGCGTTCTACGGTAGTGACCTGGCTTCCGGGCGAGTCAAAGACGCTTCGCCGAGTCGTGTTGAACGCGGCAGGAGAGATTGTTTTTGCGAGCGCTGATCTGAATGAGAAGAAGCTTGCATGCGCACGGGGTCTTTTGCCAGGCAGTGAATATGAAGGCCGGTTCGTCGAGGAGATTCGCGGGCCACAACGGTTGTTTGTGTTCGGGGCAGGCGATGATGCAAAGCCACTCGTTTCGATGGCTGCGATGATGGGCTGGAGCGTGACAGCCGCCGATGGCCGTCAGCATCTCGCTCGCAGAGAGCGTTTTGTAGAGGCAGCGCGCGTCGTGCAGATCGATCCAAATGACATATCGGTATTGCAGATTTGCGCGGAAGATGCGGTGGTGGTGATGACGCATAGCTATGAACAGGATCGTGCTCTGCTGCGAGACCTGTTGCCGTTGGCTCCGCGCTACCTGGGTTTGCTTGGAGCAAGGCATCGCAGTTCGTTGCTGGTGAGTGAGGCTGCTGTGTTGGCTGGGCTTACGGTGCAGGACTGTTGCGAAAGGATATGGGCTCCTGTCGGGCTGGATCTTGGCGGCGATGGTCCTGAAGCCGTTGCACTGGCTGTAGTGGCTGAGGTGCAAGCCGTATGTATGGGCAAGCTTGGTGCATCGCAGCGCTTATCGGTTGAGGACGTGATGAGACATGTGCGCGAGGGCGGAGTCTCGCGCTATTTGCAGACGCATTGTCCGGCGGATCTGGTGCAGTGAGGATCGCGGCGGTTGTGTTAGCGGCGGGTGCATCGCGTCGATTAGGCGAACTGAAACAGCTTGTGCGGTTGAACGGAGAAACTCTGCTGGATCGCGTTGTGCGTATCTGCGGAGAGGCCGGGTGTGCTCCGATTGTGGTTGTGCTGGGAGCTTCTGCCGATGTCGTGCGGGAGCAATGTGCATTGCAGGGCGCAACCGCTGTTGTGAACTGCAACTGGACTGAAGGTATGGGCTCGTCAGTGCGCGCTGGTGTTGAAGCGTTGTCGAGCGATGTTGCTGGATGCGTGATTGTGACCTGCGATATGGCTCAGGTGACTGCTGCGCATTTGCAGGAGCTGTTGCGTACAGGTGAGTTATCCGCGTCGGAGTACGCGGGTCGCCGTGGAGTGCCTGCCTATTTTCCAGCAGCGATGTTTTCGGAGCTGATGCAGCTGCATGGCGATGCAGGAGCGCGAACCTTGCTGAAGGATGCCCGGGCCGTGCTTCTTCCAGATGGTGAGATCGATGTGGATACTCCCGATGATCTGCGTCGTGTCCGCGAGTTGTTTTCCTAGCGGCTTTGGTGCTTGCTGGAAGTCTTCTTGTGGGCAGTTTTCTTTCCTTTGTGCGCTGTCTTTTTCTTCTTGTGCGATGTAGTTGAGACAGGGCCAGGATTCATGACCGTGATGAGCTTCGTGCCGATCGGCGAGCCGAGGCCAGTGCAGGCGTCCCAGCCCGGGCCGGCGCTGAAGGCTCCGTTGTTGGTTGTAAGAATGTCGCGGAATGCAGATTTCGCCTTGGCTGAATAGATTGCTGGATTGATAAAGCCTGCTGAGACTGCATTCTGCTGATTCGCCAACGCGATCAAGCCAGCCCATAGCGGCGCGACGGCGCTGGTTCCTCCGATCACGAGGTTCTGGCCGTCGACGCGAACGTTGTAGCCGGTTGCGGGATCGGCATCGCCGGCAACGTCGGGAACACCGCGTCCGCCTGTGCTGGTGGTTGGCTTCGGAACGTTGGCGTTTGTCTGCCATGTGGGAAGAGGGAAGATGTCGGAGACACCGCCGCCGGTCGCTCCTCCCTGCGGTTGATCGTTCCATACCGTTTCGGAGGTGATAGTCGAACCGGAGCTTTGCAGGTTGGTGCCGCCGCAGGCCAGCACGTGCGGGCTGGAGGCTGGAAAATCGACGTGGTTTTTCCCATCGGTCACACCATCGGAAGAGCCATTATCGCCTGCTGCCACCGTGATCGTGATGCCAAGCGCTGCTGCAGACTGGCATGCAGAGTCGAACGCTGACATCGCCTGTGCGGTCCAGTTCGCCTCGGCAGATCCCCAGGAGATGGAGATGACACTGGGCTTATAGGTCGTGTCGTGGATGGCTTGTGCGAGAGCATCGATGAAGCCCTGATCGGTGTTGGGGGCGAAGTAGACGACTATGCGCGCTCGCACTGCGATAGCAGCGGCAACCTCAATGTCGAGCATGACCTCACCGTCGGCGCTGTTCGCGTTGGAGGGCGAGTTCTTCGCGCCGGAGACGGAGACGGCGATGACTTTTGGTGTCGTCTGTCCGAGCGATTTGAAGTAGGCAGTGAGGTCGGTCTGGCGGAATCCGCCGCCTAACTCGATGATGCCGATGGTCTGGTTGGCAGCGGTAGCTCCAGATGGAAAGTTATAGAGCTGCGCGATCTGAACAGGAGTGTAGGAGGGGCCTCCTGCTGCATGAGGCCGCGCAAAGCCCGAGCCTTGCGCGAGCCCGGCAATATCGGATGATTTCTGTCCGGCGATACGAAACTTTGGCGAGGCCTGCGGTCGGTTATCCAGGCCAAGAACGGCAACGACGTATCCTTCGAGTTGTTCGGGAAGATGAATGCATCCTTCGCGTACCCGATAGGTGATGCCTTCGAGATGCCTGTGCTCGAGGGAGACGCCGAAGGCGCGCTGCATCCTGGCGATGGTCCCACTCAGCTTAATGGTTCTTCTGCCAGGAGCGGGAGTGCCAGGCTGGATTTTGAGGCCAAACTCTTTCGCGAAGGTGCGGACAAGCTTGACGGCCACCGGATCTGCAGCGTGGTTGGCGCGGAACTGCGCTCGCGTCAGCCTGAGCTTGCCTGTCGTATGTGCGATGCTGAGAGGCTTTTTGCGGCGCACAATGACCGATACCGTAATGCGCGACGAAGACGGAGCAGGCTTTTCGTGGATTGCCAGAGCGAGAGGCGCCTTTTCGCTGCCGGGCAGAATGATGCGTGGCTGCTCCATCATGGGCTTCAGGATTGCGGAATTTTTTCTGGCCGGCATAAAGACCTCTTTCATCAGGGGAGTCTTTGAAAAAAGGCTGACCGGAACCCAAATTGGATTCGCGGAACACAATCATAAGCCACTACGATCACAGGAGCGAAAATATGGTTGGATTGCGCTGTCATGTCGTATGCCGGATGTCGTATCCTTTCACTTTCAGGATTGGAAATTATTTTTTGAATGGAAAATACCTCGGGACAAATCGTCAGGACCGTAGACGCTCATCATCATCTCTGGCGTTATACAGCAGCAGAGTACGGCTGGATCGACGACTCGATGCGTATTTTGCAGAGAGATTTTCTTGCTGACGATCTGGTTGCCGAGATGAAAGCCGCTGACATCGACGGCGCAGTGGCGGTCCAGGCGAGGCAGACGGTGGACGAGACGCGCTGGCTGCTCGAGCAGGCAGCGAACTGCGATGCGATCTGTGGTGTTGTGGGCTGGGCTCCGCTCGCGGAGAAGAATCTTGTTGCCGTGCTCGATGCGTTCGCGGACAAGCCGAAGTTGCGTGGGCTGCGCCATATCGTGCAGGGGGAGCCGGACGAGAACTTCATTCTGCGACCGGACTTCAATGATGGAGTAAAGCGGTTGCGCCAGTATGGGCTGGTCTATGATGTGCTGATCTATGAACGCCAGTTGCCGCAGGCGATCGAGTTTGTCGATCGTCATCCTGAGCAGGCATTTGTGTTGGATCACATTGCCAAGCCGCGGATACGTGAGGGCATTGTCGAGCCGTGGGCCGAGCGGATGCGGGAGATGGGCAGGCGCGAGCATGTCTGGTGCAAGGTTTCCGGGCTGGTGACGGAGGCGGATTGGTCGGCATGGACACTGCATTCGCTCAGGCCGTATCTCGATGTTGTGGTTGAGGCTTTTGGTCCGCAGAGACTAATGGCTGGCTCCGACTGGCCAGTATGCCTCGTGGCATCGGGGTATAAGAGATGGTTTGATGTTCTGAAAGAATATTTCGCGGAGTACAGCGTGGCAGAGCGGGAGGCGATCTTCGGAGGAACGGCGAAGAGCGTCTACGGTCTTCGATGAAGCGATGATGTAGCAGGGCATGTAAGATTTCGAGCAACGTCTTTCGAGACGCGCCGATGAGAACCCAGTCCGTACCCAGGAGAAACAATGCAGATCTCAACGCCAGTCAGTTCGAAGAGCACCGCCGAGGTGAAGGGCGGCAAACATCCTGTGTTCCCTGTAGGGCACATGGTGCCGTTTGTGCTGGTGACGGCGTTGTTCTTCCTGTGGGGCATGTCGAATAATCTGACGGACATTCTGGTGCAGCAGTTCCGCAAGTCGCTGGAGTTGTCGCAGTTTTCGGCGCAGCTGGTGCAGACGGCGAACTTTTTCGGCTACTTCTGTATGGCGATTCCTGCCGGTCTGCTGATGCGGCGCTGGGGTTACAAGGCCGGCATGGTGACGGGACTATTGCTCTTCGGATCGGGCATGCTGCTCTTTCTGCCGGCGGCGTTGCGCGATGCGTATGGAATTTTTCTGGTCGCACTATTCACGGTGGGCTGCGGCGCGTCGATTCTGGAGACGGCAGCGAATCCGTTTATTGCACAGTTTGGCGATCCGGTGACGTCGGAGCAGCGGCTGAACTTCTCGCAGGCTTTCAACCCTCCGGGAACGGTGACGGGTGTACTGATCGGGACGTACTTCATCTTTTCGGGTCACGAGCCGGGCGCTGCAGAGATCGAGCAGATGAAGCAGCTTGGGACGTACAAAGCGTATCTGCATAGCGAAGTGATGCGCGTCGTTCCGACGTATATGGTTTTCGGCGCGGTGGTGTTGTTCTTTGCGCTGCTGCTGATGCGGACAAAGTTTCCCGTGATCCAGGTGGAGCATGAGGGGGCGGGTGAGGATCATGGAAACTTCGGCGATCTGCTGCGCATGCCTTCGATCTGGATTGCGGTGGCGGCGAATTTCTGCAACGTGGGTGCGCAGATTTCGTCGTGGAGCAGTTTGATTCCTTACATGAAGCAGTACACGCCGGTGAGCGAGCGGACCGCGGCGCACTATCTGACGGCGGTGCTGGTGGTGATGCTGTTCGGACGGTTTATTTCGACTCCGCTGATGCGCTATATCCGGCCGAGTCTAATGCTGGGAGTGTATGGCGTTCTCAACACAATCATGATGCTGGTCGTGGTGACGAAGCCGGGCATGGTTGGAGCCTGGGCGATTGTGGTGAGCGGATTTTTTATCTCGATCATGTTTCCGACGATCTTTGCGCTTGGCCTGAAGGGGCTGGGGTGCAATACAAAGCTGGGTGGTTCGCTGCTGGTGATGGCGATTGTCGGCGGCGCGATCTTTCCTCCGATTCAGGGACTGATTGCGCGGCAGACGGGAAGCCTGGCGCTTGGATATGTCGTTCCGGCGATCGGTTTTGCCGGGGTTGCAATTTATGGGTTCTATCAGTCGACCCAGAGGACCCTGCTGTCTGGCCCGGCGTACTGAGTCTCTCCGCCTTTACGGGACGAAGCGGAGGTAGACGAGGTAACAGAGGACGGCTCCCACGGCGGCGAGGATGAGGCCGGAGGTTCTTCGTTTGTAGACGAAGAAGAGAAGCAGGAGTCCGGTGAGGGAGACGAGGGTGAGAAGGATGGCGGAGGCGTCAATAAGGCCGGACCAGACTTTGCCGGCGTCGCGTCCTTTGTGCAGATCGTTGATGACGGCGACGAAGCCGTTGCGGACTTCGATGATGTCGTAACGGTTGGTGTCGCGGTCGATGAGAGCGTCGGCGGAGTAGCCGGGGGCTTTGAAGGAGATGGAGATCTGGTTGTCGTCGACGCGGAAGTCGGAGACGGCGCCGTGGAGTTTGGCGGCGGAGCGGAGCTGTTCGACGATGGCGAGCTTGTCGGGGTCGGCGTTGTTGGGTTTGCGGAGCCAGTCGTGGGGCATCTGGCCGGTGGAGCGCGTGGTCTTTTCGGCGTTGCCGAACCACTCGGTGTGGTTGAGGGTGAGTCCGGTGAAGGCGAAGAAGAGGATGATGGCAAAGGAGACCATCGAGAGATAGATATGCAGCCAGCGGGCTACGACGGCCGTCTTGCGACGCAGATGGGCGCGGAAGGTGGGGACGGGCTTTTTCTCGACGGTCTGGGTTTGCGTTGGCATGGTTTAGAAATGCAGTCCTTCACTTCACTCGGGTTGACACTTTATGGATAGCTTCTGGAAATCTTCTCCGTTGGGTCAAGGGTTGCGGTTGTTCGAGCATCGCGAAATGCAGTGGCTCCTCGGCTTCGCTCGGAATGACACCTCAATGGCGGTTGACTCTGCTCGCGCTCCTTGTTGATTGCTAGTTGTGTCTACCGTAGTCGAGGGCGGCGCTGGAGACTTCGGTGTTGCCAGCGGGAGTGAATTTTGCGGCGGTCTTGCCGTCGAAGTTGATCTCCTGCTTGATGAGGCCGTAGGTTCCGTGTTCGCGGGCGGCTTCGATGAAGACGGTGTATTTGCCGGGTTTGACGGTCTTGCCGCTGTTGTCCTTGCCGTCCCAGCGTAGCGTGTATTTGCCCGGTGAGCGGGTGGCGGAGGAGATGGTGGTGGAGAGGTCGGTGCCTTCGGCGAGGTTGCGGACCTGGTCGGCACGGTACCAGGACTTGAGGTCGGGCAGCCAGCGCGGCTTGTGGAACCAGAGAGCGAGAGTGCGGATGGGGTAGTGGTCGGCGTCTTCGACCCAGACGGCGACGTAGGGGCGCCGGTAGCGAGGGTCGTCGATGCGCGCGAGCTCGAAGTCGATGAGCAGGTCCATCGGTGCGGCGGGGGGCTTGGCGTAGGCAGCGGATTGGATGCGGGGCAGCTCACGCGAGGACCAGTTGCGGCTGGCGATGGTGCGTCCGTCGCTGAGGACAAGCATGTAGTCGACATTGTGGAGCGAGGCGGCGAGGCGGCTGCTCTCTTCGGGAGTCATGACGGAGAAGGCTGTGGCGAGCGCGCCTGCGGTGGCGGGATCGGCGGCGATGACGGTAGAGGAGATGACGGATTCGGCAGGCTGCGCGGTGCGCGGGTCGATGATGTGCGAGTAGTGCGTGCCGTGGATGTCAAAGCCGCGGCGGTAGTCGCCGCTGGTGGCGATGGTGCGGTTGGAGAGGCGCAGGAGGTCGATGGGGGGATCGTTTTCGGCGGCGGCACGCGGGTTGGCGATGGCAACCCGCTCGGTGATGGCCCCGCGAAGGACGATGTCGCCGCCGATGTTGATGAGGACGCCAGTGGCTCCTGCGGCGAGTGCGGCGTTGGCAGCGCGGCCGGAGATGTAGCTTTTGACGAAGGAGTTGAGCGCGAGCGGCGCATCGTCGAGATGCGTTGCCGTGTGATGGACGGGGTCGAGGGACCAGTGCGGGTGCTGCATGGTGTCGACGGCGCGGTCGAGCTCGGCCTGGGTGGGCGTGCGATTTTCGACAGCGGCGAGCTTCCAGGCGCGGGTGGCGGCTTCGGCGGAGGCGTCGAGTGCGCCGGAGGTCTGCTGACGCCAGTGATCGAAGAGCGCGAGGACATCGTAGAGCTCGGAGGAGACATGGACGGGCGTGTTGTGGGTGCGGCTCCAGCGGGAGAACTCGCTGCTGGAGGACCAGCTGCTGAGGATGCGGTTGTCGCGGTCGATTTCGTGGAGGACGGCGGCCTCGGCTTTGGCGGCCTGTGCGGGAGTGGAGGTCTTGAGCTTAAGCTCCATTGAGGTGCCGAGGATGTTTTCGTGATGGAAGACGCGGACCTGCGAGGGCGACTGTGCGGAGGCAGAGAGTGCCAGCGAAAGAGCAAATGTGAGCGCTATCGAGGGCAAATGCGCGGCGGTGAGCTTCAGATTGTTCATTTAAGGGCGCGGTCCTTGTGGGGTTGTGTTGCCTTCGGGGCGGCGTGGCTGCTGCGGCGGCAGAGAAGCGAAGTAGACGGTGAGCTCGTCTTCGGTGAGGAAGCCGTCGTGGTTGGTGTCGATGGCGTCGAACTGCTGCTGCATGCGGTCAGGGGCCTCGGGTTTGGCGATCTTGGCGTCCTTGTTGGTGTCCCACTCGTCGAGCATGTGTTTGGCCCGGTCAGAGGGCGTCATCTGTCGTGGACGGATTTCTTCGGGCGAAAGTTCACCGTCGCCGTTTTTATCGAGAGCTTTTAATGCAGCTGGAGCGTTGGCGATCTCGTCGGAGGTGAGGATGCCGTCGTGGTTGGCGTCGATGGCGTTGAGGACAGGGTCGTTGCGGGTGGCGTCGCCGGTGTGCTGGACGCGTCCGCTGGGGCCGGTCTGCGAGGCAGCGGAAGCGCGGATTTCTTCGGGAGTGAGCTTGCCATCGTGGTTGGTGTCGATGCGTGCGAAGAGACCCTGGAGACGCTGAGGGAGCTCGTCCTGGGTGAGAACGCCGTCGCCGTTGCGGTCGAAGGCCATGAGACGCTGGACCGTCTCGTCGGGCTTGTTGGAGGTGGGATCGTTCTGGCTGGCGAGGTACTCGAGGGAGTCGAGCTGGCCGTCACCGTTTTTATCGAGAGTTTTTAGTGCGGCGGGGGCGTTGGCGATCTCGTCGGCGGAGAGTTTGCCGTCGTGGTTGGTGTCGATGGCGAGGACGACGGGACGCGGAGGAGGAGTGCCCTGCGCGAGGGCGTAGGGTGCGAGGAACAGAGAGAGGAGCAAGGGTTTGCGGTACATGGTCCTGGCCTGCACTGAAATAGGGACTGAATAAGTCCTCTTTCTTTATAGGACAGATTTGGTCGTATATCAAGTGGGCTCTGGTGGCTTGTACACGAAATGCGGAGGTTCCTCGGCTCTGTGCTTCGCACTTCGCTCGGAATGACACGATTGACCGAAGGACGGCTCTACTCTATTTGGTTGCTGTCAGGCGGAAGACTCTTGAGGCGTGCGAATCGAGGGTGAAGTTGATCTCGTCAGGCGATGTGGGGACGCCCTGGTTGGTGACGAGGTCGGTGAGCTTGGGTGGGTGGGTGGCGAAGTTGGTGTCGCGAAGGGCGTCCAGCTCGCGCCAGTCGAATTTGATGGCGGCAGATTCAGAGCCGAGGTTGAAGAGGGCGAGGGTGAAGGAGCCGTCGCGGTTTTTGGTGAACCAGGCCTGCTGCTGCTTGTTGCGGAGCTGCTGGATGTCGAGCGGAGAGGCGGGGACTCCGGCCTGGTTGATGGCGATGAGATTTTTGTTGGTGATGATGGCGAGGTCGGCTGGGTCCATGTGGGTGAGGTCGGTGCCGAGGTAGAGCGGAGCGCAGGAGATGGACCAGAGCGTGAACATGGTCTGGCGCTCGGCGGGAGTGATCCCGTCTTTGTCTCCGTTGCCGATCTCGAGGGAGTCGAGGTCATTCCAGCCGCCGGGTTTCGCGTAGGTGATCCAGGGGCGGAGGTCGGCGAAACGCTCGGAGACTTTGGACCAGATGGTGAGGTTGCCCTTGATGGCTGGATCGGTGGAGCGGCCGCAGGGGTAGCACTCGACGTCGTTTTCGATGCGCCAGCCGTTGGAGGTGGCCTGCCAGAGTGGGGCCTGGTCGATGGACATCCAGTTGGAGAGCTCAAGCCAGATGGGGCGGTGGGTGGCGAGGATGGCGGCGTGCCAGACGCGGAGCTCTTCACGGTTGTCGGCGGGAAGGTTGCCGCCGCCGGGGCCGACGAAGTCGAGCTTGATGAAGTCGACCTTCCAGCGGGCGAACTGGCGAAGCATGGAGAAGATGTAAGCGCGGGCGGCGGGTTTGGTGAAGTCGATCTTGTAGGCACCCTTGTGGGTGCTGCCGGGGAGCGTCGTGATGGTGATGTCTTTGATGTGTGCGGTGGTGCCTTCGATGACGGGGTTGGCGTCGTAGAGCTTGGGGTCGATGCCGGGGTTCATGTAGACGCCGAAGAGCAGACCTTTGCTGTGGAGGTACTGGCCGAAGCCGTCCATGCCCGAGGGGAACTTGGTGAGGTTGGTCTTGGGGACGCCGTGCTCATCCCAGCCGTCTGTCCATCCTGCGTCGAGGTTGATGTAGCGGTAGCCGTAGTCTGGGAGTTTAGCGGCGAAGAGTGCGTCGACCTGGGCCTTGACGGTTTCTTCGGAGACTTTACTGCGCAGGAAGGACCAGCTGCTCCAGCCCATGTAGGGGCGCTCGGCGAGCTTGGGCTGCGATTTGGTTTGCGCGGAAGCAGAGAGAGACGCAAGGAGGACGACGGCCAGGAGGGAACGCATGCGTGGAATGATAGCGGCTTTTGGATATGAAAGAGAAGATGGATGGGTAAAAATGTTTTGGGGTGATGGCTTCAGGGGGCTGAAGCCGTGCCTTTAAGTAAAGCGTTTCGCGCCTTTGTGCGAACGATTCCGCCCATGCGATGAAACTGCATGAATGGGGCACTGCAGCTTGCGACGATTTAACCGCAGGTCCTTCGACTTCTCTTCGAGGTGACATGATGTGGCTGGGATGCGAAATGCGGGGGTTCCTCGACTTCGCGACTGCGTCGCTCGGAATGACACGGTGGGGGATTAGCGATACGAGCTAGAAGTGGCGGAGCTGGGTGTCGTGCGTGGGCTGCGGCCTGTAGCCGGGTTCCTGCGGTATGCCGTCGGCGTCGGCGTTGCGCTCGAGGGATCGGCTGACGATCTCGCGTGAGCCCAGGCCTACGGCGAGTGCGAGCGTGAGGACGATGCCTCCGAAGAGGATGCCGAAGGCGAGGTCGACGACAGTGCCACCGATTTCGAGATGGTCGAGGACCATGGCTGTGGTGAGGACGAGGACGAGCCACTTGACGCCGAGCGAAAGGAAGCGCGCGTACTGGAGGCGTGCATTGACGGCTTCGATGAGCACTGTCCGCGCGAGGAAGCGGGCGATGAGCGTTCCGACGATGAAGAGAAGGATGGCGCCGACGGAGTGGGTGAGGTAGGGGACGAGGAAGAAGGAGACCTGCGAGTTGCCAGCGTAGGCGGCGTCGAAGGCGGAGATGCCGATGAGGCAGCCAAGAATGACGGAGCCCCAGAAGGTTGCGCGTGTAAGCAGCAGCGTGGGACTGTGTGAGGGAGCCCACTCCATTGGAATGATGGAGCCGCGGGTGAGGCGGTCGTCGAAGCGGAGCAGTGTGAGGACGCGGCGGAGCAGTGTGGCGAGGATGGCTCCGATGACGGTGAGGATGATAACGGCCAGCAGGAGCGCGAGGATGCCAGGGAGGAAGTTGGCCAGCGTGACAAGGGCCCTGTGGGCGGATTGGCTCAGAGCGAGTTCGACTTGTTGCCACATGGGCGAACCTCCTTATAGTTGGATGCCAGTTAGCGAGTCAGCAAGCTAGCGAGTTAGCGAATCTACAAATTCATGAATCCTATGGGTTGAAGCGGTCGGGCCAGCGCCAGCGGGAGACGAGATAGGGTTTGTCGGTCTCGAAGGCCATGGCTACGTCTTCGATGTGGCGTTCCGGCGGAGTGCCGCCGTGAACGAGGATGAGGTGCGAGGCGACCCAAGCGAGATAAAGCGGTGTGAGTGCGCCGAGCAGGTGATTGCGATTGATGGTGCGCAGACGGTAAGCAAGGATGAAGTCGTAGACGATGCGTGCCCAGAGGTTGTCGGGCATGCGGAAGGAGTCCTGCGGCATGAGCGAGAGGTGCTTGAGGCCGAGGAGAGAGTGCGGCGGCAGGACGAGTCCCCAAATCTCCTGCAGGTTGGAGTAGGCGAGATGGAAGGACTCGAGCATGGGGGTGACGTCGAGTGGCTCGGGCTGCTCGGACGTGGCCGTGATGGCGCGTGGGGGGATGGTGGCGCGTACGCGCTGCCAGAAGACGGCTTTGGAATCGATGTCGGAGAAGAGAGAGCCGGCAATCTGATTGACGAGGGAGTTGAGGTCTGTCGTGGCGGGTGCGGGCGTGCTACGAGTGGGGATGTCTGTTTCAGACATCGTGTAGCCGGCGACGGCGGCTTCGGAGGCGGGCCAGATGATGGCGTCTTCCTGACTGGCGGCTGTGTAACGCTGCGCTACGGTGGCGAGGCGCTCGAGCATGCGCAGTGAAAGTCCGAGGTCGAGAGCCAGAGGGAAGCGCGGGCGTGCACAGAAAAGTGCGCGGCTGACGGGATAAAAAAGTGCGGAGTTGAGCAGAGCTTCGCGTGCGCCGGGATGGTAGTGCGCGACGATGAGATCGTTGCCGGAGGCGAGTGTGGCGGAGGCCATGTTGCGGATCGCGTTTGCCGGCATAGTGTGCGATTCGGCGCCGAGCATGAGGCATGCGGTCGCATGGTGCTCCTCGGCAAGCTTGTAGGTGTTGAAGTAATCGGCTGCGGTGAGGAGCCAGCTGGTGGCCGACGGTGCGGGAGGAGTGTAGGGCAGCAGCTTGAGCTTGTCGAAGGAGAGACTGCCGGTGATGTTCGGCGCTATATCGGGAACAGCGACTGGAAGCGAGAGGCCGGGGAAGGCGAGAGCAAGGTTGGCGAGCGCAGGCTCGATGGCTTCGGGGGTGATGGCCGTGAGGTGAATGAGCAGTCCAAGGTCGGCCTGTGAGGGGAGATCGGCGACGGCTGCGGAGATGTTTGTGGGAGTGGTGGCCATGATGTTCGAAGGCTCTTATCGACTAGTGTAGGACGTCTGAAATGGTGATGTGTATGCCTGATGAGGTAAGAAAAGCAAGATTACCCCGCGGCGTTGCACCTGGGTCGGAGTGGCAAGATTTGACGGAGGCATTATGAGGCTGCTCCTGGTGTTGGCTGCAGCTCGAGCCAGAAGAAAGAATACGGAGCGAGGGTGAGGGGGTAGGGCTGATCGGTGATGACAGGGAAGGAGACGTAGCCGAGCATCTCGACGGGTGTCATGCCGGTGAATTCGCTGAGATCGAGTGAGACGGGTTGTGCGAAGCGCGAGAGATTCGCGACGCAGAGAACGGTTTCGGTACCGGGCGATGACATGTTGCGTTTCGGCGCGGCTTCGGTCTCCTGGCGCGAGCGGGTTGTGGGATCGTAATGCCGCAGATAGGCAAGGACCTTGCGGTTAGCGGGGTTGAGGAACTCGAGCGTGCCGCGACCGAAGACCTGGAAGAGCTTGCGCAGGGCGATCATGTTGCGCGTCCAGTGCAGGAGCGAAGATTGGTCGGCGAGCTCAGCTTCGACATTGACGGCCTGATAGCCGTAGACGGGGTCCATGATGACGGGGAAGCTGAGACGCGCTGGGTTAGCGGTGGAGAAGCCGGCGTTGCGGTCGGAGTTCCACTGCATGGGGGTGCGGACGGCGTTACGGTCGCCGAGGTAGATGTTGTCGCCCATGCCGATCTCGTCGCCGTAGTAGAGGATGGGCGTGCCGGGAAAGCTGAGCAGGATGGAGTTGAGCAACTGGATGCGTTGGCGATTGTTGTCGAGCAGCGGAGCAAGGCGACGGCGGATGCCGGAGTTGACGCGCATGCGCGGGTCGGCCGAGTAGGCGAAGTACATGTAGTCGCGCTCATCGGAGGTGACCATCTCGAGGGTGAGCTCGTCGTGATTACGGAGGAAGAGTCCCCACTGACAACCGTCGGGAATCGGTGGCGTCTGCGCCATGATGTCGGTGATAGGCAGACGGTCTTCCTGACGGAGCGCCATATAGATGCGCGGCATCAGGGGGAAGTGAAAGGCCATGTGGCATTCGTCGCCGTTGCCGAAGTAGGGGCGGACGTCCTGCGGCCATTGGTTGGCTTCGGCGAGCGTGAATCGATTGGTGTACTCGTCATCGATGGCAGAGCGGAGGCGGCGGATGATGGCGTGGGTTTCTGGGAGAGACTCGCACATGGTGCCGTCGCGCTCGACGAGATAGGGGATTGCGTCGAGACGGAGTCCGTCGACGCCGAGGTCGAGCCAGAAGCGCATGGCTTTGAGGACTTCGTCCATAACGGCGGGGTTGTCGAAGTTGAGGTCGGGCTGGCATGGCTTTGAGGACTTCGTCCATAACGGCGGGGTTGTCGAAGTTGAGGTCGGGCTGGTGCGAGAAGAAGCGATGCCAGTAGTAGGCCTTGGCAGTCTCGTCCCATGTCCAGTTGGACTTCTCGGTGTCGGAGAAGATGATGGGCACGCCTTTGTAGAGCTGATCGGTGTGGGACCAGACGTAGAAGTTGCGTTCGGGTGAGCCTTCGGGAGCGTGCCGTGCGGCTTTGAACCAGGGGTGCTGGTCGGAGGTGTGGTTAATGACGAGCTCGATGAGCACCTGCATGTTGCGCTTGTGTGCTTCGGAGAGAAAGCGCTTGAAGTCGTCGATGGCGCCGTAGCTGGGATTAACACTGGTGTAGTCGGCGATGTCGTAGCCGTCGTCGCGCAGTGGCGAAGGGAAGAAGGGGAGGAGCCAGAGACAGGTGACTCCGAGATCCTGCAGGTAATCGAGGCGCGAGATAAGGCCAGGGAAGTCGCCAATGCCGTCACCATTGGAGTCCTGGAAGGTGCGGACGTGCAGTTCGTAAAGGATTGCGTCTTTGTACCAGAGTGGATCGGTGGCGCTGCCGGCTTTCTTCACGGTGGTGTCGTCGCTTTCTTTCTTCGTCATCTATGGAGATGCATGCTGTGAGAGCACGGTTGTAGCGCGCTCATTTCTAAGGTGATAGATGCGAGGTACAACCTGTGGACACGGACGAGGACTCTAACAAAGAAAAGGTACTTCAAAGAACAAATAAACCAAGACATTTGCTGTGCGGCTACGCACCTTAACCTGCGCATTTTTTCAAACAGGGTTTCTCATGTTGCGTGTTCCGACTTCGACCTACAGACTTCAACTTCACAAAGAATTTACTTTTGACGATGCTGCGGCAGTGGCGGACTACCTGTGTGCGCTGGGCGTATCGCACATCTACTGCTCGCCGTATCTGCAGGCTGCACCGGGCAGTATGCATGGATACGACGTCGTGTCGCATCAACGGGTTAATCAGGAGCTGGGTGGGCAGGAGGGGCATGATCGTTTTTCAGCGAGACTGAAGGAACTCGGCATGGGCCAGGTACTGGATGTTGTGCCGAACCACATGTCCTTGGGGAAGGAGAACCGTTACTGGTGGGATGTGCTGGAGAACGGTACGTCAAGCCGGTATGCCTCGTTCTTCGATATCGACTGGCAGCCTGCAGAGGAGCGGCTTCGCGACAAGATTTTGGTGCCGGTGCTCGACGATCAGTATGGACGCGTGCTGCATCGCGGAGGGATTCGCGTTGTGCGTGCGGGCAATAAATTTCATGTCGAGGCTGCGGGGCAGGCATTGCCGGTTTCTCCGCAGACATTGCCGTCCATTTTGGGGCGCGCGGCGGAGATTGCACGATCGAAGACGCTGAGCTTTCTTGCGGGTTCATTCGGAAGGCTTCCCACCCCACAGTATGAGGACAGGCGCAAGGTGCTGGCGCTGCACAATGACAAAGTGGTGTTGTATACGCTGCTGGAGCGGTTGTGCTCGGAGGAGCAAGGTGTATGCGATGGGATTGAGCGTTCTGTTGAAGAGTTAAATGGAAATGAAGATGCGCTCGATGATTTTCTGAATCAGCAGAACTACAGGTTGGCATATTGGAAGACGGCGGGACAGCAGTTGGGGTATCGGCGGTTTTTCGATGTGAACTCGCTAGTCGGATTGCGTGTAGAGCGCGAGCATGTGTTTGAAGAGACACATGCGTTGGTGCTGGATTGGCTGAAGCGTGGCGTGTTGGATGGCGTGCGTGTCGATCATCCAGATGGCTTACGCGATCCGCTGGAGTATTTGACACGTTTGCGTGAGCGCGCGCCGGATGCATGGATCATTGGCGAGAAGATTCTTGAGCCGGGTGAGTATCTGCGCGAGAACTGGCCGATTCAGGGGACGACGGGTTATGACTTCATGCATGTTGCCGGTGGTGTGCTGGTTTCGTCGCAGGGGCTGCAAGAGTTGACGAGTGTGTACCTGAACTTCATCGGTAAGGATGCAGCGGCTGTGCTTGCGGATTACACGACGATGGCGCACGACAAGAAGATCAATGTGTCGCAGGAGGCGCTGGGCAGCGACGTCAATCGGCTGACGACGATGTTTGTGGAGATATGCGAATCGAATCGCGATCGCCGCGATTACACGCAGACTGAGATACGTCGTGCGATTCGCGAGCTGGCGGCATGTCTTGATATCTATCGCACGTATGTTGTTCCTGAGCGTGGCGAGATTACGGATGAAGATCGCGCGCATATTGCGCAGGCAACGGTGTGTGCGAAGGCGCGGCGCCCGGATATCGATGGAGATCTGTTCGACTTTCTGCGCGATGTGTTGACGACAATTGCGACGGGAAGGCGTGAGAGCGAATTTGTGCAGCGCTTCCAGCAGTTTACTGGGCCGGTGATGGCGAAGGGTGTCGAGGATACGGCGTACTACTGCTACAACCGGCTTTCAGGGATGAATGAGGTTGGCGGCAACCCCAGCGGTAATGGGGTGAGTGTCGCGGAGTTTCATGCTTATCACGAGAAGATGCAGGCGACGCATCCGCTGACGATGACTGCGCTTGCGACGCATGACACGAAGCGCAGTGGCGATGTGCGAGCGCGGCTTGCAGTGCTGTCGGAGGTGCCATCGCGATTTGCTTCGTCGATTCAGCGGTGGTCGCGGATGAATGCGCCGTTCCGACGACGTGCGGTGGGAGGGCCGATGCCGGATGCGAATACGGAGTATCTCTACTACCAGACGCTGATCGGAGCGTGGCCGATTACGGCGGAGCGCATGCAGGCGTATATGCTGAAGGCCGCTCGCGAGGCTAAGTTGCATACGACCTGGATTGCGAACAATAAAGAATTTGAAGATGCGTTACTTGAGTTTGTGGCGCACACGATGGAGCATGCTCCGTTTCTGAAGGATGTGGAGCAGTTTGTGGAGCGGGTGAAGTTTGCGGGCAGGGTGAACTCGCTGGCGCAGACGCTGATGAAGCATACAGCACCAGGGGTTCCTGATCTTTATCAGGGGACGGAGTTGTGGGACCTGAGCCTGGTCGATCCGGATAATCGCAGGCCAGTGGACTATGAGCGGCGTCGTGCGGTGTTCGACGAGATGCGGAACATGATGGGGGAGAACGTTGCCGCGCGCATCATGGAGCGTATGGATGATGGAATGCCGAAGATGTGGGTAATTCATCAGGGTCTGCAATTGCGGCGCGAGCGCAAGGAGTCGTTTGGTGCAGATGCTGCATATACACCACTGGTCGTGAATGGAGCGAAGTCGGATCACGTGATTGCGTACCTGCGTGGCGCATCGGTGGCAACGATCGTTCCGCGGCTGACCATGAAGGTGATGGATGCATGGCGCGATACGGCAGTTGTGCTTCCTGAAGGGACATGGACGAACCGGCTGACGGGAGCGGCAATGAATGGTGGCGCGGTGCCGATGCGGGTGCTTCTGCGCGATTTTCCGGTTGCTCTGCTGGTGCGCGAGGACGGCTTGAATGCATGAGTTTCGAGTGTGGGCTCCTGTGGCACAGAGGCCCAGGGTAAAGCTTGGCGAAGCGGATTACGAGATGGCGCGCACAGATGATCGCGGATGGTGGAGTGTGCGTGTTGAGCAAGCAGGCCCGGGTACGGACTACGCCTTTCTTGTGGACGATGATCCAAAGCCCTATCCCGATCCGCGCGCGATGTGGATGCCGCATGGCGTGCACGGGGCGTCGCGTGTTTACGACAATGCGGCCTTCGTGTGGAGCGATACGGGCTGGAGTGCGCCACCGCTGGCTAGCGGTGTGATCTATGAATTGCATGTCGGAACGTTTACTCCTGAAGGGACGTTCGATGCAGCGATCGCAAAGCTCGAGTATCTGGCGAAGCTGGGCATCACGCATGTTGAACTGATGCCGGTGGCGGAGTTTCCCGGTGATTTCGGTTGGGGATATGACGGCGTTGCGTTGTTTGCAGTGCGCGATGCCTATGGCGGCCCGGATGGATTAAAGCGTTTTGTGAATGCGTGTCATGCGCATGGCTTAGCGGTTCTGCTGGACGTTGTGTACAACCACTTCGGACCGGTGGGGAATTATACGGGGCGGTTTGGTCCGTATATGACGAACCGGCATACGACTCCCTGGGGTGAGGCGGTGAACCTGGAGTTTGAGGAGAGTGATGAAGTACGGAGGTTTTTCTGCGACAACGCGCTGATGTGGATGCGCGACTTTCACATCGATGGGCTGCGGTTGGATGCGGTGCATGAGTATGTGGATCGGTCGGCAATCCACTTCATGGAGCAACTTGCGACGGAGGTAGACGATCTGTCTGCGTTGCTAAGGAGGCGTCTGGAGCTGGTTGCAGAGAGCGATTTGAACGATCCGCGCGTGGTGAGGTCGCGTGAGGCGAACGGGTATGGCATGGATGCGCAGTGGAACGATGACTTCCACCATGCATTGTTTGCGCTGCTTCACACGGGCGATACAGGGAAGGGGTACTACGCTGACTTTGGCTCAATGCAGGACTTGGCTAAGGCGCTAACGCAGGTCTTTGTCTATGACGGTCGGTATTCGAAGTACAGACGCAAGGTTCACGGGCGGTCCGTCGAAGGGCTGTCGATGCACCGGTTTGTCGGGTTCATCCAGAACCATGACCAGGTGGGAAATCGTGCGACGGGCGACAGGCTGGAACATATTGTTGGGTTGGAGCGAGCGAAGGTTGCGCTTGGAGTGGTGATAATGGCGCCGTTCGTCCCCATGATCTTTCAAGGGGAGGAGTTTGCGGCGTCCTCCCCGTTTCAGTACTTCGCGCATCATGAGGACGAGGCGATGGCGCGCGCCGTTTCAGAGGGGAGGAAGCGGGAGTTTGCAGCTTTTGGATGGGCACCTGAGCTGATTCCTGATCCGGAGAGCAGGGAGACATTTTTGCGTTCGAAGCTGAACTGGGCAGAGACCGATAAAGGCAGCCATGCGGAGATGCTGGATTGGTGCCGTAAGTTGATCGCGTTCCGGCGCCAGTCAGCCGCGTTGAATGAGGGCGCTTCGGGGCAAATACAAGTGAGATTCGATGAGGCGCAGCAGTGGCTTGTGATGGAGCGCGGAGACGTCAGCGTGATGGTGAATCTAGGACAAATGCCTGTAGAGCTATCCTGCCGCCGAGAGGACCGAATGGTGCTTCATTCAGGAGACGGGGTTGCGATGCAGGATGAGATGGTTCTTCTGCCCCCATCGCGGCTGGCTATTCTTTCACGCCAGACGTTTTAGGTGAGAGGTATTTGCCGGGTAAACTGAAGAAACTCCGTTAAAGCAGGAAACTTTTGGAACGCCCAGCCGTCTGTTCTCGTATCGAACCTCAGCAGGCGAGCGGTAGACAGCATGCGTCCTGAGCTTCGAGCGGTTAGCTGATTCGAGCAAAAGGATTATCAGATGGTTTGGACGGGATCAACTTTACGCGTGGCCGCACTGGTTGTCGCGCTTTTTCCGACAGGGATTATCGGGATGGAACCTGTCGCTTTCGCACAGGCTTCTGCAGCGTCGCCTGCCACGCGACAGATCGGCACAGTAAAAGCACTATCGGGTAATACGCTGACCCTGGCTGCGGATGGTGGAGCGCAGGTGTCGGTAACGGTTGCCGATGGAGCGAAGATTCTGCAGCTGGCTCCGGGCAGCACGGATTTGAAAGCGGCGCAGCAGATCACGCTTGGTGATATCACCGTGGGTGATCGTGTACTGGTGACAGGCAAGGGCGCAGACGATGGCTCGTTTGCTGCGGCGCGCGTGATTCTAATGAAGTCGGCGGATATTGCGCAGAAGAACGAGCAGGAAAAAGCGGACTGGCAACGCCGCGGATCGGGCGGCCTGGTCAGTGCTGTCAGCGGATCGACGATCACAGTGACGTCAGGATCGAAAAAGATTTCAGTCGAGACGAGCGGGACGACAAAGTTTCGGCGTTATGCTGCTGACTCGGTGAAGTTCGAAGATGCGAAGCCGGGGACGTTGGCGCAGATTCAGGCAGGCGATCAGCTTCGGGTTCGTGGCGATAAATCCGATGATGGAACGACGATCCAGGCGGAGGAGATTGTCAGTGGATCGTTCAAGAATCTTTCTGGAACTCTGGCGACCGTCAATGCTGCGTCTGGAACACTGACGTTGAAGGATCTTGCAACGAAGAAGATGGTGACGGTGAACGTTACCTCAAACTCCGATCTTCGCAAGCTTCCTCCCGAGATGGCGGCCCGCTTTGCTGCGCGCGAGCGTGGAGGAGCGGCGGCGGGTGCAAATGCGGTGGGAGGAGCCAAGCCGCAGGGCGGTGGAGCTGCCGCACCAGGTGGCGCTGCGAGCGCGGGTTCTTCCGCTGGTCGTGGACCTGGAGGCCCTGCTGGACCCGGTGGGCCTGGAGGCGCAGGGCGTGGCGGCGATCTTTCGCAGATGTTGTCGCGTCTGCCAACGGAGACGATCGGCGATCTGAAGGTTGGGGAAGCGGTGATGGTTGTCGCTTCCGATTCGGGTGGTTCTGCGTTGACAGCGGTCACGATGCTGTCGGGAGTTGAACCGATTTTGGCTGCGGCGCCAAGCGGCGCTCCGGCAATGACGCTCTCGCCGTGGAATATGGGCGGCGGCGGTGGCGCGGATGCTGGTGGACCACAGTAAAGAGCGCGTAAGGAACGAACGCGTAAGAACGCAGAACAATCAGGTTTCCTCATTGAAGGAGAAGTAATGGCATTACGTGGAGTGATCAAGCTCTTTGTGTATCTTTTCGTCGCTTTGGCGCCGGTTGCCGCGATTGCGCAACAGCCGGCCGGTGGTTCGGTGCATGGCACTATTGTTGATCCAGACAGCGCGTTGATTCCCGGTGCGACGGTGACGCTGACTCCTGCGAAGGGTAAGCCGGTGATCGTGCAATCAAAGAGCGATGGAACCTATACCGCGCAGGGTTTGGCTGCAGGCACGTATTCGATGACGGTGACAATGAATGGCTTTGCTGCTTTTGTGCGCGAAGGCGTTCGCGTTGCAGCGGGCCAATCGGTGGCGGTCGATGTCAAGATGGCGCTCCAAACCGATACGCAACAGATCCAGGTCACGGCGCAGAGTGCGCAGGTCAGCGTGGATTCGGACAGCAACGCCAGCTCGACAGTGATTAAGGGTAAGGACCTGGACGCGTTGTCGGACGATCCAGATGAGTTGTCATCAGAACTTTCAGCGCTTGCGGGCCCTGCTGCAGGACCGAATGGCGGCCAGATTTATGTCGATGGATTCACCGGCGGCCAGCTTCCTCCGAAGTCGTCGATCCGCGAGATTCGTATCAATCAGAATCCCTTCTCTGCGCAGTACGACAAGCTGGGATTTGGCCGCGTTGAAGTATTCACCAAGCCGGGAACGGACAAGTACCACGGCTTTTACAGCATTCAAGGTGGAGACAAGTCGTTCAACACATCGAACCCGTTTCTTGGCGCTTCGAACAATCAGCCGGACTATCACACAATCTTTATGATTGGCAGCATCAGCGGGCCGATCAATCGCTTTTCATCGTTTACGGTGGGCGGATCGCATCGCACCATCCAAGACAACAGCATCGTGAATCCGGGCGGATTCTATGCAGACCCAGCAAATCCCACCGTACCATGCAATCCGGGTACTACAGGAACGCAGAATTGCCAATATTCCACGTCTGTCCCTGAGTCGATCCGTGCAGTAGCTCACCCGCAGACACGCAGCGATATCTCGCCGCGAATTGATCTTGCATTAGGAGAGAAGAACACGCTGACGGTTCGTTATCAGTATGAGGTCAATGGTCAGCAAAATGCTGGCATAGGAAATACAACACTGGCGACTGCGGGCTATAACGCGGAGTCAAATGAAAACACGATTCAGATCAGCGATACGCAGATCGTCAATCCGCACGTCATCAACGAGACGCGGTTCGAGTATCAGCGCTCTTATGCTACGCAGGATCCGCTCAGCACGGCTCCGACGCTCTCTGTGCAGGGTATCTTTACGGCTGGCGGATCGAGCCAGGGCACACAACGCAGTACCCAGAACCATATCGAGGTGCAGAACTACACTTCGGTAGCGCTGGAGAAGCACTTTATGCGACTCGGCGGACGCTTGCGTACGACGAGTGAGGATCTAACCTCGACGCAGGGACAGAACGGAACGTTTACTTATTCGTTCTTGCTCGATCCGTGCACCGATCCCAAGCAAACCAA
The DNA here is from genome assembly GCF_025264665.1 of Edaphobacter flagellatus. Classification (NCBI taxonomy): domain Bacteria; kingdom Pseudomonadati; phylum Acidobacteriota; class Terriglobia; order Terriglobales; family Acidobacteriaceae; genus Edaphobacter; species Edaphobacter flagellatus. The sequence goes on from NZ_CP073697.1 coordinate 3,463,904, forward strand.
TAAGCCAAGCGCCTGTGCAGGTGTGACGACGAAGTGCACGGTGCTGAGCATCTCTTCGTATCAGTGCGGTACGCCGGGTCAGTACGCCGTTACGAAGATCAATCAGGAGACGGTGCATAGTCGTCTGACGGATGTGGGTTTGTACGCCGAAGATGACTGGAAGCCAAAGCCAAACCTGACGCTGAGCGCCGGAATTCGTTACGAGGCGCAGAACGTTATCAACAGTAATCACGACTTTGCGCCGCGTATCTCGTTCGCGTGGGGCATTCCGCGTAAGGGAGGCAAGTCTCCAGTTACGGTTGTTCGCGGTGGTTACGGAATTTTTTATGATCGGTTCAACCTCACCAACTATCTGAATACGTTGCAGCTGAATGGCACCACGTGGCAGAAGCAGACGTTTATCAATCCAGGGGTGGCATGCACACCGGATCATCCAGAAAAGTGCGGAACATCGGCAGCGAGCCGAGCAACTCTGTATACGTTGGGGAACGGAATACGCAGCTCGTATACGATGCAGGCTGCGGTTGGGCTTGATCAACAGCTTGGCCGTTATGCGACGATGTCGGTCAACTACCTGAATGCGCGCGGCGCTCATGAGTTTCTGACCAGGAACTTCTATGACCCGACGACTCCCACAGTTACTCCAACGACGCCATACCGCTATCAGTATCAATCTGCAGGTGTCTTTCGACAGAACCAGTTGATGTTCAATGGCAATGCTCGTCTGCCGAAGGTGACACTGTTTGGCTTCTATGCGATCAGCTTTGCCGATGCTAATACGTCTGGTGCCGGATTCATTCCGACGAGCAACACGAATACGAAGGTTGACTATGGCCGCGCGACGTTTGCCTTCCGCCAGTTTGGCGTCTTCGGCGGCAGCCTGAACTTCCCCTATAAGATCACGGCAAGTCCGTTTATGATCGCCCAGGCCGGTACGCCGTACAACGTTATTACGGGTACCGACCCACTGGGATCTTCGGTCTACAACACGCGGCCTTACTTTGTGAACGGCGACAGTGGCAATTGCAGGAATGTAAACGACTTCAGCCTGACCCAGACGGGTAACCTGACACCAGTTCCCATCAACTACTGCACAGGTCCGGCGAACGTTACGTTCAACCTGCGTCTTGCTAAAGCCTTTGGATTTGGTCCGAAGACTGGGGCGGCTGCTGCAAGTGGCGGGCAGGGCCAAGGGCAGAACCGTCGTGGCGGTGGTGGCGACCGTGGACGCGGTCCTGGCGGCCCCGGCGGCGGTCCGATGGGCATGGGCGGCACCAGCTCAGGACATAAGTACACCTTTACGCTGGGGGCGCAGGCCTTCAACCTGTTCAATATGGTTCCGTATGGCACACCGACCAGCAGCTTGAGCTCGCCAAGGTTTGGTCAGTTCACGACGCTTGCGACGGGGCCGTTCAGCTCGCAGACGGCAGTGCGGCGCATCATGCTGCAGGCTTCCTTCAACTTCTAATCCGAAAAAGAAGAAAGGGCGCAACGGAATCTTCCGTTGCGCCCTTTCTTTTGTTTGTCGTGTTATTCCGCAGGCTTTTTCTCTACGGGAATCTTCTCTGGAGTGGTCAGCGGCTTGGTGATCTCATCGAGATAAGCCGGAGCCCCCTCAATACGCTCAAGGACTGGGTAGCGTTCGCCGTCATGATAGTTGATGTCGGCAGTCGAGACGAAGGTGTCGGACTGCAGGATGAGGTGGATGGGCTCGGTATTGCCCTTGGATTCGCGGATCGCCGCTTTCAGGGCTTCGGCTGAGAAGATGTTCCCGTTGATGGCGAGAATCTTGGCCGTTGGAGCGATGTTTGCCTTGTCCGCTGGGCTTCCCCAGCGGACGTCGGAGATCACGCCATCGCTGCCGACCCGAAGGCCGATGGAGTACCAGGTGTTGATCGCTCCGCCGCGACGGCCTCCAGCCATCGCCATCGTGCGTTCGGATGCGTTGGGCTTGTCGGTGTAGACGAGCTTGTAACCGCCGCGCTCAATGCCGGCGAGATCGGCATGTGGGTTCGGGTTGTCGATGCGCTCGTGGATGAAAGTGGCCCAGTCGTACTGGAGGACCTGATTGAGGTCGGCGATCAATTCGTCGCGGTTATAGGTGACGATGAGCGGGCCGGTGTTTCCGCCCTTAGCAAGGAAAATGTGCTGAAAATCGGTGAGGGACTTTTTGTTGTCGGTTTTCTGACGGATGAGCGTGTCGGCGTCGAGCCAGAAGAGTTCACCCTCCTGGTAGTAGTCCTGCCCTCGGCGCCAGTTTGACCAGACCGCATTATTTGCCCGCAGGATGCTGGCGGCGATGGCGGTGTCTTCCGTGGAGCGCCACTCGCGGCCGGGCTTGTAGTCGAGGTTGGCGGCCGACATGGCGAGCATGTCGCGGTACTGCGCCTGCGATTTGAGGCCCGAGCGTGCGGCGAGCACGTTGCCCATGTACTGCGTCATGCCTTCGTAGACCCAGAGCAGCGAGCCCTGCTGCATCTTGGCGAAGTCGTCCTGATAGAGGTTGTAGGGGCGGCGATACTTGCCGTTCCAGGAGTGGGTGAACTCATGCGAGAGGAGATCTGCCTCGGCGAGTTGATGTGGCTCATCGGTGAACCCCTTTTCGCCGACACCGTTATCGGAGGACTGGCCGTGCTCCAAACCCTCGCCGCCTGCGACATCCGAAAGAGTGAGCAGGAAGTGGTAGACATTGTAGTGACGGGAGTTATAGGCGGCGCCGCTCTCGCGGACGAGGTTATTCAGTTCAGCGAGCAGAGCGGGGCGCAGCTTCGAATCTTCGGCTGAGTCGGAGACGACGTCGATGTAGTGTTTCGGCGTGACCTCGGGAGCGAGCGTGAACTCGTGGAAATACTGACCGGTGATGACGGGAGAGTCTTCAAGCTGCTCAACAGTGGTGGCGGCGTAGTGGGTGGTTCCACCGGCAGGATGTTGCGGATCGTATCCATCGGTGGGCGTAAGCGCAGTGCCGATACCCCAGCCTTTGGGAACGGTGACGGAGGGCTGGATGGCAATGTCTTTGACTGGTGTGTTGGCCGGATACAGAAGCAGCTTCTCCCACTCGAGCACGGCGAGCTTCTGGCTGACGCGGGCCGTTACGATGCAATCGAGATGCGCGTGAAGGGTTGTTACGCCTGCGGGAACGGTGACGTGGTACTGGTAGAGATCTTCATCGTCGCGACGCCATGGGAGCGGCTTGCCATTGACGGTAAAGACGACGCCTGTAATGTCGCTGACCGGGCCTGTGGGGCGGTGATTGCCGGGAATCCACTTCGGGGTGGTGAGAGAGACGGCGCCGGCCGTTACCGGGATATCGATTTCAGCATGGTAGATTTTTCGCGGCGCGTCAGAGAGGTCGGCCGTGATCTGGATAGGAGCTTTCTGGGCAAAGGCAGAAGCGGCGAGCAGGGGTAGCGCAAGGGCAGTTGTACGGATTCGCATAAGTGGGTTTGTTCCTCTGTCTTATAGCGGCAGACGCTTGTGAGATGGAAGAGATGAAGAAGAGAGAGGAGGGCTTGGCAACCCTCCTCAGGTAGGTTAGGACTTGAGAGCCGATTCGATGGCTGAGACGACGGCGGGGTCGTCGGGCGTTATCTCAGGGGAGAAGCGGCCAACAACGTTTCCATTGCGGTCGACGAGAAACTTCTCGAAGTTCCACAGGATGCCCGGTTCCGGATTGGTTGAACTGTTGTGCTTGCTGGCGAGGAAACCATTGAGCTTCTGACGGAAGCCCTCGCGGGAATCTCCTGTCGCCTGCGGCCTGGCGGCAATCAGTGCCTTGTACAGCGGGTGAGTCTCCGCACCGGTAACGGCGATCTTGGAGAACATAGGGAAATTGACCGAGTAATTGGTCGTACAGAAGGTGTGGATCTCTTTGTCGGTGCCAGGCTCCTGAGCTCCGAAGTCATTGGCAGGGAAGCCGCAAACGACCAGGCCGGCGTCCTTGAAGCGTGTATGGAGTGCCTCAAGGGCAGTGTATTGCGGGGTAAGGCCGCATTGTGAAGCTACGTTAACGAGCAGAAGAACCTTACCGTGATATTCGCCGAGTGTGGCGGGTTCTCCGGTAATCCGTTGGAGGGGAACATTGTGGATATCAGCCATAGGGCTCCAGTGTAGCTCCGTTTGAAGCGAAATTGATGCGGCCGGAGTTGACGGAGGCAGTAGTATCGAATACGGCCATGACTTTTTTTGATGTACTTTTTGGACGCCCCCTTGCGACCAGTGATGAACGTGCCGAGCAGATCGGCATAGCGGCAGGAATACCGATCTTCGGGCTGGATGCCCTGACCAGCGCAGCCTACGGGCCCGAGGCAGCGATGACGCTGCTGATCCCCATGGGTCTGGCTGGAGTGGATCATATTGTTCCTGTCATTTCGGCGATCCTGATTCTGCTGGTGATCGTCTACTTCAGCTACCGGCAGACAATTGAGGCGTATCCGAGCGGCGGTGGATCGTACACGGTGGCGACCGAGAATCTTGGCGAGTTCCCTGGTCTGCTGGCTGCTGCCGCGCTGATGATCGACTACATCCTGACGGCTGCGGTGGGTATTTCGGCTGGGGTTACGGCGCTGACTTCTGCGGTGCCGAGCCTACAGCGTCATACGCTGGCAATCTGTTTAGTCATCCTGGTGATTCTGGCCATCGTGAATCTGCGTGGTGTGAAAGATACAGGCGCGGCGTTTATTCTGCCGACATTTTTCTTTGTAGGCACGCTGCTTACTCTGGTCTTCGTCGGTGCATATAAAGCCTATGTATCGGGATGGCACCCTGTTCCAGTTGTAGCTCCGCCACCTCCAGCGGTAGCGACGATGAAATATCTGAGCCTGTGGCTGCTGCTGAAGACGTTCTCCAGTGGCTGTGCGGCGATGACCGGCGTTGAAGCGGTATCGAATGGCGTGATGGCCTTCAAGGAGCCGCGAGCCAAGAATGCTCAGCGGACGCTCACCGTGATCGTCGCAACACTGATTGTGCTGCTGTTTGGCATCGCGTGGCTCTCGAAGACGTATGGCGTTACGGCGATGGATCCTGAGGCGCATCAATATCAGAGCGTGCTGAGCATCCTTACGACGACCATCTTTGGCCGCGGCTGGTTCTATTACCTGACCATGGGCAGTGTTTTGATGGCGTTGTCACTGAGCGCGAACACAGCCTTTGCGGACTTTCCTCGACTGGCACGTGCGATCTCACTGCACGATTATCTGCCGCATGTCTTTACGCTGCGTGGCCGCAGATTGCTTTATACGCATGGCGTCTATGCGCTAACCGGATTCACAGCGGTGATCCTGATCCTGTTTGGTGGTGTGACGGACCGCCTGATTCCGCTGTATGCAATTGGCGCGTTCCTGGCCTTTACGCTGTCGCAGGCCGGCATGGTCGTACACTGGCTGAAGATGGAAGACCATCCTGGCCGGATGTGGCACATGTTCGTCAACGGCTTCGGTGCCGTAGCCACAGGCATCACGCTGCTGGTGGTTCTGGTCGCGAAGTTCATGGCAGGCGCCTGGGTGACTGCGCTGCTGGTGCCTGTGCTGATCGGCATCATGATGGGGATCAAACGGCACTACACGCGCGTGAAGCGTGAGATGAAGGACATGACTCCTCTGAGCCTCGCTAATTTGCAGGAGCCGCTGGTGGTTATCCCGATGGCACGTTGGGATCGCATTGGAGAGAAGGCCTTGCGATTTGGCCTGGTGCTGTCGAAGGAGCTGAAGGTCGTTCACGTGCACTCCGACGACGAACCCGTCGGGCTGGAAGAGGATTGGGAGGAGAAAGTTCTTGCCCCGATCCGGAAAGAGGGGATCCCGGAGCCGGAGCTGGTGACGATCCCCTCGAACTACCGGTTCATCATCAATCCGCTGATGGACTACATTCTGGAGCTGGAAGCTTCCAATCCCGGCAGAAAGGTTACTGTTCTGCTGCCGGAGCTCGTGGTTCGGCACTGGTGGGAGAATGCGCTGCATAACCAGCGCGTACAGCTGTTGAAGCTGTTGTTGCTGCTCAAGGGAAATCAGCGGATCGTTGTGGTCAATATTCCCTGGTATCTGTAGAGAAAGAAGGACGGTCTCTCAGACGGAGACCGTTGTCTTCTTGTATGTCGGCGAAAGTGCGCGCAGATGCGCGACCGCTGCTGGAAGAATTTTCAATACTTCGTCGATCTCCGCTGCTGTTGTGAGCTTCGATAGTGAGAAGCGGAGCGTCGCGCGCGCACGTGTTGCGCTGAGGCCCATGGCTGTGAGAACGTGTGAAGGCTCGGAGGCTCCTGATTGGCAGGCGCTTCCTCCGCTGACCGACAGGCCCTTCAGGTCCAGTGCGATCAACAGCGCTTCCGCTTCGACGTGATCGAAGTAGATGCTTGTCGTGTTGGCGACACGAGGCGCTCCTGCACTGTTGACGCCAGTCTCATCGATCTGCGAGAGAATGCCTTGTTCCAGACGGTCACGAAGCGCTGCAAGCTTTGCCGGGCCATCTGTCTTCAGCCATTCGGTGCATAGCTCAGCTGCCTTGCCGAGTCCGACGATGCCGGGAACGTTTTCTGTGCCAGCGCGACGCTGGCGCTCGTGCGATCCTCCGTGAAACATCGGTGAGAGCCGGACGTTGCGCCGCACGTAGAGAATGCCAGTTCCCTTTGGAGCGAAGATCTTGTGTCCGGAGAGGGTGAGCATATCGGCGTGCTTCAGGATGCCATGGGGGCTAACATCGAGTGGAAGCTTACCGCCTGCCTGTACGGCGTCGGTGTGGAAGAGGGCGTCCCCAGCGTGTGCTATGGCAGCGAGCGCGTCGATAGGCTGAATGGCGCCGGTCTCGTTGTTGGCATACATGATGCTTACGAGACGCGTGTTGGGTTTGAGCGCTGCCAACAGGGTCTCCGGCTCGACGATGCCTTGCGCGTTGACAGGGACGTAGGTGACCTCGACGCCGCGAGACTCGAGCGAATGGGCGGCATGCAGGATGGCGTGATGCTCGATCGTAGAGGTGATCATGTGATCGCCTGGAGCAAGTACGCCGAACAGGGCCAGATTGTCGCTCTCGGTGCCGCCCGAGGTGAAGACAACCTCTGCAGCGCGGCAGTGCAGCATACGGGCGATGGATTCGCGCGCGTGGTCGACTGCGGCGCGAGCCTGCTGACCCTGCTGATGGATGGAACTGGCATTGCCGTAGTGCTCAAGATAGAACGGCCGCATCGCCTCGAAGACCTCGGGAAGAAGAGGCGTCGTGGCGTTGTTATCGAGATAAATGCGCTGCATACAGCTATTTTACGTCGGAAGCCGAAGATAGCGGGATTTGGGACGAATAGCAGAGCAGCCGATAGCGGGAATCTGATAGCCTGAGCGCGGTTTCGCGGCTTGGCCGCATATTCGCGAACGGAGACAGACAATGATCAAGCAGATGGTAGTTGCAATGGCGCTCGCAACCTGTTGCTTTACGACAGCACATGGGCAGGGTGGAGCAACGGCTCCTAAGATTGCTCCCGGAACGGTGATTGAGCCGTCGAAGTCTTTCGATGCGGCCCTAACCGCCTTTGAAGGACAGTTCATCGGCCTCGCGAAGGCGATGCCTGCGGAGAAGTACGGCTTCGCTCCGAGTGCAGCCATCTTTGCATCAACGCAGAAGACGGACTATCTTTCGCCAAACAATCAGGGAGTACGCAGCTTCGGCCAGATGGTAGCTCATGTTGCGCAGGCGAACTATTTCTACGCCGGTACGTTGAGCGGTTTGAAGCCCGATGTTGATGTGAAAGCAATCGGAGACTTGAAGGAAAAGGACCAGATCATTGCGGCGCTGGAAAAGTCATTCGCATTCGCGCATCAGGCTGTCGGAACCTTGACGGCGCAAAATGCCTTTGAGAGCGTGCGCGGTGTTCAAACGCGAGCCAGCCTGTCAGGAGGCATGATTGCGCATGGCTTCGATCACTACGGCCAGCTTGCCGAGTACCTGCGTATGAACGGCGTGATTCCTCCGGCAAGCGAGAAAAAGTAGTCGAAGGTAGAAGAAGTTTGTGCAGAGGGCAGCCGTAAATGGCTGCCCTCCTGCTTACCGGATGAGATCGTCGAACGAGAGGTCCTCGTCCGTCTTAGCCGTAAATGGCTGCCCTCCTGCTTACCGGATGAGATCGTCGAACGAGAGGTCCTCGTCCGTCTTTTCCTTCGAAGCGCCGCGAAGGACGAAGGTGATAGACATGCCCACATTGTCGTTGGAACGGCGCAAGCTGCGACTGTAATAACTAGACAGCGTGATATGGCGGTTCAGGGGAATATCGAGCGAGTTGATGAAACCATTGTCCTCCGTGACGTTGTAGCCGATGACAACGGTTGGACGCCCTTTGCGGTACGCGCTGTAGATCTTCTGGTCGCCGATGGGGAGTTGTTCGTAGGCATCTGCTTCAAAGACCGCGCGATGGAAGAGATTGGCTGCGATTCCAAACTGAAAATGCGCCAGCGGACCGAGCGAGGTGTAGGACTTCCTGATCTGCGTATTGACCAGGGTCGCTGAGTCTCCGCCGCCAATCTCGAGAATAGGAGTGAAGTAACGAAAGCTGTGCGAGAACTGGTTGCTGATATCGAAGGTGACACGCCCAGTCGTGAGTCCATAGGCCTCATCACCGGTAGGAGCGGTAAAAGCAATCGTATTCTCATAAGAGAACAGCCTGGGCTCAAGCTGCGTATGGAGCGCAAAGATAGCGTCGCCAAGCTCGCCGCGCTGGTTCACAAGCTTCGCATTAGGACGCGGCTTGGTCGCGCGGCTGTCTGCCAGTCGGTACATGTAGATTGGGATGCTGGCGTCGATCGAGAAGGTGTCGTTGAAGGTATAGCTGGCGGCAGGAATCGCCAGGGTTGACCATCCGGTCAAAGAATCGTGAAAACTGGAAAAGCTAATGCCCGCATTCCATCCTCGCTGCGGCGCATCCAGGTCAGGAGATTCCGTCGTCTGAGCAGGAACAAGTAGCGCTGAGGAAGAAGCCGTGGCGGTTTCGGCCGCAATAGAAGGGCTGTCCGCAGCCTGAGCCAGCGCGGCGGAGGAAGCGAGCAGAAGGATGGATATCCCGCAGTACAGACTGCGGGGAAAAGAAGTTGCCAAGAAAACATTCCTGATAAAGCGCTTTAGCTGAGGATTGCATCTTTCTGCATGGTTTGCCAAGAGTGTCTCTGGACAAACCTGCTGGTTGAAATCCTCAAAATACTGTCTGCTTAGCGGTTATCGATAGGAACGTAGGCAGAAGGATAGGCGGGGCCAACATAGTCTGCACGAGGACGGATAAGGCGATTGTCGTCGTGCTGCTCGATCACATGGGCGGCCCAGCCTGCAATGCGGCTGACAGCAAAGATCGGAGTGAAGAGGTCGATATCGATGCCGAGCAGGGTATATGTCGAAGCAGAATAGAAGTCGACGTTAGCATTCAGTTTCTTCTCCTGCTTCACAAAGAGCTCGATCTTACGCGACATGTCGAACCACTTCATGTTGCCTGCGGCCTTGCTCAGTTCCTCCGACATACGGCGCAGATGTGTCGCGCGGGGGTCTTCGGTGTGATAGACGCGGTGGCCGAAGCCAGAGATCTTCTTCTTCTCCGCGAACATCTGGCGCACATACTCTGTGGGGTCGGCGCCGGCTTTGTCGATGGCATAGAGCAGGCGCATGGTCGCCTCGTTCGCACCACCATGCAGAGGTCCCTTCAGGGCGCCGATTGCACCTGTGATTGCCGAGTGAATATCGGCCAGGGTTGCGGCGATGACGCGGGCGGCGAAGGTGCTGGCGTTCAGCTCGTGGTCGGCATGCAGAATCAACGCGATATCGAAGGTGCGAACGGCGGTCGCCGAGGGCTTTTCGCCATTGAGCATCCACAGGAAGTTGGCGGCATGGGAGAGCGATGGGTCGGCATCGACCACCGGCTTGCCTTTACGAATGCGGTCAAAGATGGCCACGATCATGGCGATCTGCGCGGTCAGACGATAGGATTTGCGAACATTCGCATCGTGCGAGTTGTCCTTCTCATCGGCGTCGTAGAGGCTCAGCATCGAGACTGCAGTGCGCAGAATCTCCATAGGAGAGCCGCTTGTAGGTACGCTGTGGAGAAGTTCGATGATCTTGGGATCAAGCTTGCGGGCGTCGGCCAGCTTCTTCGTGAAGTCTGCAAGCTCAGCCTTGTTGGGCAGTTTGCCGAACCACAGCAGATAGGTGGTCTCTTCGAAGGTGGAGTGCTGGGCCAGCTCGTGAATGTCGATGCCGCGGTAGGAGAGGACTCCTGCATCGCCGTCGATCCAGCAGATCGATGAGGTCGTGGCTACAATGCCTTCCAATCCTTTTGATGCGACAGCGGTTGCCATAATTGAGCTTCTCCAGACTGAACTTAAAGTACATTCGGTTATAGCGCAGCGGAGAAAGGATTGTCACGGTTTTACGGGCGAATATCGGTTTGTGCGTGCGAAGGTTGCAGTCACGTAAAACGCGGTGAACGCAGAGGTGAAAAGGGAGTCAGATCGATCTCCGTGCGCTCACCCGCCAGCAACTGGCCCATCGCATGTGCCGTTGCCGGGGCCAGCAGAATCCCATTGCGGTAGTGCCCTGTAGCAACAAACTGATTCTCCGCAATCTGGCCCAGCAAAGGGAGGGAGTCGGCAGTTGCTGGACGCAGCCCGGCCCAGGTCTCCAGTGCAGGCGCATCGGCTAGTGCGGGCAGCAGCTCCACTGCCTGCGAACGAAGCCTGGCAATGTCAACGGGATGTACCGTCTTATCGAAGCCGGCATTTTCTACGGTTGCTCCGATAATGGCGCGAGTTTCCTCTGCTTCGGCCGTCCGCGGAACTATATAGATATCCGGCGTCCGTATGACGAGATGAAGCGGGAGAGAGGGCGGCAGTGCAACAGCCAGCATCTGGCCCTTCCGCGGTGTGACACGTAGATGAGCAGGAATCGTTGGCGTAAAGCTCCACGCCCCGGTGCAGTCGACGAAACGGGCAGGGGTGAGCACCTCGCCCTTGGCGTGGACCTCGACGCTCTTTGGCCCAGACCGTGCAAGCCGGATCGGCGTACTGCTGCGCAGGTCGATCGAGGTGGCACGTACGGCTGCAAGCAATGCTGCGGCAAGCTCGCGAGGAGCCAGGCTGTTTTCATGAAGAAGCAGGAAGTGGCGTCCGGACGTGCGAAGCCCCGGCATCAGCAGCGCGAGCGTGTCGGTGCCAAGCAGCGCCTCTTTAGGAATACGGTGATGCTGCGGGTTGATGGCCTGCAGCGTGGTGCAGGTATGAAACGGTACCGGGATACCGCCCAGCTCAAAGATACGATCGAGAAATGCCGGATAGAGCGACACGCTGAGCCGCGATAGTTTAAGCAGCGTCTGTGGATTCTCCGGGTCATTTGACGCCAGCATACCGGCGGCGGCGGTCGATGCTTCGGCGAGTGGCTCTGCCTGATCGAAGACCGCAACGCGAGCTCCGCGCCGGTGAAGCTCAAGAGCCAAGGACAGGCCGATGAGTCCGGCTCCCGCGATGCAGACATCAGGTTGAGGCATATATTCCAGTCTAGCCGCTCGAGAAGATATAGTCTGAGAGGCAGCATTTTGCACCCGATGGATTTGAGGCTGAATCGAATAGCCGTTCGTCCAAACTGAGCATCCCCTGAGGAGAAAGCGATGAGTGAAGAAGGATACGTAGAAGAGCGGTCAATCTCCGGAGCGCTGCTGGCGGCGATAGCTGTTTCTCTGCTGGCCGCACTGGGCGGATTGGTATGGTGCTACTCCCTGCAGAAGGACCTGGGCGTCGCACAGAAGAACCTGGCGGCGGAGACAGAGAAGAATGCTGAACTGTCTCAGAAGCTGGATGCGACCAACGCGCGCCTGCGGGCTACCAGCGAGACCCTGGGCCAGAGCGTTGGTATGACGCAGAAGCAGATTGAGCTGAAGACGCAGAGCATCATTGCACAGCAGAAGATAGCCGATGCCCGGCTTGCTGAAGCGCAGGCTGCGACACAGAAGCAGCTGGGCGCAGTCTCCAGCGAGGTATCGACCGTCAAGACGGATGTCGGCGGCGTGAAGACCGATGTTGCGGCGACGAAGACAGACCTGGAGGCGACGAAGACCCAGTTGACCCGCGTTATGGGCGATGCTGGAGTGATGAGCGGCCTGATCGCCAAGAATCACGACGAGCTGGAGATCCTGAAGCATAAGGGTGACAGGAACTATTACGAGTTCAGCCTGCAGAAGGGAGCTCAGCCGACGCTGCTTTCCACGATCAAGCTGCAGTTGAAGAAGGCCGACCAGAAGCACTCCCGATACACGCTTAACGTAAGCGCAGACGACAAGACGATCGAGAAGAAGGACAAGGGACTCGACGAGCCAGTGCAGTTCTACACCGGCAAAGACCCCGTGTTGTATGAGCTGGTAGTGAACTCGATTGAGAAGAACAAGGTGTCGGGCTATCTTTCGACGCCGAAGAACAAGCCTGTTGCCCAATAGCTGAAAGTTGCACCAACGCAGAACGGGGGACGCTTTGGCGTCCCCCGTTCTTGCTTTGCCTGTGGTTGTTTACTTCTTCTTGGCTGCCTTCTTAGCTGCTTTCTTCGCGGGCTTTTTTGCTGCCTTCTTGGTTGCCATTTGCCTATTCTCCCTAGTGATTAGACATCGACTACACAACAACGCTGCATTGCAGCTAACGAAGGTATAGATTTACGAAAATTTACTGTCAAGAAAAATCGGATGCTTTGCGAAATTTTTTTTGAGCGGATGAAGCTGGGAACAGGAAGCGTTACTCACACTTTTGCGTCATACGAAGTGCGCGCTCCTCTGCAACACGTATGCGATGCAACTTATACTGGCGCGTCTGGTCTTTGATGCACGAAGGAGAATTTCAATGAACGATGTCGTGATTGTGTCGGCGGTGCGAACACCAGTAGGCAAATTTCAAGGTGCTCTCTCTGATCTTTCCGCGATAGAGCTGGGAGCAATCGCAGTGCGCGAGTCAGTGCGAAAAGCCTCTGCCGATGCGGGTTTTAGCGCTTCTGTCGATGAGTGCATCATGGGCTGCGTTCTTCCTGCGGGTCTCGGTCAGAACCCTGCGCGACAGGCTGCGCTGCGTGGCGGACTCAGCGATACCGTCTCTGCGCTGACGATCAACATGGTGTGCGGAAGCGGTCTGCGTGCTATCGCTCTTGCGGCGCAAAACATTATGACGGGTGATGCCGAGGTTGTCGTCGCCGGCGGTATGGAGTCGATGTCGAACGCTCCGTACCTTCTGCCGGCAGCGCGCAAGGGAATGCGCATGGGCGACTCCGCCGCGGTCGATTCAATGGTCCGCGACGGTCTGTGGTGCGCCTGCGAGAACTATCACATGGGCATCACCGGCGAGAACGTCGCGGAGAAGCACAGCATCACGCGCGAAGAACAGGATCGCTACGCGCTCGAATCACACCGCCGTGCTGCGGCCGCCTGGCGCGAAGGCCGCTTCGACGCCGAGGTCATTCCGGTTGAAGTTGCAGGCAAGAAGGGCGCTGTCACCGTGGTGAAGCGTGATGAAAGCGTGCGCGAGGATGCAACACTTGAAGCATTAGCTGCTTTGAAGCCCGCTTTCAAAAAGGATGGGACGGTCACCGCCGGCAATGCTCCTGGAGTGAACGATGCAGCCGCAGCAGTGGTTGTGATGTCGGCAACGAAGGCTAAAGCACTGGGGCTGAAGCCATTGGTGACGATCAAGGCACACGCCACCAGCGGTGTCGCGCCGAAGTGGGTGATGCTGGCTCCCGTAACCGGAGTCCAGAACGTGCTGAGGAAGGCGGGATGGGACCGCGACGAAGTCGATCTGTATGAACTGAATGAGGCCTTCAGCGTGCAGGCTCTGGGGGTAACGAAAGAGCTTGGCTTGTCGCTCGACAACGTGAATGTGAACGGCGGAGCTGTGGCGATCGGACATCCGATCGGAGCCAGCGGAGCCCGTGTGCTGGTGACGCTGGTTCACGAGATGATCCGGCGGGATGTGAAGAAGGGCGTCGCAGCGCTTTGCTTGGGAGGCGGAAATTCGGTTGCTTTAGCGGTAGAACGGTGAATGTATGCGCCAAAAAATACTTCTGCGTTTTGGACTCACTGTGTCGATGTTATTCCTCGCTGAGAAGCGAGGACAAGGGCAAGTGTTGCCACCAAACACCGGAGACACGTGCAGCAACGTAACAATGCTTGATTCGAGGCCTTTCTCAGTGCTTTCGACAAGTGTTAAGTCGGAGATACGTAAAGCCCTGGCACCCGATATTCTGGCTTTTGCCAAAGCTACCGGCATCTCTAGGGAAGACGGGTTCGATCTAGACAAGGTCAGACTGGATGCACTTCAGATACCGGTAAACAACAAGAAGAACAAGCTCTACATTGTTCACTGGGGCGATATGCTGTTTGGAGTCAACGGTGCAATCTGGATCGTTGAGGTGAATTCCCATAAGGGCCGAAACCTAATAGCGCCGGATGAAGGTAGGAACCGTGGAAGATCCTTCTCCGGCTGGGGCATGCAGACTCTCTCCAGCGAAAATGGGTCTTACCCCGAGCTTATGTTCGCATCAAAGGGATACTACGCGGGCGGTGGGGCGAAGGCCGATGCGCAATGTGTGCGGAAGGTAGGGGCGTTCTACAAAATTAATACATGCCCAGCAGGTTGCGACGACAATCTGAATAGCAGGTAATCGACTTGCAAATTAGTTAGCACTCAATGATGTTCAGCGCGAGTCCGGCGAGCGACGTCTCCTTGTAGCGGGACTGCATATCGAGTCCAGTCTGGTACATCGTTGCGATTACCTGGTCGAGCGACAGCTTGTGGCCTAGCGTCTCGTGCATGGCCATGCGGGTAGCGTTGATGGCTTTTACGGCTCCCATGCCATTGCGTTCGATGCAGGGTATCTGGACAAGCCCGCCGATGGGGTCGCAGGTCATGCCGAGGTTGTGTTCCATGGCGATCTCGGCGGCGTGTTCAACCTGATCGTTTGTTCCTCCCAAGGCTGCGACCAGTCCACCTGCGGCCATCGAACAGGCGACGCCGACCTCGCCCTGGCAGCCGACCTCAGCGCCGGAGATCGAGGCGTTCTCCTTATAGAGGATGCCGATGGCGGCTGCAGTGAGGAAGTAGCGGACGATGCCTTCTTCGTTGGCTCCGTCGATAAAGCGCATGTAGTAGTGGCCGATGGCGGGGATGACGCCTGCGGCTCCGTTTGTTGGCGCGGTGACGACGCGGCCTCCGGCGGCATTTTCTTCGTTGACGGCCATTGCATAGACGGTGACCCAATCCATCGGCGCAAGTGGATCTTTGGAGCCTTCCGTCTCGAGCCGTCGAGCCAGTCGCGGAGCACGGCGACGGACGTTAAGACCTCCGGGAAGAATGCCTTCGGTGGCGAGACCGCGTTCGGTGCACTGCTGCATCGTTCGCCAGATGGTAAGGATGCTGGCTTTGACCTTGGCTTCCGAGGTTGTCACCAATATGCTGTTTGCCGGTTGCGGCCGGTTGATGGTGATGTCGGAAAGTAGTGCGACTTCATTGGCTAGCAGCAGTTCGGCAATCGAGAGGTTGTGCTGCTTTGCAGTTGCCAGCAGGTTAACAGCGCTGCGGAACGGATACGGGACTTGCCGGGTTGTGGATGCGGCCGAGTTTTGCTGTGCTTCGAATTCGGCGGCGGAGAGGATGAAACCTCCTCCGATGGAGTAGAAGACATCCTGTGCGAGCAATGCTCCGGCGCTGTCGAAGGCCGAGAAGCGCATTCCGTTCGGATGTGTCGGCTTATCCGCATCGGGATACATCTGGTCGCGGTGGAAGATCAGGTGCTCAGCTTCGGTAAAGGGAATCGCCTCAAGGTCGAGGAGGTAGAGCGTTCCAGTGTCGCGAATGGCGGCGAGCTCAGCCTCGATGATGGCTGGATCGACCGTGTCGGGCGCTTCGCCATTGAGGCCGAGAAGGATGGCGCGGTCGGTTCCGTGTCCGTGTCCTGTAAGGGCGAGCGAGCCGTAGAGATCGACGGTGACGCGGGCGACGTCGGTGAGTTGGCTCTTGGCGTCGAGTGACTGGACAAAGCGGAGTGCCGCGCGCATCGGGCCGACGGTGTGAGAACTTGAGGGGCCGATGCCGATCTTGAAGAGCTCGAAGAGACTGGTATTCACGGTGACTATTGTAGGCGTGAAGGATGAAGAGCGGCGTGCTGCTGTCCAGCCTTTGGGAGAGTTCTGCGACCTTTGTGCAGGCTGAGGATGCGGAGCCGGATGCTATACTCGGCGAACATTCATCGCTTGAATATTTACTGCCTCAAGGACACATCAGGCTTACGATGCTTTTCAAGGCCCGCAGTGCAGCTGTCTATGGAATCGATGCTCACCTGATCGATGTTGAGATCGACTTCTCCCAGATCAAACTCGACAAAGAGATTTTCAGCACGGTCGGCCTGCCGGATGCAGCGGTGCGTGAGAGCCGCGACCGTGTGCGGTCGGCAATCAAGAACTCCGGCTTCGAGATTCCTCCGACGCGGATCACGATCAATCTGGCACCTGCTGATCTGAAGAAGGAGGGTTCGGGCTTCGACCTTCCGATTGCCATCGGAATCCTGGGAGCTTATGGCGCGCTGGCGATCAGCGATCTAAGCGACTTCCTGCTGGTAGGCGAACTTGGGCTCGATGGAACGGTTCGCGCCGTTCCGGGAATGTTGCCGATTGCGGTGGCGGCGCGCGCAAACGGGATCAGAAACCTGATCGTTCCAGCCAGCAACGCGCGTGAGGCTGCCGTGGTTGAAGGCGTGAATGTCTATGCGGTGAAGACGCTGCTCGAGGTGCGTGAGCTGCTGAACGCCTCGGCGAACGGAGCAGCTGGCGTGTCTCCGCTGCAGATGCAGGCGAGCGCGCTGCTGGAAGAGACACAGCATTTTCCTTTCGACTTCAAGGACGTTCGCGGACAGCATGTTGCCAAGCGCGCGCTTGAGGTGGCGGCTGCAGGCGGACATAACATCCTGATGATCGGGCCTCCAGGCTCGGGTAAGACGATGCTGGCGAAGCGACTGCCTTCGATTCTGGCTCCTCTGAAGTTTGAGGAGGCGCTGGAGACGACGAAGATTCATTCGGTCGCAGGCGTTCTGGACGGCGAGCAGGGGTTGGTTGCGCATCGGCCGTTTCGGTCACCGCACCATACGATCTCGGATGCGGGGTTGATTGGCGGAGGAATGGTTCCGCGGCCGGGCGAGGTTTCGCTGGCGCATAACGGGTTGCTCTTCCTGGATGAGTTGCCGGAGTTTCCTCGCAATGTACTCGAGGTGCTGCGGCAGCCGCTCGAAGATGGTACGGTGACGATCTCGCGGGCGGCGATGAGTTTGAGCTTTCCGGCTCGGTTTATGCTCGCGGCGGCGATGAATCCGTGTCCCTGCGGTTATTTCAACGACAGGCGTCGAGAGTGCATGTGTACGCCGCCGATGATCCAGCGGTATGTTTCGAAGGTTTCGGGGCCTCTGCTGGACAGGATCGACATCCATATAGAGGTTCCGGCGGTCGAGTACAAGGAGCTTCGCGGTGGTGCAGCGGCTGAGGGCTCGACGGAGATTCGCGAGCGGGTTCTGGCGGCTCGGCAGCGGCAGCATGATCGGTTTGGCGAAGTCGAGTTGAAGAACGGCGCAGGCAAGTCGAAGGTGCGGCGCGTCTTTTCGAACGCGCAGATGACGACGCAGCAGATCCGTACGTTCTGTGTGCTGGAGCCGGAGGCCGAGCGGATGCTGGAGCGGGCGATGCAGCAGCAGGGGCTCAGCGCTCGTGCGCATGACCGGATCTTGAAGGTGGCGCGGACGGTTGCCGATCTGGATGGCGCCGGGAATGTGGGGACGAAACATATCGCCGAGGCGATCCAATATCGCACACTGGACAGGGGCTACTGGTCGTAAACGAACACGTACCCCCTCCCCCCGGGGATATTTTATAAACCACCTGTTTTCAGTTATTTATTCGATTTGCACAAGATAAAATATTGAAAACAGATGGCTTAATACCAAAAATATTGATTCTAAAAGGGAAGGCCCTGCTGTAGAGGCAGGGCCTTTCTGGCTTGACTATGGTTTAAGTATAGCGAATGCGTGGGGAGGAATCGGCACTTTTTTTGAGCTCTATTTCCTTTCTATTCTGTGAGTTGAGAAAACAGGGGGCTTGACAGAAAAAGAGCCGCCGACGGTGCCTGAGGGTGCGAAAGAGATTCTGTTTCTGGAAGATTTGTTTATCTACACTTTCAAAAATAAATATTGACCTGAAGGCTAGAACGATTTACTTTTTTTGAGGTCGAGGATGCTGGCGCGGCTCTGAGAGGAGCCAGCCGAATCCAGGAGGCATCCGACACCGCTTGCTCGAAGATTCAGGCTCGAGTGTAGTTTCTCTGCTTGCTTTGCTCCTACCTTCGACGCTGTTGGATGGCGATTACAGGGCAGACAGGGGTTGGTGTAACGCGTTGCTCATGAAGGGGCTGACGCGGGTAGCTGGTCTACGCTTATAAAACGGCGGATCGTTTTTGGATTGATAGAGTTAGCAGTTTTTAGCAGAAGAAAAGCTGAACCCTTTTTGTGGTGTTCAGCGTCTAAAAAGATGTGGTGGGAGCCGAGATGGACTTGTGGCCCTGCCAAGGTAGCAGGTAGTTGAAACAGATTGCGAGCATGGGTCCTAAGAAGCAGGATCGGCTTGCGACAAAGATTGAAGACAAGGAGAAGATGATGCGCTCAGACCTTATTTTTGGAGCCCTCACTCACGTAAAGAACCGCTACGAGCTCTGTCAGCTGGCGTCGAAGGCGACCCGCAAGCTGCACCGGCCGAACACCCGCCTGCAGGACACGACCAACGAGGTGCTGGACCGCTTCAAGGATGCGGTTCCTGTTGCTTCGGCGTTCGAGGCGCCGGTAGAGAAGGTTCACGTTCAGGAACGCCGCGCGGCTTAACGCGCGGCAGTTCTTCCCCCACTGACCCCAACCCCTAATCCGCACGACCCCAAATCCCCCGAAAACTGAATACTCCCGCAGGACACTCCGCAAGACCCCTCCGTCAGGCAGATCCCGCCGAAGGTTTCAAAACATCCCCCCTATTGATCGCAAGGTAAACCATGACAATTTCAGAGTTGAAGGAACACAATATCGCCGAGCTGGGCAAGCTGGCCCGCGGGCTGGACATTCAAGGCACGAGCGGCCTTCGTAAACAGGACCTGATCTTCAAGATTCTGCAGGCGCAGAGCGAGAAGGAAGGCCACATCTTCGCCGAGGGCGTGCTGGAGATTCTGCCTGACGGCTATGGCTTCCTCCGTTCTCCGGACTACAACTACCTGCCTGGTCCCGATGACATTTATGTTTCGCCGTCGCAGATCCGCAAGTTCGACCTGAAGACGGGCGACACGATCTCGGGCAACGTCCGTCCTCCGCATGAGGGCGAGAAGTACTTTGCACTGGTGAAGATTGAGGCGATCAACTTTGAGTCGCCGGAAGAGACGCGCAACAAGATTCTGTTCGACAATCTCACCCCGCTTTATCCGCAGGAGCGGCTGAAGATGGAGACGGTGCGGGACAACATCTCGGGCCGCGTGATGGACCTGCTGACGCCGATGGGCAAGGGACAGCGTGGTCTGATCGTCGCTCCTCCGCGCACCGGTAAGACGATGCTGCTGCAGTCGATTGCGAACTCGATTACAGCGAACCACCCGGAGGTGGCGCTGATCGTTCTGCTGATCGACGAGCGTCCGGAAGAAGTGACGGATATGCAGCGTTCGGTTAAGGGCGAAGTGATTTCGTCGACATTCGATGAGCCGGCGGCGCGTCACGTCCAGGTGGCCGAGATGGTGATCGAGAAGGCGAAGCGCCTGGTGGAGCACAAGCGCGACGTGGTGATCCTGCTGGATTCGATTACGCGTCTGGCGCGTGCCTATAACACGATCGTTCCTCCGAGCGGCAAGGTTCTGTCGGGCGGTGTGGATTCGAATGCGCTGCAGAGACCGAAGCGGTTCTTTGGCGCGGCCCGCAATATCGAAGAGGGCGGTTCGCTGACGATCATCGCTACGGCGCTGGTCGACACGGGTTCGAGGATGGACGAAGTGATCTTCGAAGAGTTCAAGGGCACGGGTAATTCGGAAGTGATCCTTGACCGCAAGCTGGTCGACAAGCGTGTGTTCCCGGCGATCGACATTCAGCGCTCGGGTACGCGTAAGGAAGAGCTGCTGATTCCGAAGGAAGATTTGCAGAGGATCTGGGTGCTGCGTAAGGTGCTGAACCCGCTGAGCCCGGTCGAAGCGATGGAGCTTCTGACGGACAAGCTGGCGAAGACGCGGAACAATTCTGAGTTCCTGCACAATATGAGCTCGATCTAAGCGAGCCTGACGGTTAATCACCGGGTCCGGGTGGTGCTGGTCCGGTGATGCGAGGGCGCAATCCTGAGGGATTGCGCCCTTTGTTTTCAAGGTGGTTCGGGCGGACGGTCCCGTTTTGGGAAGAAAATTGAGCAAGGAAGCGGGGATGGCCTATATGGGGTATCGCTCTCTGCTGTCGCGGCGATGTTCAATGAGATACTCTCCCGAAAACGGCGGGAGTGTGCATTGGATCTATTTTCGCGGAGCTTGTCCTGATGCATGGTTCATACAACTACTATCTGGTAGGACTGTCCCTGCTGGTTGCCATGTTCGCGTCGTACACGGCGCTGGATCTGGCAGGGCGGATTCGATCGATCCACGGTGCGGCGTCACGGAAGCGATTGATGTGGCTTCTGGGGGGCGCGGTCTCGATGGGTCTGGGCATCTGGTCGATGCACTTTATCGGGATGCTTGCGTTCCGGATGCCGATCACGCTGGGCTACGACCCGTGGATCACCTTCTATTCACTGCTGATCGCGATTGCGATCTCGGGCTTTGCTCTGTACGTCGTCACGCGCGACGATTTGAGCCGTGAACGGTTGGTTGCAGGCGGCGTGCTGATGGGCCTGGGTGTTGCGGCGATGCACTATACGGGCATGGCGGCGCTGAAGATGCAACCGGAGATTGTCTATACGCCGGGGTTGTTCTGGACGTCGATTGCGATTGCGGTGGTAGCGTCGTGGGTGGCGCTGTGGATCTCGTTTACGCTGCGTGACGGCAAACAGCACAATGTGCTGCTGAAGCGGTCTGGAGCAGGCCTGGTGATGGGGCTGGCAATCGCCGGGATGCATTACACGGGCATGAGCGCGGCGATGTTTCAGCATGGGGCGATGTGCGGAGCCGCGATGCAGGGCGTCAATACGACGTGGCTGGTGGTTACGGTGACGGGGGCGACGCTGGGTGTGCTGTCGGTCACGTTGATCTATTCGATGCTGGATGCGCGGTACGATCTGCAGACGTTTCGTCTGGAGGCTTCGCTGGAGGAGGCGAGGCTGCATGCTTCGCTGGCGGATGCGAACGAGAGGCTGCTGGTGATGGCGACGGAGGACATGCTGACGGGGCTACCGAACAGGAGCTCGTTGCTGGAGCGACTTGCAGGTGCGATTGTCGATGCGCAGCGCAGCGGGAGACGGTTTGCGCTGATGTTCATGGATCTGGATGGATTCAAGACGGTGAACGATTCGCTGGGACATACGGCCGGAGATCGATTGTTGAAGGCGTTCTCGCGGCAGCTGGTGAGCGCGGTGCGGTATGAAGATACGGTGGCTCGGCTGAGCGGCGATGAGTTTGTGGTGCTGCTGGAACGGTTTCACATACAGCAGGATGTGACGGCGGTTGCTGAAGGGATTCTGGACAGGATGCAGCAGGAGTTTGTGATCGAGGGGACTCCGCTGCGTGTGACGGCTTCGATTGGGATTGCGATCTATCCGCAGGACGGCGAGACGGTCGAAGAGCTGCTGAAGAATGCCGATACGGCGATGTATGAGGCGAAGCATCATGGAAGGAATACGTACCGCTTCTTCCATGCAGGCATGAGCGAGGCGGCGGCGAGGACGCTGGCGATCCATCGTGGGCTGGCGGAAGCGCTGGAGAAGAACTATCTTGAGCTGCACTTCCAGCCGAAGTTCCGTGGGCCGAACAGAGAGATGGTCGGCGCGGAGGCGCTGCTGCGCTGGCAGCATCCGGAGCTGGGAGATATTCCTCCGCTGGAGTTCATTCCGGTGGCGGAGCGGACCGGGCAGATTGTGCCGATGGGGAACTGGGTGGTCCGCGAAGTGTGCCGGCACATCAAAGGATGGAAGCAGGCGCGGCTGCCGCTGGTGAAGATTGCGATCAATCTATCGCAGGAGCAACTGCGCAGGCCGGACTATGTCGAGCGTGTGCTGGAGATGACGCGTTCGGAGGGCGTGGAGCCGGAGTGGATCATGTTCGAGATTACGGAGACGGTGGCTATGCGCAATCCGGAGCTGACGACGAACATGATTGCGAGGTTCCAGCAGTCGGGGTTCGATATTGCTGTGGACGATTTTGGGACGGGGTACTCCAGCCTGGCTTACCTGCAGCAGTTTCGCGTGAAGCAGCTGAAGATCGACCGCTTCTTTACGGAAGGTCTGGATAAGCATGGCCAGGAGGGCGTGGCGATGGTGTCCGCTATTATTGCGCTCGCTCATGCTCTGGATATGGTGGTGGTGGCCGAAGGCGTGGAGACGCAGACACAGCTATCGCACCTGAAGCATTTGAAGTGCGATGAGGTGCAGGGCTTTCTGCTTGCTCCGCCGTTGAGAGCGGAGGAGTTTGAAGCCGTGATGCGGAGTCAGTCGGAAGATGGTGAGAGACGGAATGATGCTACGGCATGGAAGAGCGCAGGCATGCGCCACTCGACAGCGCTGTGGCGTCTCTCAACGGGAGAGCGGACCTAAGACATAAAAAACTGCGCGACTCAGTCGTCGAGTCGCGCAGTTTGAGGGATATGGGAAGACTTAGCGGTAGCCGCCGGACGCCACGAGTGTTTCTCCCGTGAGCCAGCCCGAATCATCGGAAGCCAGGAAGACTGCGAGAGGTGTGATATCGCTGACCTGGCCGATGCGGCCGAGTGGCGTCTGCGCCACAATGTTCTTCTCAAAATCAGTGCCAAGGATTCCCATGGCCTGAACACCTTCGGTTTCAACCGCACCCGGGTTGATGGCATTGACCCGAATCTTCTGTGGGCCAAGTTCCTTGGAGAGAACCCGTGTGATGGAATCGACCGCTGCCTTGGTGCCGGTGTAGATGGCACTTGTCGGCAGGTTGATGGAGGTTACGGCCGAACTGATGTTGATGATGTTTCCGCCTTCCGGTCCGAAGTATTTGACCGATTCGCGTATGGCGGAGAGAAGGCCGAGAACGTTTGTATTGAACTGACGATGGAACTGCTCGTCGGTGAACTGGCCGATGGGAGCAAATTCATAGACACCAGCATTGTTGACGAGGATGTCGAGCTTCCCAAAGGCTTTCTTCGTTTCTGCGAAGATGCGCTGGATGTCGGAAGCCTGGGCGACATCTCCCTGCACGGCGATGGCCTTGCCGCCAATTTGGGTGATCTCGGCGACGACCTTGTCGGCACCCTCTTTGCTGGAGGCGTAATTGACGACGACAGAGGCGCCTTCCTTCGCCAAACCCTTCGCGATATCCGCTCCTATGCCCTTGGAGGCTCCCGTGACGATAGCGACTTTTCCTGCAAGCTTGCTCATGTTTCTTCCCTCATTTCTCATTGCCATAATTCGACAAACGTCTAATTGATGAGGGCATGGAGAAAAAGGATTCAACAGATGTCGGAATTATGCAGCTTCTTTTTAGGGGGCGATCTGGAAAGACGGAATCCGTGAATCCTGCACGTGGACGGGATAATCTGATGTGTACAACATCCGAGTGAGTGGAGTTTTCTCGCTCGTTCCTTTTTGTTCGCCAACCTGACGCTACAAAACCGAAAGCTAAATTTATGAAATCTCCCCACCGCAGCCGTGCGTGGATTATCTTTCTGCTCGGTCTGCTGAGTGTCGTCACTCCATTTGCGATCGATATGTATCTTCCGGCGTTCTCGCGGGTTGCGAGCGAGCTGGGGACGACGACCTCGGTCATCGCACTGTCTTTGTCGAGCTACTTTATCGGATTTGCTTTGGGGCAGATTCTGTATGGGCCGTTGCTGGATCGGTTTGGCAGGAAACGGCCGCTCTATGTGGGCCTGGCGCTTTATATCGTTGCTTCGGCCGGATGTGCGATGGCGGGGAGTGTGCATGCGCTGATCGTGCTGCGCTTTGTGCAGGCGATTGGAGGATGCGCGGCGCAGGTGGCGGCGCTGGCGATGGTGCGCGACTTCTTTCATGCGAAGGAGAGCGCGCGGATTTTCTCGCTGCTGTTTCTCATTATCGGAGTTTCTCCGCTGCTGGCACCGACGATCGGAAGCGCATTGGTTTCTGCCGTTGGATGGAGATGGATATTCGCAATTCTTGGCGCGTATGCGCTGGTGACGCTTGCGCTGATCTTTGCGTTGCTGCCTGAAGGACATACGCCGGATGCTTCGATCTCACTGAAGCCGAAGCCGATTCTTGAGGTGTTCTGGTTCATCCTGAAGGAGCCGCAGTTCTGCACGTATGCGCTTGCGGGGGCATTTTCGTTTGCGGGGCTGTTTGCCTTTGTTTCCGGCTCGCCGATTTTGTTTATGGATGGCTACCACCTGAGCACGAAGGCCTTTGGGCTGGTGTTTGCCGTGCTGGTGATGGGGTTTATAGGCGGCAACCAGGTAAATGTGTTTCTGCTCAAAAGCTTCAGCAGCCAGCAGATCTTTTTCTACGCGTTGCTGTTTCAGGTAGCTGTGGGAGCTGTCCTGTTTGCGGGAACGTATGCGCATCTGTTCGGTCTGCCGGGCATGATGGTGCTGTTCTTCTTCTTCCTGCTGTCGATCGGGCTGACGTATCCGAATGCGGCTGCGCTTGGGATGGCGCCGTTCTCGCGCGATGCGGGCAGTGCTTCGGCCCTGCTTGGATTTCTACAGGCGGGGACGGGGTCGCTGATCTCGACGGGGATAGGCGTGTTGGGGGCTTCGTGGATTGTGACGCTGCTCTCGTCAAGTGCGCTGGCGGCGTTGCTGATTCTTCTGGTGGGAAGGACCAGAATCGTGGAGATTGCAGAGGCGGAGAGCGTGACGGTGGCGCATTGAGCCTGCTCAGCAGGCTTCGATGCGTTTGAGTGCGCGGTAGACCTCTTCGATCTGCGCGGCCTGATGTTCGCTGGCTTCGCGCATGGAGACGACCATGCTGGCGACTTCGTTGATGGAGCCTGCGAGCTCGCTCATGGTGTTGCCAGCAGTACGGGCAAGCACAGAGCCGTTTTGGATCTCCTGCCCTGCGTTGTCGATCAGGCCCTTGATATCGCTGGCAGAATTGGCGCTGCGCTGCGCGAGTGTGCGTACTTCGTCGGCGACCACGGCGAAGCCGCGTCCATGAACGCCGACGCGTGCGGCTTCGATGGCTGCGTTCAGTGCGAGGAGATTGGTGCGTGAGGCGATGTCGTCGATGACGAGTACGATGTCGGCGATCTGACGCGACATGCTGGAGATGGTATCCATCGTGGTGACGACATCGGTGACGGCGGTCGCACTCCGTGTGGCGGCCTGCGATGCCGTGGTGGAGCGCGCGTTGGCCTGACGGGCACGCTCGGCGTGTTCGAGGACACTCTCGGAGAGCTGGCGGGCGGCAGCCTGCAGGCTTTGCGTGGCTTCGACGCGTTCGGTGATATCCATTGCGTATTTGATGATGCGGAAGGGCCGCCCGGAAGAGTCAAGGATGGGGTTATAGGTGGCTTGAATCCAGACGGAGCGGCCGTTTTTGCCGAGGCGCTTGTACTGACCGAAGTCGTATTCTCCGCTGCGAAGCTTCTCCCAGAAGTGACGGTATTCAGCACTGGAGCGATGCGCGGGATCGACGAAGATACTGTGGTGCTGGCCTTTGATTTCGGCGAGAGAGTAGCCGAGGGCGTGGAGAAAGTTTTCGTTGGCATCGATGATGTGGCCATCCAGGTCGAACTCGATGACGGCCTGTGCTTTATGGAGCGCGCTGATCTGCGAGTGAATGTAGGCGACGTGCTGGCGTTCGTCTGTGACGTCGACAGCGAACTTGATGACTTTTTGCGGGCGCCCCATTGTGTCGAGGACGGGAGTGTAGGTGGCCTGAATCCAGGCGGTTCGTCCGTTTTTGCCGATGCGCTTGTACTGGCCGGCGTTATGTTCGCCGCGGCGGAGTTTTTCCCAGAAGCGACGGTATTCGTCGCTTGCGCGCTGGGCAGGGTCGATGAAGATGTTGTGATGCTGGCCTTTGATTTCGGCGAGCGAATAGCCAAGCGTGTTCAGGAAGTTCTGATTGGCGTGGAGGATCGTTCCATCGAGAGAAAACTCGGCTATGGCCTGCGTCTTGTCGAGAGCCGAGTAGATGCTGTTGAGCTCGGACAGTTGCTGGTCGAGGACGCTGGTTTGTGTTGTGGGACGTTGACGGAGTGCGAAGGCCATAATCTCTCCCTGCGAAATGTGACAGGAAGGTTATCGGCGTTTGTTCCGGAGCGATGAAGGGATGGAATGGATTCTTCGCAGAATGAGAAAGCTTTAATCCCAGGTCGGGAAGGCCGGAGTACCTCCGAGTGGTCGTTCGCGTAAACCTATCGCGCGAGGTAAGTCTCGATGACCTTGAGGAACTGCGCAAGCCACGCGGGATGTGCCGGCCACGCCGGGCCGGTGACGAGGTTGCCATCGGTGATGGCCTCGGTGACGGCGAGTGGGACGAAGGTGGCTCCAGCTAATTCGACCTCGGGTGCGCAGGCGGGGTAGGCGTTGACGCGCTTGCCTGCGATGACGCGAGCAGCGGCGAGCAGTTGCGGTCCGTGGCAGAGCGCGGCGATCGGTTTGTTCGAGCTGTCGAAGAAGCGGATGATCTCGAGCACACGCGGATTGAGACGGAGATATTCGGGAGCGCGGCCACCGGGAATGACAAGAGCATCGTAGTCCTCGGGCCTGATGTCATCGAAGGCAGCGTTGAGGGTGAAGTTGTGCCCGGGCTTTTCGGAGTAGGTCTGATCGCCTTCGAAGTCGTGAATGGCGGTGCGCACATGGTCGCCTGACTTCTTGTTGGGGCATACGGCATGGACGATATGGCCCACCATCTGGAGCGCCTGAAAAGGGACCATGATCTCGTAGTCTTCGACGTAGTCTCCGGCGAGGAGAAGAATCTTTGCGGGCTTCATGGATGCGCCTTTCGTTTTGGGCTTAGTAGCCGTTGGCGATGAGGTACCGCTCGGTAAGCTCGAAGGTATCGGACTTTCCGTTTTGCCGTTCGGCGTATTTGCTGAGGACGTCGACCTCGATGTTGAGTGCATCGCCAGGCGAGAGTGTGCGCAGGCTGGTCGCTGCGTAGGTGTGCGGAATGATGGCGATCTCGACCTCGTTGCCGCGAATGGCTGCAACGGTAAGCGAGATGCCTTCGACGGTGATGGAGCCCTTTTCGACGACGTAGCGGGTGAGCGCGTCGGGGATGAGGAAGCGCAGGCGGTAGTCGGTGGTCTCGGTATCGGCGGTAAGCGGTGTCAGCGAGACGAGCGTTGCCGTGGCGTCGACGTGGCCCTGGACGACGTGGCCACCGAGCGGAGACCCGGCGGGCGTGGGTAGCTCGAGGTTGACGACGGTGTCGGCCTTGAGGCGCGCGAGCGTGGTGCGGGAGATGGTCTCGACGGCGAGGTCGGCGGAGAAGCGTGGCGGGAAGGCGTGCGGCTCGATGTCGAGTGCGGTGAGACAGACTCCGCTGACGGCGACGGAGTCGCCTGTATTGAGGCGGCTGACGAGTCCGCCCGGAGCTCCGATAGTAATGCGAGTGACGCCAGCATGCGGCGTGACGCAGAGGACGGTGCCGGTGGTTTCAATCAGGCCGGTGAACATAGATACAGGGTACTAGGGAATGGGGAGGCGATGGAACGGCTATTCCGCGGGCCAGGGGTTGTGGATGTAGCCGGTGATGCAGGTATCGGGCCCGTATGTTGTTGTTGAGGAACGCAGGAGCGACTGCTCGAAGATGGATACGGCTTCGATGCCGTTGGCGAAGGGAAGTGCCTGCTCGCCGAGAGTTTCGGTGGAGTGGAAGAGGATGGCTTTGTCGACAAGGTTCTGATCGAGAAAGGCTCCGTTGAGGTCGGAGCCTGCTTCGAGAAGAACACTGAGGATTTTGCGCTTGGTGAGCAGAGCCAGTGCCGCGGGTAAAGAGAGGCGGCCTGCGTGTTCCGGAATCACGGCGACTTCGACGCCTTCAGCCGTTAGGGCCTCGCGATGATAGGCGGGCGCGTCGGAGCTGGTGAGGACGAGCAGATCCTTGTTGGCTGATCGGACGAGCTGCGAGTTGCGCGGAATGCGCAGGTGCGTGTCGAGCACGACGCGAAGCAGCGGGCGGCGGCGCGGATGTCCGCTGCGATCGGTGAGCAGGGGATTGTCGGCGAGCACGGTGCCGATGCCGGTGAGGATTGCGTCGGAGGCATGACGGAGGCGCTGTACCTCGGCTCGCGCGGCGGGGCCGGTGATCCAGTGAGGCTGATCGGGGAGTCGCGATGCGGAAGGCGGCGCGAGCTTGTTGTCGGCGGAGAGCGCGGCTTTGAGGGTCACGAAGGGCGTGTGCGTACGGATGAAGTGGGCGAAGGCTTCGTTGATGTCACGCGCCTGCTGCTGGAGAACGCCGATGGCGACGTCGATGTTGGCATCGCGCAGTTTTTGAATGCCGCGTCCGGAGACGAGAGGATTGGGGTCGGTCGTGGCTACGACGCAGCGTGCGATGCCTGCGGCAATAAGCGCGTCGGCGCAAGGGCCGGTACGTCCGTGGTGGCTGCAGGGCTCAAGCGTGACGTAGGCCGTTGCTCCTGCCGAAGAGAGATTTTTCGCTGCGATCTGCTTGAGGGCGACGATTTCGGCATGATCGTAGTTGTCGTAGAGATGCGCGCCTTCGCCGAGCAGTTCTCCATGCCTGACGATGACGCAGCCTACCTGAGGATTGGGGCTGGCGAGGGCAGTCGTCTTTGCGGCGAACTCAAGGGCCCGCCGCATGAAGAACTCGTCCTGCGCGATACCAGTGCTTAAAGAGATAGCGGCCATGCTCTGTTTGAGGATAGCGCGTGGCCGCAGGGAAATGCTTGTTTAGCGATTCACCAAAGGGATTTAGTGATTCGCAGGATTCGTCTTCTGCGCGAGCTTCAGATGCTCCTGCAGGCTCTGCGCTTCGGGAATGAAGGAGACGGCCTTGGAGATCTGCGGATCCCATTCAGCGCGCACCTTCAAGCCTTCCAGCTGGCCGAACTGCGAGGTATACAGCTCGCTCTTGATGCTGGTCTTGATCCAGTCCTGCACGCCTGCGATGTCCTGGTCGGTGTAGTCGATGTTCTGCGATTTCAGGAACGCCTTGAATTCCTGCAATACCGCGTCATCCACCGTGAAGTCCTTGCTGACGGAGCCATGCTGCGCCAGGTAATGCTTGCTGAAGTTGAAGAACGCATACTTGATCACCAGAGAATCCTGGAAGCGGTTCGACTTGAGGTTGTCGATCTTCTCGTCGGGCGTAATACCGCCGCCGCCGTACACCGTGCGTCCGGAGTCTGTCAGCTTTACTTCGAGGTTCGCCTTGTCCTTGGGCTGCGTTGCTGAATCGCGCACGTAGTAGTAGTCGTACAGCGATACGTTGTTGTAGTTGCGCTGGATGAGGCGGCCCGAAGGCGTGTAGTAGTGATACGTGGTCAGGGCGAGACCGGTGTTCTCGGTGATCTGGAAGACGGTCTGCACCAGTCCCTTGCCGAAGGTTGTTTCGCCGACGATCAGTGCGCGATCGTGGTCCTGCAAGGCGCCGGAGACGATCTCGGCGGCGGATGCCGTGTTGCGATTGACCAGCACGACGATCGGATACTTTGTATCGGAGCCATGCGCTGCACGATAGACCTGATCGGGGAAGGCGCGTCCGCGCTGCGAGACGACGATCTGGCCCTTCTGCAGGAACTTGTCGGACATATTGACGGCTTCGTTCAGCAGGCCGCCCGGATTGCCGCGCAGATCGATCACCAGGCCATTGATGTCGCCGAACTTGTCCAGCGCATCGCCTACCTCGCGACTGGTCGTCTCCATGAAGTTGGTGACATGCATGTAGCCGATACCGGGGCGAATCATGAAAGCGAGATCGACGGAGGGACGCGAAACTTCGTCGCGCACGAGGTCGAACTGAAGCGGCTTGTCGGAGCCTTCGCGGCTCATCGTTACCAGCACATGCGTGTTGCGCGGGCCCTTCAGCATGGTGGCTACGGCTGCGGAGTCCATGCCCTCGGTGCTCTTGCCGTCGACCGAGAGAATTACGTCGCCGGGCCGTACGCCAGCCTTGTATGCGGGCGTGCCTTCGAAGGGATAGAGAACAACGATCTTGGTGCCACCTTTGGCCGTCGGGTCCGGCTGCGGCTGGATGGTCATACCGACGCCGTAATAGCGGCCGTGCTGGTCCTCACGCATCTGCGCGTAGGCCTTGGGATCGTAGAAGCTGGAGTGCGGATCGAGGACATGCAGCATGCCGGGAATGGCACCGTCGTAGATGGCCTTGTCGGTCTTGTCGGTCGTCATCTTGTCGGCGTAGTTCTGCTCCACCAGCGAGTAGACGTTGGTGAAATTCCGCAGACTGTCGCGCAGGGTGGACTCATCGGTAGCAGACTGAGCGGCGACGCGCTGATTGATGAACGATCCAGCCACCGCGCAGGTGGCCAGAAATACAGTGACGGAGTACAGTGCACGGCGGGTGCGGGGTGCCATCGATTCGCTTACCTCAAATGAGAGCGGCTGTGCGTAAACCTCACGCCGGACGCTCTTCTAATAACTATAGACGCGTCCCAGATTGGACGGAGTATAGCACTGGCGGGTGAGCCGCCAAGGGTGTCCCGGCCGCCGATTCGCTTACCGGCCTCAGGACGTTTAGAATGTTGGGACGGATACCGTCTGCGTGATGGACGAGTCCAACCAGCAGGCGGATGCGGGTTTAAGCGCCCGTGGCCCCTCTCCAGTTGATACAGGTGACGATGATCTTTCGAATTTCGCAGTTCAGGGCAGTGCGCGGGCTTAGCCTGCTGGCGCTGCCGGTAGCGGTGCTGGCGCAGGCTCCGCGGTACCAGAGCCCGCTGGCGGTTCCCAATGCTCCGCAGCAGCAGGTGACTCTGCCCACCCCGCCAGCCATTACTCCGAATGGGGTTGTGGTGGAAGACGTGATCGTCAGGGTGAATGACCAGATCATCAATCGCAGCGACCTGGAGCGCAGCGAGCAGCAGCTTACGACGGAAAATCAGCAGAATCAGGCTTCTCCGCAGGAAGTTGCCGACCGCCAGAAGAACCTGCTGCGCGACATGATTGACCAGCAGCTGCTGCTGTCGCGCGCCAAGGAGCTCGGCCTGAACGCCGATGCTGAGGTCATCCGCCGCCTCGACGACATCCGCAAGCAGAATCACCTGGATTCGATGGAAGACCTCGAGAAGGCAGCGCGTCAGCAAGGCGTTTCCTTTGAGGACTTTAAGGCGAATATTCGGAATAACATCCTCACCCAGCAGGTCGTGCGCGACGAGGTCGGACGGCACATTCAGCCGACGCAGGGGCAGGAGCAGGCTTACTACAACGCTCATAAGAATGAGTTTGCGCAGCCGGAGCAGGTTCGCCTGAGCGAAATTCTGGTTCCAACGCCCGCCGATGCAACGGATGCCGTAGTCGCTCAGGCTCAGGCCAAGGCAGAGGGCATTGCTGCCAAGATCAAATCGGGCGACGATTTCGCTGCGCTGGCCAAGGCCAACTCGGGCGGTCCCACCGCTTCGCAGGGAGGCGATCTCGGTCTCTTCAAGCGTGGCGCTCTGGCGAAGGTGCTCGAAGATCAGACATTCTCGCTTCCTGCGGGAGGTGTGACTGCTCCCATTCGCACGCGTCAGGGTTTTGTCATTCTGAAGGTGACCGAGCATCAGGAAGCCGGCGTGCCCGCTCTCAAGGACATCGAGCCTCAGATTCAGGAGGCGATCTACATGCAGGCGATGCAGCCTGCCCTGCGTGAGTATCTGACGAAGCTGCGCGAGGATGCGTATATCGATATCAAGCCCGGCTTTGTCGATTCCGGCGCCAGCCCACGGCAGACCAAGCCGGTCTTTAGCGCGTACGCTCCGCCCGTCCCGAAGAAGAAGCAGGCACAGGAGAAGCAGCGCTTCGATCGCGGTGGCCGCTTCTCGACGGTAGCGAAGAACACGCCGGCTGCTCCCGCGCCGAAGGCTGCTTTGCCCGCTGCTTCTGCACCGGCGGCTGGCACAGCGGATGCGGCTACAGCAGGCGCTGCGACCCCAGATGTTGCTGCAGCGGATGTTCCGTCCACTCCACCGGCGGCGACGAAGGTCAGCTCGAAACCATCGAAGCCGAAGAAGATTAAGCGTGAAAAGATTCGTTTCGGCCAGGCGCCGCGGAATGCGTTGCCTCCCGGACCGCAGGAGACGGCTGTAGGCGCAGGTGCGGGTACGGCCTCCTCGACGCAGGCTGCTGTGGGCGATGCTGGTTCTGCGATCGCTCCCGGTACGGCGATTGCGCCGACGGAGTCGACCACACAGGTGCTGACCTCTTCGGCTGACGCCGATCCGCTGGCTCCAAAGCCAACGAATACGGGCAAGACGCGTTACAGCTATCGCGCCAAGACCGAGGCCATCGACAAGGCTGCGCGGAAAGACGCTGTCGTGAAGCAGAAGGCAGCGTTCACGCCGTCTCCGGAGACAACGCAGGAGAAGGCCGATAAGTCTGCTCAGGCGACTCCGCTTGGCCTGAATGGCGATACTGCGACCAAGAAGAAAAAGAAGCGCGCAAAGGGAGAGCCGAAGGAGAGGCTGCAGAACAAGCCGACAGCCCCGACGACGGATGCACCAGCGCCTGATCCGACGGTGAATCCGAATTTGGGCGCAACGCCTGCCGGCATCACTCCAAAGCCGGTTCCTGCTCCTCAGACCACGACACCGCAGCAGAATCCGCCTGCACCGGCGCCGCAGCCAAATAACTAACCCCATTTCACGGTACGAACAAGGAACGCGAGAGCATCGTCTCTCGCGTTCCTGTTTTCGGGAGTTATTCTTGTCCTAATGAAAGACTTCTTCATCGCCGATGCAGCGCGCTTCGACAACTGCATCGTGACCTCCTATTTTGTCCTCTCGTCGTTTCAGATTCGCGAAAAACGTCAGGGCGGTGGCCAGTTTCTGACGGCTACGCTCACGGACAAGACCGGCTCGATGCCCGCCGTGATGTGGGAAGACTTTGCCGACTCCATCGCGCCGTGCACGGAAGGCTGCTACGTCAAGGCACAGGGCCAGATCTCGCGCTATCAAAACAAATTTCAGATGGCATTGCAGCGTATTCGCTTTGCCGCGGAGAGCGAGATCGATCCGGCCGACTATCTGCCGGTCACGCACTTCGATATCGATGCGATGTGGAGCGAGCTGCGCGGCTATGTATCGCGCTTTACGAATCCCGACCTCAAACGTCTCGTCTTCTCTTTTCTCGACGACCCGGAGATCGCTACTGCCTATCGCACGGCGCCCGCGGCCAAGATGCTGCACCATGCCTGGATCGGCGGTTTGCTGGAGCATGTGCTGACGCTTGTACGTGTCTGTTTGGCCAACGCGCCGTTCTATCCCGAGGTCGATCCCGACCTGCTGGTTACGGGAGCGATTCTGCATGACATCGGCAAGATTCGCGAGCTGCACTGGAAGTCCAGCTTCGGCTATACGCTTGAGGGCCAGTTGATCGGCCACATCAGCATCGCGCAAGGCATGCTGCTGGAGAAGGTTCGCCAGCTTGAGCCATTCCCTGAGAAGATTCGTATCCTTGTCGAGCACATGATCCTTTCGCACCACGGCAAATATGAGTTCGGCTCGCCGAAATTGCCGATGACGCCCGAGGCATTGCTGCTGAACACGCTCGACGATCTCGAGGCCAAGATGCAGACATTGCGCAACGCCTTCGCCAACGCGGAGTCGCAGGGCAAAGGCCCCGGTGAGGTCACTGACTGGGTCCGTTCGATGGAGCGAGCGCTCTTCAACTCGCAGGCATGGGTTAAAGAGGAGGCTGGCTCCGCGCCGCCTGCTTCGCAGGCTGAGACCGGTTCTGCCTCGCAGGAGATGCTGCCCATTACCGGCGCGGACTCCATCCCAATCCGCTAAGTTCGATTGCTATACTCCTCGTGCAGTTTTCGAGCTGCGTTCGCGATCTGCTAAATAGAGGAGCCATTGATGCGTATTCGAGCGATTCTGGCGACAACGTTCCTGTTGAGCGCAGCCTTTGCAGAGGCGCAGATTCCATCCTGGATGCCCGACCCCACGCAGCAGCAGACCTATACGCTCCATCGGTCATCGAGCCGTGAGGCTACGGGAGCCAACGCAGACTATCGCACGCTTACTCCCGGGCAGACGCTGTCGATCCTCGATGTCGATGGTCCCGGTTTGATCTCACACATGTGGTTCACGATCAACGCACCGGAGCCGTATCACCTGAAGCGCATCGTAATGCGCATTTACTGGGACGGTGAGGAGTCGCCCAGCGTGGAAGCGCCGATCGGCGACTTCTTCGGCCTGGGCAACGGGATGTACTACGGTTGGCAGTCGGCTGTGCTCAGCGCGGGGTCAGACAGATCGCTCAACTGCTGGTTCCCCATGCCGTACGCGAAACACGCGCGGGTCACCATCACCAACGAAGGCAAGATGTCGGTCAACAGCCTGTACTGGAACATCGATTACCGGCAGGATGCAAAGCCGCTCCCTCCCGGTACGCTGTACTTTCACGCCGACTATCGTCAGGCCTATCCCAACCATGGCTGGGCGAAGGACTGGTACTCCAACGGCGACCCGCAGGTGAACTACCGCCGCAACCTCGATGGCAAAGATAACTACGTCTGGTTTGAGGCTCAAGGTCACGGCCAGTTCGTCGGCGTCACTATGTCCGTCTTTCAGAACCAGGATGGATGGTGGGGCGAAGGCAACGACATGTTCTTCATCGACGATGCCACGACACCAGCCATGGTCGGCACCGGTTCGGAGGACTACTTCCTCGGCGCATGGGATTTCGGTGGCCCGGCACAGTTTCCCCTGCACGGATCGCCCATGGTCGGTGCGGAGGTAGCAGGTTCGCGCTCCAGCGTCTACCGCTTCCATCTCGATTCGCCTATACCCTTCAAGAAATCCATGCGGGCGACGATCGAGCACGGCCACGCTAACTCACGCTCCGACAACTACTCCTCCGTCGCTTACTGGTACCAGGCCGAACCGCATCAGCCCTTTCCGGCGCTGCCGGAGATGAGCGAGCGCATCCCGACGCTGCAGTTCGTCGGCGGCCCCGGGAACTCCAAAGAACCGTATGTGCAGGGAGCGCCCCAGCCCCGCTGAAGCGGCCGCAAGTGCCTTTCGCTCGAAGGCATTAGAATCGTAGTAGACATGTTACGTTTTTCAACTGCAGGTGAGAGCCACGGCGAGAGCCTCGTCGCCCTGGTCAGCGGACTTCCGGCCGGTGTTCCGGTCGATCAGGAGTTCATCAGCCGCGAGCTTTGGCGGCGTCAGAAGGGCTACGGTCGCGGCGGACGCATGCGGATCGAACGCGATGCGGCTCACATCCTCTCCGGTGTGCGCCACGGCAAGACCATCGGCTCTCCCGTCGCGATGACCATCGCCAACAACGACTGGAAAAACTGGACCGAGATTCTGCCGGTTGAAGAAGGCGACCCGGCCAAGCACAAGGCCGTCGCTTCGCCGCGTCCCGGCCATGCCGATCTTGCAGGTGCACTGAAGTTCAACTTCCCCGACGCCCGTTACGTGCTCGAACGCGCCAGCGCGCGCGAATCAACTGCGCGTGTCGCTTCCGGCGCGCTTGCGAAGCTGTTGCTGCGCGCCCTTGGCATCGAAGTGCTCTCGCACGTCATCCGCGTCGGCAAAGCAGAACTCCGGCGCACGGCGAAGTGGGAGGAGATCGTCGCGCTCTCGCAGAAAGACGAAGTTCTGCTGAACTGCGTGGACCCCGAGGATGAGGCGCGTATGAAGGCAGAGGTTGATGCCGTCCTCCGCACCGGTGATACCGTTGGTGGCGTCTTTGAAGTCGTTGTTCACGGCCTGCCTCCCGGCGTTGGCACGCATGTCAACTGGGACGAGCGCCTCGACGGCATTCTTGCTCAAGCCGTGATGAGCTTGCAGGCAGTCAAGGCCGTTGAAATCGGACGCGGCGTTACGGCTGCTGAGTCCGTCGGTTCCGAGGTGCATGATGCCATCGGCTACGAGGGCGCTCAAGAGAACTTCACGAAGTTCTCGCGCGAGCACAACAATGCGGGTGGACTCGAAGGCGGCATCTCCAACGGGGAGGACGTCATCGTGCGTGGTTATCTGAAGCCTATCTCCACACTGCGCCGTCCGCTGGGTTCGGTCAGCTTTGAGACGCGCGAACCGGTCAAGGCGGCCTATGAGCGCTCTGACGTTTGTGTCGTGCCGGCTGCTGGCGTTGCCGCCGAGGCCATGGTGGCGCTTGCTGTGGCGCGTGTGGTGCTCGAAAAATTCGGCGGCGATTCGCTTACTGAGCTGGAGCGCAACTACAAAGGTTATTTAGAGCAGATAAAGGCATTCTGAACGTGGCAAAGACTGAAAACACACCCGAACACAAGGGAACGATCTACGAGATTGTGAAGTATCCTGACCCCGTTCTCGCT
Source organism: Edaphobacter flagellatus (assembly GCF_025264665.1). Lineage (NCBI taxonomy): Bacteria > Pseudomonadati > Acidobacteriota > Terriglobia > Terriglobales > Acidobacteriaceae > Edaphobacter > Edaphobacter flagellatus. The sequence goes on from NZ_CP073697.1 coordinate 3,500,523, forward strand.
AAAAAAGGCGAGCCGGTTACGGTCTTCGACAAAAAGCTGAAGACACTGGTCGACGACATGTTTGCCTCGATGTACGAGGCACAGGGAATCGGCCTGGCCGCGCCGCAGATTGGACTTTCGCAGCGGCTGACCGTCATTGATGTCAGCTTCAAGAAGAACCCGGAAGAAAAGATCGTTCTGATCAATCCTGAAATTATCGAACGCGAGGGCCAGCAGTGCGAAGAAGAGGGTTGCCTCTCTCTTCCCGAGATTCGCGACAAGGTGAAGCGCGCGGCAAAGGTCAAGGTGCGTGCACAGGACGTCAACGGCGAGTGGTTCGAGATCGAGGGCGAGGAGCTGCTAGCCCGCGCTTTCCAGCACGAGATCGACCACCTCGACGGCATCCTCTTCATCGACCGCCTCAGCCGCCTGAAGAAAGACCTCACCGTCCGCAAGATCAAAAAGCTGATCAAGAACGGCGAATGGTAGCCGTTTCATGCAGCAAACCCGCGAACGTTGGACACGATGAAACTCGTCTTCTGCGGCACACCGCAATTCGCTGTCCCCACGCTTGAGGCTGTCATCGCCGCAGGCCATCAGGTTGCGCTCGTCATCACGCAGCCCGATCGCCCTGTAGGGCGCGACCAGCAGGTGCAGGCACCGCCGGTCAAGCAGACTGCGTTGGCTCATCGTATTCCTGTTCTCCAGCCCGAGAAGATCAAGAACAACGCCGAGCTTCGCGCCGAACTGGAGTCCATTGCGCCCGACGCTATCCTCGTTGTTGCTTACGGACGTATCATTCCGCAGTGGATGCTCGATCTGCCGCGCTTCGGCAACATCAATCTGCATGGCTCGCTGCTGCCCAAATATCGCGGAGCCGCTCCTATCCAGTGGGCCGTCGCCAATGGCGAAACCGTCACCGGAGTGACGACCATGCATCTCGACGCCGGGCTCGACACCGGCCCCATGCTGTTGGCGCAGGCTGTCCCTATAGGCGAAGAAGAGACCGCCGTTGAGGTGTATGAGAATCTCGCAGCCGTGGGGGCGCCACTGATGGTGGAAACGCTCCAGCGTCTGGATGCAGGTGAGCTCTTTCCCGAGCCCCAAAACCACGCTCTCGCCACGCACGCGCCGATCCTCACGCGAGACGATGGCCGTATCAATTTCACCCGCACGGCTCACCAGATTTACAACCGCTGGCGCGGCTTCCAACCGTGGCCCGGCGCGCATACGCTTCTACGCGGCAAGAAACTTATCGTGCACCGGCTGCATACCGTACAACATACAGCGCCACTCGAGCCCGGGATGATCCATCTTCACGATGGCCACCTTCTCGTCGGCTGCGGACAGTCGAGCGCGATCGAGCTCGACGAGGTGCAACTGGAAGGGAAGCGGCGCATGTTGGCAGCGGACCTGCTTCGCGGCTTCCAGATCAACTCCGGCGAGCGGCTCGGCGAATAGCGTTACAGCCTTCCCAACAGGAAGATAAACATTGCAACGGCAACAAGTACGCTGGCGATGAGCGTCGTCGTGATGTAGATGGCAGCGCGCCGCTCCTGGCCCGGACGCGGCCGTGTGATTCCCACGCCCCATATAAAGCCTTCACTTACCAGATCGGTCAGCCTCTTCATGGCATCCCTCCGCTATAAAGGATGCCCCCTGCCCCAGCCCGCGATATGCAATTCTTGCGATAAAGCTGTTTGCCTCATCTGCCCGCCGAGAGCATCCTTAAGAGGTGAGGGACGACGGCAGAAACCGAATCTCCGTGCTGCGGGACAGTCATCTGGTTCCACTGCTGCCGTCTGCCCCGCTTATCGGCAAGGAACAACCGTGGCGGGGAGTTCTGCTGGAGCGCCACACGGTCTCCGTCAGCGAGATACCCCAGCATGAGCACCGCGAGTTCTGTCTGCACCTGCAGATCAGCGGTGAGGAGCCTGTGGAGTGGTGGTCGGAGGGCAGACATGGCGTGGAGAGAACAGCGCCTGGCTCCATGATTCTGCTGCCGCCAGGGACCCGCGACCGCATCGTCTGGCATGGAGCCTCAGAGCGCCTCATCCTTTCCTTTCGCTCCAGTGTGCTCGATGAGATGACGGATGCGTCGGAGCTCTTGCCGGCGGAGTTCACCAGCCACTGGTCGCTGCACGATCCTGCATTACAGCGGCTTGTTGCTGAGATGGGACGCGAAGCCGCCGCTGGCTGGCCGCTCGGCGGTCTCTATGCCGACCTGGTGACGATCAGCTTCGCGAGCCATCTGCTGCGCCGCCATGCGGCCGATGCCGTCGATTTAGGAGAAGTCAAAGGCGGCATGCCCGTGCCTCGGCTTCGCCGTGTGATGGAGTACATCACGGAAAATATCGGAGATGACCTGCGCCTGGAAGCGATGGCGCACGAGATAGGCTTGAGTCCTTTTCATTTTGCGCGTGAGTTCCGCGCCGCTACGGGACAGACTCCATATCAGTACCTGCTCGACCAGCGCATCGAGCGCGCCAAAGGCCTGCTGCGTACCGGCACGCTGCCGGTGCAGGAGATCGCCCTGATGACGGGCTTCCGCTCCCCGGTCAACTTCGTCCGCAGCTTCCGCCAGCGCGTCGGGCAACCTCCCGGAGACTGGCGCAAGAGTGCGTAGTCCGCTTAGGCTTGGGCAGAGATATTCTTAAGGTTGAAAGAAATCTATCTTGCCTAAACCTGCCGCCAAAAACTCCGTTCCATCGAAGCCTGTCTCGCCCGCACGCGTCGCCGCATTCGAAATACTGACGCTTGTCGCCGCTGGCAAAGGGAACAGCGACGACCTGCTTCACTCTGCGCATACAGCGAAGCTCTCTCCCGAGGACCGCAACCTTGCGACGACGCTCGTTATGGGTACGCTGCGCTGGCAGATCGCGCTCGACGCCCGCATTCAATCGTTACTGCAGCGGCCCGATCAGCGTCTTGCCGAGCCTGTCGCCATCGCGCTTCGCCTCGGAGCCTTCCAACTGCTTCAACTCGATCGCATCCCGGCGCACGCTGCGCTTAATGAGAGCGTCGAACTGACGCGGCAGAACGGCAACCCGCACGCAGCCGGCATGGTGAACGCCATCCTGCGCAGACTTACGCGCGAAAAGTTCCCAGGCAAGCCACTGCATGAATCGACCGCGACGTTTGCGCAGAGGCTCGCGCATCCGCTGTGGCTTGTTGAGCGTTGGGTTAAAAGCTACGGTCGCGCTGCAGCGATCAAAATCTGCGAGGCCGATCAGGCTGAGCCTGCCGCGCCTGTTCTTTTCGCTGCTGATCCAGATCTGCCGCACACCGACGACGGCTCACGTCTGGTAGCCGAACTGGCTGCTGCTTCGGCTCCACAGGCTACGCGACTTTGGGATGCATGCGCCGCTCCTGGTGGCAAGACTCTCATTCTCGCCCATCGCCTGCCGCATGCAGAGATTTTCGCCACCGATGTCAGCCCACGTCGCCTGACCGCGATGCGAACACGCCTCAACCAAGACCCTTATGCGTCCAAAGTCCGTGTCGAGCAGGCCGATGCTACGGAGCCTCCGCCATCAATCGACAACTTCGATCTCGTCCTCTGCGATGTTCCCTGCAGCGGAACCGGTACACTCGCACGCAATCCCGAGATACGCTTTCGCCTCACGCCCGCCGACCTCTCGCGCCAGCGTACACGCCAGCAGAAGATTCTCCGCGCTGCACTGTCGCGTCTCGCACCTGCAGGCCGCTTGCTCTATTCCACCTGCTCGCTTGAGCCTGAAGAATGTGAACAGGTTGCCGAAGAGGTGATAGCCATCCGCGGTGTACAGGGAAATTTTCGCATCCTGCCGCTTGAGCCTCTACTCATACGACTTCAGAACGACGGCTTATTGCAGCAGGTGCTTCCTATGGCAACACGCGGCAGCTATCTGCGCACCCTGCCGGGCACACACCCTGGAGATGGCTTCTTCGCGGCGCTCTTCGAGCGTGTTTCGTGATGCAACCTAGTGCACCAGAGACAGCCTGACCTGATCTCCACGCGAGACTTTATGTCCCGCCAGTGGACTTTGCGATGCAACGATGCCCGGTCCAAGGGCGACCATCGGCGCAGGAGCAGCCGGTGCAGGCGTTCCGGTTGCTGGAGCGGCCGAAGCTGTCGATGGCGTGACATCTTCGGCGCTCACGATGCGCAACCCTGCTGCTCCTGCACGCGCATAGGCGCCTGAGATGGAAAGGCCGACGAGCGATGGCATCACGAATGAGTCCGATGTGGCGTCCTCAGGCTCGCTCAACAGTACGCTCACGCGCGGCCTGTCGATCCCCTGCGCATTCGGCGGAGGTGTCTGCGCCACGACAATACCCGCAGGGCCGGGAGCAGCGATGTGGCCCACCGTGCCCAGCTCCAGTCCCAATCTGCGCAGATTGATGGCCATCGATCGCTCGCCCTGTCCCGAGAGATCCGGAACCGAGACCTGCTGCGTTCCCAGGCTCTCCGTTACGCGCACCGGCCACTGGCGCCGCACAACTGTGCCCGGCGACGGATACTGCGCCAGCACCTGCCCCGGAGGTGTCGTCGGCGAATAGAATTTATTCTCAAGCTGCAGGCGCAACCCCATCGAGCTGGCCTTGCGGCTTGCCTCCGAGATCGTCATGTGCGACAGGTCCGGCACCTTCACCTCGCGCCCGTGAATTGCCAGACGCATCGCAAGAAACGCCGATATCATCGCCACAACGATCATCGACAGGCCGCCAAGCACCAGGTTGAAGAAGCGCCGGATGGCCCGCCACTTCACAATGCGTATGCGTACCTTCATCGCTCGTTATCCGTCTCCGGCTCCGGGTGAATCAACAAGCGGTCCACCTCTGGCGCCTGCATCTTGAATGCATTTTCCAGCGCCGTAATCACCTCATGTACCTTCGCCATCGGCATGCCATCGGGCATCGTGCAATGACAGCTCACCTTCAGATGCGCACCGATGCGAGTGACAACAACATCGTGAATATCCAGTATCTCAGGAAAGCCCTCGGCCACATCGCGAAGCCGAATCTCAAGCTGGCGGTCCTGCTCCTGCGACTCGAGCTGTTCAATCGTCTCCAGCTCGCTCTCGATGTGCGTTAGAATCGACGCAACCTCCGGGACTTCGCGCCGTATCTCGCTTTCGAGTAGCGTCGCCAGTTCGTGCGCCTGTTTTAGCGGCATCGTCTCTTTCACTTCAAGATGCTGCTCCAGGTGCAGCTCGCCGCCGAACTTCTGCACCGTAACGTCGTGAATCGTGAGATTCATCCGCGAAGCGACAGCGCGGATTCTATCGTGCACGCTCTCCGCTACCGGCGCCATGGGCACGGCGTGAATCACCACATCGGCACCGGGGAGATGTCGGCCGACAATTGCCGTTGCTTCGGAAGAGATCTGCTCCGTGCGCTGAAACGTCAGGTTGCGCGCAAGCCCCAGCGTCAGGTCGGCGAAGTAGCTTGAACCCGACCGCCGCGTGCGCAGGCGATTCACCACCAGCACGCCGTCGATGGACGTCAGATCGCGGATCAACTCACGCCGCGTCGCCTCGCGTGTCTCAGCGGGCGTTGCATCCAGCAGAGCATCGATCGTCTTTCGCCCCAGTCCCCATGTCACCTTCAAAATAATCGCCGCGACGATCAGTGCAGCGATGGGATCGGCAAGCTCCAGCCCCTGTATGTTCCACCGCTTGCCTGCATACGATGCGAACAGGCCGATCAGTACAGCAAGCGACGACCAGATGTCCGTGCTGAAGTGAATTGCATCGGCCTCGAGCGCAAGGCTGGCATGCTCCTGCGCAATCTGGTGCAGCCTGCGCGAGCGCGTAAAATCAACGGCGATCGAAAGCAGCAGCACAACGAAGGGCCATATCGAAAACGAAAGCGCCAGCCGTTCGTGATAGGCGATGCGCTTGATCGCTTCCATGACGATCCACACGCACGAGCCCAGCATCAAGCCGGCTTCTACAAAGGCCGACAGGCTTTCCACCTTGCCATGCCCGTAATTGTGGGTATCGTCCGCAGGCAGGTCAGAGACGTGAATGGAGAACAGCGTAATTCCCGCCGCTACCAGGTCTACCGTCGAGTGCGCTGCCTCCGACAGCATACCTAGCGATCCGGTCAGCACGCCCGTCAGAAACTTCAACAGCGTAATTCCCAGTGCGGCGAGCACAGAAAACCACGCCGCGGAGCGCTTTTCCGTCTGCGTCTCGCGGGTCTTCTCGGGAATCGCCGTATAGCTCATCGAGCCTCAATCCTAAATGCTGGCGAGACTCGGCGCACCATGTTCTGTTTAGGGTTTTGTGGCGCGGTAAAGCCCTGCAGTACCGAAGGTATAGCCCGTCCACGAAGCGTTCCTGAAGCCAGCCGAACGGATCATCTCCAGCATGCGCGGCGGGCGAGGGAAACGCTCCACCGACGCTGGCAGGTATTTGTACGCGGCCGCATCACCGGAGATCATTCCACCAACCACTGGAAGAATCCGCTTGAAGTACAGATTGTAGAGCGCGCCCGTCACGCCCTCCGGCTGGTTGCATTCCAGGATCCCGATCTGCCCGCCCGGCCTAAGCACACGAAACAACTCGGCTAGCCCGTCATCGTAGTTGGCGAGATTACGGAACCCAAACGCCGAGGTCACCAGATCCAACGACGCATCGGCCATTGGCAGATGCATCGCGTCCGCCTCGATAGCCACAATATTGTGCGAAACGAACTTCTGTCTGCCGCGCGCCAGCATCTCAGGTGAAAAATCCACCGCCAGCAGAGGAGCTTCGCCCACGCCCGCTGGACGGTACTTCATCAACGCCAGCGCCATGTCTCCTGTCCCGCAGCACAGGTCCAGCACACTGGCTTCAGGCCGCGCCAGTACATTGCGAAAACTTGCCGCTGCACGCGCCCACCACCTACGATCCAGTCCGACCGACAATAGATGATTCAGCAGATCGTAACGCGGTGCGATGGAGTCAAACATCTGCTGCACATTCGCCGCAGCGCTGGCCTCGCTTGTCGCGCCGGCAGGCCGTGCTCCGGTCGAGACCTCGTGTTCTCTCTGGGCCGTCACTGTCATCACGCTCTCTTCTTCGCCAGTGGCTTCGTGACTGCCGTCTCGTATCGCATCAGCTCCAGCATCCACTCCGCAGCCGCCAGCATCTCCTCGCGTGTCACGTCGCGAACGATGGCAACTTCACCGATCTTTCGTGGCAGAACAAAGCTCAGCGAGCCGCTGCGATTTTTCTTGTCATTCGCTGTCAAGGCGACCAGCTTTTCTGCCGTTGCGCGAAACTCGCTCAGCGGACCATAGCTCAGGATCAACGCAATGATGCGTTCGGCTTCGCGCTCCGTGATCATTCCACGCATCCAGCCGAGCCGCGTCGCGGCAATGCTTCCCCAGCCTACTGCTTCGCCATGCAGCAATTGCTTGTAGCCTGTTGCTGCTTCGATCGCATGCCCAAGCGTGTGGCCGTAGTTCAAGATCATCCGCAGGCCGGACTCTTTCTCATCGTTCGCCACGACATCGGCCTTTACGCGGACGCTCGCCGCTACGACATGCGTCAGCGCCTTCGCATCACCCCGCAGCACGGCATCGGCATTGCGCTCAAGATATGCAAACAGCTTCGCATCGCGAATCACGCCTGCCTTGATTGACTCCTGCAAGCCGGCACGAAGCTCTGCCGCAGGCAGCGTCGCCAGCACGTCCGTGTCGGCAAGCACGGCCAGCGGATGATGAAAGCTGCCGACCAGGTTCTTGCCTGCTGCAAGATTCGTTCCCGTCTTGCCGCCGATTGCGGAATCCACCTGCGCCAGCAGCGTCGTCGGCACCTGCACGTACGGTACGCCGCGCATATAGATCGCTGCCAGGAACCCCGTCATGTCGCCCACCACGCCGCCGCCAAAGGCCACCAGCAGCGCATCGCGGTCCGCGCCTGCTTCGGCAAGCTGCTCAGCGAGCGACTCAATCGTCCGCATGCGCTTGTATCGTTCCCCCGCAGGGATAAACAACACCGTCGGCTGCTCGTTCTTCGCAAACGAAGCGAGCATCCGCTTGCCCCACAGCCCCCAGATCTCCGGCGAGGTCACAATGAAGACCCGGTATGGCTTGCCGCCCTTGATCTTCTTCAACCGTGCTCGAAGCGTCTTCAACAAACCGGACGCAATCATAATCTCGTAGCTGGCGCTGGGTGTCTTGAGAGGAATCACTGGCACAATATCTTCATCCTATCGTTAAGGACCTCGTCGGCTCTTGCGAACGAGTATCCTTAAGGGAGAGGAACGTCCGTGTCGATAGACCCCGCCAGCGATCACCACGTCAGTGATCTTCATGCCCAGCAGGTAGATTTTCTCGTCATCGGTGCCGGAATCGCCGGCCTTAGTGCTGCCATCCGTCTCGCCCGCACCGGCTCCGTGCTCGTCGTCACCAAAGAAAACCTGGCTGAATCCAACACCGCCTACGCCCAGGGAGGCATCGCCGTCGCCATGGGTGGCGACGAAGACGTAAGCCTCCACTACGAAGACACGCTGGCCGCAGGCGATGGCCTGGTCAATCCCGAAGCCGCCCGCGTTCTCGTCGAACAAGGCCCGCAGCGCGTGCAGGAGCTCCTCGACTGGGGCACAGCCTTTGACCGCGAGGATGGCCAGCTTATGCGCACCCGCGAAGGCGCGCATTCGCGCTCACGCATTCTTCACGCCAACGGCGACGCCACCGGACGCGAGATCGCCGTCTCCCTCCTGCGCCACGTCCGCGAGATTCCATCCATCCGCCTGATGGAGTGGACCACCGGCATCGACCTCATCGTCGAAGCAGGCCGCGTCACCGGAGCAACATTACTCGACGGCGAAGGCGGCATCCTCGCTGTGCGCGCCCGCGCCACCCTGCTTGCCAGCGGAGGCGCAGGCCAGGTCTACTCCGACACCACCAATCCGGCCGTCGCCACCGGAGACGGCATCGCCATGGCCTACCGAGCCGGTGCTGCCATCTCCGATATGGAGTTCTACCAGTTCCACCCCACCGCCTTCTCGCAGCCCCAGGCACCCCGCTTTCTGATGAGCGAAGCCCTTCGCGGCGAAGGAGCGTACCTGGTCAACGCACACGGCGAGCGCTTCATGCAGCGCTACCACCCTCTCCTCGAGCTCGCACCGCGCGACGTCGTCGCCCGCGCGATCACGCACGAAAGCATGGACGGCCCCGTCTACCTCGACATGCGCCACGTCAAGAAGGACCTTCACGCGCGCTTCCCTGGCATCTCGCAGTTCCTCGCCAAATATCGGCTCGAGCTCAACCGCGACCTCATCCCCGTCCGCCCCGCCGCGCACTACCTCATGGGAGGCATCCTCACCGACGTCCACGGACGCACCACGCTCCCCGGCCTCTACGCCGCAGGCGAGGCCGCCTGCACCGGCGTCCACGGAGCCAATCGCCTCGCCTCCAACTCGCTGCTCGAAGGCCTCGTCTTCGGGGCGCTCGCAGCCGATGCGATGATCGCCGACTCCTCTCGTCTCCCCTCCATCGAGCGCACGGCCACGACGTCCATACCCGTATCCGAAGGCGCGACCTCCGACGCCAACACCGAGCGCTGGATCGAAGATCTCCGCTCCAACATGTGGAAATATGCGGGCCTGCTCCGCGACGCCAACGGGCTCGAAACCATGCAACGCACTCTCCATGCGCTCGCCGCCACAATGCCCCAGGGACTCACTCGTCGCGCCATCGAAGCCCGCAACCTGCACACCATCGCGTCCATCATCACTGCCAGCGCACTCGCGCGGCACGAGAGCCGCGGCGCGCACTACCGCAACGACTACCCGCAGCACGACACCGTCGCGCGTCACTCCATCATGCGCAACGGCCAGCTCATCTTCACGGAGTCACTCGAACCCAGCTTTGCCTAGATCAGCACCAGCACCAGCGGAAGGATGGCCCCAAGCACCAGCAGCGCAGTGATGAGACTTCTATTGCGGGCGTACTTGTAGGCCATGTAGATTCCTGTTCCAGTCGAGAGCGCCAATCCAATCGACACGATCAGGAAGAAAATCTTCAATGGAAGTGGATGGTGTTGACGCCCTGCAGGACGCGGTGCCTCTCGCTCGTGCTGTTGCTCGCCGCCCTGCGCAGCCGGGCCCTCGGACTTCTTCACATCGGCCTTTGGAGCAGACGGCTTCTTGACCACTACGGGTGTCTGCTTCTTGTGAATCTGCGCCAAAACCATAGCCCATTCCGGCGGTTGATACGAGCTGCCGCGTGTCGTCTCATGCAAGCTGAACGTCTGCAGAGCTCCCGTGAAGGCAAAGAAAAGCAGTGCCGGCGCAGTGAATACACCGATGTAAAGATGCAGCAATCGCAGCGCTTTCAGTGTTGCGTGAGAAGAAGATCGTGTCATGTGTGCTTGTAATTTTCTATAAAGCGCGCCTGAGTCCTTCCTTAAGACAGGCACAATTCAACACATATTCACAACTTGGTCAGAACTAGCCTTTCGTCGCAGGCTGCCGCAGTAAAGACAAGGCCACAGTAATGCCCAACATCGTCACAATCACCGCCAATGAAGTCATCGGAGCAATCGTGTAAAAGTGCGCTGCCAGCATCTTCACCGCCGCGAATCCCAATACCGCTGCCAATCCATAATGCAGGTACTTCAACCGCGTCAGCAGATGCGCCAGCAGGAAATACAGCGACCGTAGCCCCATTACCGCCATGATGTTCGACGTATACGCCAGGAATGGCTGTCGCGTGATCGACAGCACCGCCGGAATCGAATCGATCGCAAAGACCAGGTCCGTTACCTCAATCGCGATCAGCGCCAGCAGCAGCACCGTCATCATCCGTCTGCCGTTCTCTCGCACCACAAAGCGGTCCTGCCGCAGACTCACCGGATGCAGCTCTGAAATCCACTTCAGCCAACGCGGCAGCTCGTCCTTCTTGGCCTCGTCTTCAGGAAGCACCAGCTTGACGGCTGCGATCAACAGCACCACGGCAAAGACGTAGCTCACCCATTCAAACCGCGTCATCAGCTCGATGCCCGCGGCGATAAAGGCGCCTCGCATCACAATCGCACCTACGACACCCCAGAACAGTACCTTCGGCTGGTGCGGCGCATCGATGCGGAACAACTTAAAGAGCAGCAGGAAGACGAAGAGGTTATCGACCGACAGTGCTTCTTCAATAGCATACCCAGCCAGGTACTGCGTCGCGGCGTCTCCGCCCATCGCTCGCAGCACAAACAGGGCAAACACCAGCGCAGCACCCACCCATAGCGCAGTCGCAGCAATTGAGGTGGTTTGAAGGGTCTCCTCAGCCGGACGCCGCGAGCGCTGCCAGCGGACGTAGATGAGTTCCGCCGCCATCAACGTGAAGACGAAGATATGGAACCCAATCCAATAGCTTTGCGGCGTCGATGGCTGCACTATGCGATGTTAACGCACCGCACACAAGGCTGCCATGTATCGGCGGGGCGTCCAATCTTTGGATGGGGGTGCTCTTTGGAAGTCTTATTGAATGGAAGCGGTCATTCCGAGCGAAGGGAGGAACTAGCATTTGCTCGCCGAGCCACAAACCATGACTCGGATGTGACCTCTCGACTCGCGAAATCCATTGCAGCTGGAAACCTGTTACCGCGCACCCAGAACCATCGAGTACACCGCATACACGCCGACCGCCAGCAGACCCCACAGTACCGACGAGAACACCAAACCCCGGACGATCTCTCCTACGGGGTGCTTATCAAAGAAACTCACGGTGCGCGGCGTCCAGGAGTACTCCGGTTTGCTTTCCCGGCTCCGGCTGCGCCAGCTCACCAACATGGATGTCTGCATAACGTCCTTTGCCTCCAGTTATCCACAGCCTAGGCATGGAACTTCCACAGGGCTATCCCCCGAAAGGGGAACGCTGCCGGGCTTTCCCGCCGGGCTGTAGGGTGCTTTATCGGTCACCTCCGGGTATGACTTTAGGTGGGCATCGCATTGTTTTTCCGATGACAGAGGGCAGGGTTAGGCGTACCATCATGGCCGCTACGCTGGTCGTAGCAGGCAATACATTTATGCGTCTATTCGCGAAGATTGAAAGGATGACTCAATGAAACTAGCTCTCCGACTTCTGGCAGTTGCCGCCTCCCTGTCGTTGGCCCACGCCGCTCTGGCACAGGCTCCGGCAGGCTCCACCGGACAATGTAAAGACGGGACCTACACCTCTTCCGCCAGCAAGAGCGGCGCATGCCGTGGCCATCAGGGCGTCAAAGAGTGGTACGCTGCCTCCACGTCATCCAAGTCAGCTGCTCCCGCGGCTGCGCCTGCTGCAGCTCCCGCCGCAGCCAAGACGGCGGCTCCCGCCGCTGCTGCTCCGGCAGCCCCTGCTGCGGCACCCGCTGCTGCTCCTGCCGCAGCAGCAAAAACCGCCAAGGCCTCCACAGCGAACATGGCGCAGGCTCCCGGCGGTGGCCCCGGTATGGTCTGGGTCAACACCTCCTCCAAGGTCTATCACTGCCCCGATTCCAAGTACTACGGCAAGACCAAGGAAGGGAAGTACATGTCCGAGGCTGATGCCAAGGCCATGGGTGCCCACGCCGACCACGGTCACGCTTGCAGCAAATAGCTGTCAAGTCTCGATTCGGTCGAAGTAGTTGATATTACGGGATATATCAACTGCCGATCAGTTATCTGCCTTTTGTTAAACTAGAACAAGAGAAAAGAAAGCCCCCCGAAGCAATTCGGGGGCTTTTCTTTTGCACGCGAACGTGCGGCGCAGGGGGTGTCTCAATAAGTCAAATATTTTGAATACTTTGCGCGAAAACGATGGGGAGGGGTCACCCTGCCAGCGCCTGATCCAGGTCGGCGATGATGTCCTCAACGTCCTCGATGCCGACGGAGATTCGCATCAGCCCGTCCGTGATTCCAAGCTTCGCCCGCCCCTCAGGCCCCACGGCTGCATGGGTCATCGTCGCGGGATGACAGATCAGCGTCTCCACGCCGCCCAGCGACTCGGCCAGGAAACCGAGCTTCAGCCGCTTCGCAAACGCATTGGCCCGCTCGAACGAGCCCAGCTCGATCGAGATCATCGATCCAAAGCCGCTCTGCTGCCGTTTCGCCAGCTCGTGTTGCGGATGATACTTCAGCCCCGGATAGAAGACCTTCTCCACCGCCTTGTGCCCGGCCAGAAATTCCGCCACCGCCTGCCCGTTCGCATCGTGCTGCTTCATCCGGACCGCCAGCGTCTTGACCCCGCGCAGCAGCAGGTAGCTCTCGAACGGCGACAGAATACCGCCCGTGCACTTCTGCACAAACCGGAACCGCTCGGCCTGCTCCGGCTTCGTGCACACCAGCACGCCGCCCAGCCCGTCCGAGTGGCCGTTCAGGAACTTCGTCGTCGAGTGCATCACGATGTCCGCGCCCAGCGGAATCGGCTGCTGCAGATATGGCGACAGAAACGTGTTGTCGACGCTTAGCTCCACGCCTTTTGCATGGCAGATGTCCGCGACCGCGCGAATGTCCGTGATTGCCATCATCGGATTCGTCGGCGTCTCGATGTGGACGAGCTTCGTCTCCGGACGAATCGCCCGCGCGACGTTCTCTGCCACGCTGGAGTCGACATACGTGAAGGTCAGCCCATAATTTGACAGCACCTTGTCGAAGACACGCTGCGTGCCACCGTAGACGTTGTCGGAGCAGATGATGTGGTCGCCCGTCTTCATCATCGTCAGCATCGCCGTAATCGCCGCCATGCCCGAGGCAAAGACGTGCGCGCTGGTTCCGCCTTCGAGCGAGCACAGGCTTTCTTCCAGCGCATCGCGCGTCGGGTTCGTCAGCCGCGCATACTCGTGGCCCTTGTTCTTCCCGATCTCCTCCTGCTGATAGGTCGAGGTCAGAAAGATCGGCACATTCACCGCACCGGTCAGCTCCTCGGGAGCCTGGCCATCATGAATCGCCCGCGTCGCAAATCCTCTTTTTCTTGCTGAATCTTTCATCCCAACAATCCCTTCGATAAATAACGCTCCGCCGAATCCGGAATCACCGTCACAACCCGCTTTCCCGGACCCAGATCAGCCGCGACCTCGACCGCAGCACAGACCATTGCGCCCGCGCTCGATCCGGCAAAAACTCCCGCCTCAGCCGCCAGCCGCTTCACCATCTCGAACGCGGGCGGATCCATCACGCGGATTACCCTGTCGCAGACGCTGGCATCGAACGTCGCCGGAATAAATGAGACGCCGATGCCTTCCACTTTATGCGGCCCTGGATCGCCGCCCTGCAGGATGCTGCCCTGCGGCTCGACGGCGATGCACTGAATCTCCGCACGTCGCTTCTTCAGAAAACGCGCCACGCCAGTGAACGTCCCAGCCGAGCCGACTCCCGAGATCCACGCATCGAGGCGGCCATCCATCTGGTCCCAAATCTCGGCTGCGGTCGTCTCCTCGTGGAAGTCCGGATTTGCAGGATTCTCAAATTGAAGTGCTGCGAAAGAGCCATCGTTCTCGCGCTCGAACTCAAGCGCTCTGCGGATTGCGCCCGACATGCCTTCGGCTTCCGGTGTCCGGATTACGGTTGCGCCAAGGCCGCGCATCAGTTTGCACTTCTCCTCGGCAAACTGCTCCGGCACGTAGAGCACAACTTTGTAGCCGCGATTGACGCCGATCAGCGCCAGCCCGACGCCGGTGTTCCCCGCCGTCGCTTCAACGATCGTCGAGCCAGGCCGCAGCACGCCGCGCCGCTCGGCATCCAGCACGATGCCAAGTGCAGCGCGGTCCTTCACGCTTCCGCCGGGGTTGAGATATTCGAGCTTTGCCCATATCTCGCCGCCGCCCGCTGGCTCAAGAGCCTTCAAACGCAGCATGGGCGTCTGTCCGACCAGATCAAGAACTGTCTCTGCTGTTCGCATTCCTCAGGGCCGCGTTGTCGCGGGGCTTGCTCCTTGCGTAGTCATGGCCGCATCGTTGCTCTTCGCGGCGTTGGCGATCCTGGGATAATAGCCCGTTCGTGTTCGGACCGAGAGCTTGCCCATATTTTTTGCTTTCGCATCGACGTGAATCTGACGATACCCGCCGAGCGTGGGCGACTTGGTTGAGTGATATGCGATGGTGTACTGCGTGCGAATGTCCTGCGCGACCTCGGCGGCGATAGGGTCGACTTCCTTCAGTGAGCGCGGGAAGTAAGCTGCGCCGCCAGTCTGTTCGCTCAAGGTCTCCAGCACGCGGCGGGCATGACGTGCCTCGCGCTTGTCCGTATCCTGCCCGAAGAGCAAACCGATGCAGTAGATCACGGGGCCATCGAGGTCCTGAATCCTGCGGATCGCCTGCTCCAGCGTGGCGGTTGAAGCGTTGTCCTCGCCGTCTGTCACAATCAGGAGTACTTGTTTGGGATGCCTGGCGTTCTTGGATAGGTAATCGGCGGAAGCTACAAGCGTGTCATAGATCGCCGTGCCGCCGCTGGACTTTACGTAGCTCAATCCCTGCCGCAGCTTTTCAACGTCGTTGGTGAAGTCCTGATCGATGTAAGGCTCCCAGGAGAAATCGACGAGGAATGCCTCGTCCTCCTTGTTGGAGAGCTTCACGAGATTCAAAGCCGTTTGCTCGACTGCGGCGCGCTTGTCGTACATCGAGCCGGAACTGTCGATCAGGATGCCGAGCGAGACCGGAAGATCCTCGTGCCGGAACGAGGCGATGGTCTGTGGAACGCCGTCCTCGTAGACGTGAAAGTCGTCTTTATTCAGTGTCAGGATGGACTTGCCGTTCTGGTCGAGTACCGTTGCATTCAGCCGTACCTCGTAGGCGTCTGTGCGCAGCGTGTACTTGCCATGATCGCGCTCGATCACACCGGGGCCTGCTGGAGCCTGCTGGTCCTTATCCCCGCGAGGAGCAGGAGTATCGGGATCGGGTGAGGCTATCGGGTCGCGATCTATCGTCAGCGAAGGCTGCGTCGCCGGGACAGACTGCGGCTGCTGTTGCAGTGTCTGCGGATCGATTGTGCCTGCGTCCAAACGCAGCGCCAGCAATAAGATTGCCGCGGCTGCCAGCGACAGAACTCTACTCCGAAGGTGCATAGTACCCCTGGCGATTGTGCACCGTCAGCGGAGGCAGTCCGGGCGGCGGCACAAGCCGTATCTTCAATTTACGCCAGTTGCCGTCCTTCTTCACTTCCGAGGGCCTGTAACCCAATACGTACTCGTTGCGCAGTTCGGCACTGATGCGCGTGGCTATATCGCCCAGGTCGGCGATGTCGTTTACGCGGAACAGGCGTCCTCCGGTCATCTCGCAGATATCGGTCAGCAGTACAGGGCCCATCTGTTCTTCCTGTGTCGGCGCGTATTGATCGAAGATGCCGATGGAGTAGATCTGCACATCGCTCTCACGCACGGCGCGGCGTAACTCGCCTTCGGTATACCGGCTGCGGTTGTCGCCGCCGTCAGAGATGATGAGCAGCGCCTTTCGCTCGTACTTGGCGTCGCGCAACTTGTTCATTGCCAGGTAGACAGCATCGATCAAGGCGGTGCGATTCTCCGGCTTCAGCATCACCATGCGGGCTTCGATATCGTCCACTTCGGAGGTGTAATCGACGATCACCGCAGGTTTGTCGTTAAAGCCGACAACGAAGAACTCATCGGCCGGATTCGAGGTCCGCAGAAACTCGCTGAGCGCCTTGCGTGCCCGCATGAACTTCGAGCTCATGCTTCCGCTGAGATCGAAGACAATGCCGATCGTCACAGGGGCGTCTTCGGTGGAGAAGCTCTTGATCACCTGGCCGATATTGTTGTCATAGACCTCGAAGTTCTCCTTTTCGAGCCCAGTGACCAGGCGGTTCATCGGGTCGGTGACGGTTGCCGGCACCAACACCAGATTGACGTCAACGCGGATGCGCGAATCGCGCCGGTGCGCGGTTGCCTCTCTGGCAACGTTCGCTGCCCCTTCGATGACAGGCTTGGACTCTTCTGGAGTCTTCGGCGGTGGCGGGGGAGTCGAGGTATGCACCTCGCCCAGAGGATTCTCCTGTGCTGTCGCAGTGGCAGCTGCTCCACCCAGCACAAATGCAATCGCCACCCATACGACGGCCAGCCTGACGGACAGGGCTAATTGTGTTGCCCACCTGCACTTGCTTACGATCTTCGTCTTCTGCATGGCCTGGTCATCTCCGCGACCTGAACTGCATTTGGCCGGTATCTGTGAATCCTTCGGATCACTTACCGGTAGAGCAGACGTGTTGCGAATTCCATCTCCGTCCGCAGACTATACACCCAAATCGGTGTGCCAGCCCCTTCAGCCGTAAGATAGACGGATTTTCCGTGGTCATTGTCATCTTTTTGCAAACATCTTTGTCAAAAAGAGAGGCCATTCGATCCATCGAAGCCGATGCAGCCTGCTCTATAAGACGCCTCTTCGGCTGGATTCGTGGCCTGTAACCGGTTGTACGTCTGCGAACCCTTACAATCGAGTGCATACCCCTTTTTCGTCTGGAGACCTGAGAGAACAGCATGGCCCGTATTTATCCCTTCCGCGCCCTTCGCTACGACCCTGCCCGCGTCCACATGGAAGACGTCGTTACCCAGCCCTACGACAAGATCACCCCGACCATGCAGGACCGGTACTACGCGGCCAGCCCTTACAACCTCGTGCGGGTCATCCTCGGTAAGCACCTGGCCGGCGATACCGAGGAGAACAATGTCTACACGCGCGCCGCCGAGACGCTGAAAGACTGGCGCAAGGAACACATCCTCGTCGAGGAAGCCGAGCCTGCTCTCTACGGCTACTCGCAGACCTACACCGTGCCGCATTCGGACGAAGTGCGTGAGCGCCGGGGCTTTATCGCGCTGGGTCACCTTTACGACTATGCCGACAAGGTCGTCTATCGTCACGAGCAGACGTTCCCCAAGCACAAAAGCGATCGCATGAGCCTGTTCAAAGCGACACGTGCCTACTGCGAGCAGATTTACATGCTCTACTCCGACCCGGCCTTTACCGCCGAGAAGCTCATCTTCGGCACCAAGGGACCGAATGGCTTTGACGACAATCCGGCCGATCTCGCTATCACTGACGAGTATGGTGTTGTTCACAAGGTCTGGAAGCTGACCGATCCGACGTTGATCAACCTGATCGTAACGGCCATGGCCGACAAGAAGCTCATCATCGCCGACGGTCATCATCGTTATGAGACTTCGGTGGCCTATGCGAAGGAACGTTCCGCTCAACTGAAGCTGCCTCTCAACCAGCCTGCCGACGAGGACGAGAAGTTACCCTCGAACCATCTTCCTTCGCCTCCGTTCGCTGAGGCGGCGATGATGATGACCTTCGTCAACATGGATGCGCCTGGCATTACGATTCTGCCGACGCATCGCGTCGTTCATGGCATCGAAAACTTCTCTTCGCCCGACTTCATCACGAAGGCCAGCTACTACTTCGATATCAAGGAGCTGGATTCGCCTGACACTTCGATCCTTGCCGGGATCGACAAAACAGCCTTTATCGCAGTCACCATCGACGGCAGCTATCTGCTTACGGCCAAGCAGGATGTGATTGATGCGGCGCTTCAGGACATCCCAGCACGTCAGCGCAATCTTGAGGTCGTCCAGCTCCATCGCATTGTGTTGGATAAGCTGCTCGGGCTCGATCAGGAGACGATCACCCGGCTGGGTAGCGTCAGCTATATCCGCGAGGCTGCGGAGGCGATTTCGATGGTTACGGAGGGTGACTCGAACATCGCCTTCCTCATCAAGCCTATTACGCTGGAGCAATTGAAGGAGGTTTCCTTCGCCGGTGACGTGATGCCGCAGAAGTCGACCGACTTTTATCCCAAGTTGCTGAGCGGTTTGGCGATCTACGCTCTCGACTAACCGTATCATCGCACCCGGCCATAACGCTTTGGAACGCTGCCTTATGCCGGGTGCGACCCATTTGAGATGCCATTTCGACAATAACCTCTCCAAAATTCCAGCGCCGTCGTTACAATCGAACTCGCACTCCCCAAGAGCCGTGACTGAAACTCACCTTGCCATCCTCAAAGCTGCAACCGTGCTGATTCTGAGCGCAACGGCAGGTATTTCTCAAACGCCAGCTCCCGCAGCAACACCGGTGCAACCCACGCAGCCTGCCCTCCCAAAACCGCTGCCGGGCTTCTATCGCAACCTTATTGTCGTCGATCCCGCTCACGGTGGTCCGGATGCTGGTGCGCGCTTAGCCGACAATGCAGTCGAGAAGAGCGTAACGCTTACCTTCGCGCAACGCCTTCGTCCTGCGCTTCAGGGTCAGGGTTTTACCGTTACCAGTACGCGCGATTCGGACCCGTCCGATCTGCTCTCCACCGATCAACGCGCCGGAGTGGCCAATCATGATCGTCCACTTGTCTGTCTGGTCCTTCATGCGACGTCGACAGGCTCAGGTGTTCATATCGTCTCTTCTGCGCTTGAGCCCGCTGCGGAGTCATCACGCGCCTTGCGCTGGAATGAGGCGCAGAGCGCAACGATTCCTCTCAGTCTCAAACTTGCGAATGAGGTTGGCCTGGCGCTGACGAATGCACACCTGAGCGTCAACCTGCTCCGCGCCTCGGTGCCTCCCATCGACAATCTGATTTGTCCTGCAGTCCTGATCGAGATCGCCCCACTCGCTCCGCAGGGAGGAAGCCGCACGCCCGTGACGGACGCGGCCTATCAGCAGCGTGTCGCAGAGGCTATTGCGCTTGGCCTGGCCAGCTTCCGCACGCACAATGCACCTGCTCCGTCGTCGGTGCCCCCGGCAGCACCACCGCCTCTGCCTCGTGCTGTTCCGCCCGCACCTGCGGCAAAGCCAGCGACGAATCCTGCGGCTGCCAAGCCCTCAGTCCAACCGGCGAAACCTGCTGCTTCGGGAGCGTCGCGATGATCCCGCGTTACCAACGTATTCTGTTCTGGAGCCTCGCGAGCGCGTGCCTGTTGATGTTTGCTTTTCTCCTGCGAGGGTGCCAGCAGGCCCACAAGCGACTGACTGCGCTGAACAACGAGACGCCGATCGCCGCCCCAACTTCAACTTCAACCGAAGACGTCACGCTCTATATAGCGAACGACGATGATGCGACCATTGTGGCCACAAGCGCAAAGACTGCATTGCCGCAGGAGCCGTCGCAACGCGCTCGCGTTCTGCTGGAATATCTGCTGGCGCAGTATGCGATGCCGAAGTCTCCTCATCCCATCCCGAGCGGTTCTTCGATCGACGATGTCTTTTTGTTTGCGGCCCCCGCATCAAAAGGGAAGGGACAGGTTGCAGTCATTAACCTGCACGGCTCGTTCGTGGCCAACCATCCCTCTGGCGTGCTGGTCGAGGAGCTAACCATCGAGTCCATCATTGGCACGCTTCATGCGGCCCTCCCTCAGGTCGCAGAGGTTCGCTTCCTGGTGGACGGCCAGCAGGTGGATACGCTTGCCGGCCATGCTGATCTGGAGCGCTCTTATCCAGCCGTCGATACAACGATGCGTCCTACGGCGCCAAGCGAGGCTGCAACTGAATGAACCGCAACATTCCAACCATAGGCGTCTTTGACTCTGGCTTCGGTGGCTTGACTGTCCTTCGCTCGCTGCTTTCGCTGGTGCCGTCGGCCAACTATGTTTATGTGGGCGATACGGCGCGCCTTCCGTACGGCTCCAAGTCGCGCGAGACCATTGCGCGATACGCGCTTTCGAGCGCGCACTTTCTCGCAGAGAAGGGAGCAGACCTGCTGGTGATTGCCTGCAATACCGCTTCGGCTCTCGCGCTCGACGATATCAAAGCCGATATGCCGATCCCCGTCGTTGGTGTCATCGAGCCAGGCGCTGAAGCAGCGCTCCATACCTCGCAGGGATCAAAGCCCCATGTCCTTGTTCTTGCAACTGCGGCTACCACGCAGTCGGGGGCTTACACGCGTGCCCTCCACGCACTGGGGCTGAGGGCGACGGAGAAGGCATGCCCGCTTCTTGTCCCGTTGGTTGAAGAGGGCTGGTTAGCAGAGCCTGCACAGGCTGCAGTCACACTCGAGGTCTTGCATATCTACCTTCTCGAAGCGCTCGCACAGGCTCCGGACGCTTCGATCCTGCTGCTGGGCTGCACGCACTATCCGCTTTTGAAGCCGCTGATTGAGGCGACACTCCGCAATCTTCACCATCCCATGCGCATCATCGACTCAGCCGAGGCTACTGCCGGGGCCGTAGCCGCATTGCTGCCAAGAGCGACTGCAGCTCCAGACGTGTCGCCAGAATGCCAGTTCTATGCCACCGATTCGGTGGATAAGTTTCAGCGACTTGGCTCGGTCTTTCTGGGACGCCCACTCCATCAGGTTCATCTGCTCGATCTCGGGGGCTAGCCGTTTAGGATCGCTGGCTGACAACAGCAACCTGCAGCTTGTACTCTGTCCCCATGCCTTTCCTGCTCAAGACAGAACCGAACAAGTACTCTTACGACGATTTGCTGCGCGATGGCGAGACCGTGTGGGACGGGATCTCGAACCCGCAGGCATTGATGAGCCTTCGCAACATGAAGAAGGGCGAGAAGCTCGTCATCTATCACTCGAACATCGGCAAGGCTGCTATCGGTACGGCGAAGGTTGTCTCCGTCGATCCCACTGATCCGAAGAACCCCATTGTGCGGATTGCGCCGGTCAAGAAATTGAAACGCGAAAAGCCTCTGGCTGAGATCCGCGATGCCGCGGTCTTCAAGGGCTCCATCATGTTTCGCCAGTTCCGGCTCTCGGTTGTGCCGCTCACAGAGGAGCAGTACGACTGGCTGATTGCGCCCTAGCGATTAGTTCGGGCGATCACGTTGCGGTTTGCTGAAGCGTGCGTCAATCGGCTTGCGTCCAGCAAAGCCCTCTTCGATGCTGTGCCAGAAGGCGATCTCTTTCTCGCCTTGTTTCCAGCAGAGCAACACCGTTTTACCATCGATGATGCAGGGGAAATCCAGAAGACCCTGTTCGAGGTCCTTGACCTGAACGCCGATAGCTTCGATCTCGGCCAGTGCATCTTTCGTATCCTGGAGTGCCTTATCTCGCTCGGCCCGACGGCGAGCAACTCTGGCAACATCCAGGTGCATGCCGCCTGCGAGCGCGATCTGCTGACGCACCTGCTCGAGCTCGACTTCGATCTCGGCACAGATGCGCCCCTGCTTCTGCGCTCGCAGCAGCAAACTTTCCAGCACCGGTAACAGAGACTGGGCCTCGTCGAGAGTGAAGGTCCTGCTCACGCCCCTGTCTCCTTCAAGCTTTGACCTCAAGCATGCGGTCGAGAGCGACCTTGGCCCAGTGCTTTACGTCATCGTCTACCTTTATGCGATTGACGACGTTGCCCTGTACCAGATTCTCCAGCGACCAGGCTAGATGCTGCGGTGAGATACGGTACATCGTCGTGCACAGGCAACCGGAGTCATCGAGTGTGATGATTTTCTTACCCAGCGGAGCGAATCGCTTCGCCATGCGATTGACGAGGTGGATCTCCGTGCCGACGGCAAAGCTCGCGCCTTCGGGAGCCTTCTCAATCACATCGATGATGCGTTCCGTTGATCCGATAGCGTCGGCTTTCTGGCAAACCTCCCAGCGGCATTCGGGATGCACGATGACCTGCATGTCGGGGTAAGTCGCACGAATACGATCGACATGCTCCGGCAGAAAGCGTTGATGCACCGAGCAGTGTCCCTTCCACAGGATGACCTTCGCGGCTTTGAGCCGATCAGGCATTACGCCGCCGTTGATCTGGTAGGGGTCCCATACGACCATCTCGCTCAGGGGAATGCCCATCGCGAAGGCCGTGTTGCGGCCAAGGTGCTGGTCAGGCAGGAAGAGGATCTTCGACTTCCGCGCAAAGGCCCACTCAAACGCGCCACGTGCGTTCGACGAGGTGCAGACCAGGCCGCCGCGCTCGCCACAGAAAGCCTTGATGGCTGCAGCAGAGTTCATGTAAGTCAGCGGCAGGATATCTTCGGTGAGCCCGGCACGCTCCAGCGAGTCCCAGCAGTCCTCGACCTGGCCGATCTCGGCCATGTCAGCCATCGAACAACCGGCGTTGAGATCGGGCAGGATCACCTGCTGGAATGGCTTCGCCAGCACGTCGGCTGTTTCCGCCATGAAGTGCACACCGCAGAAGATCATGTACTTCGCATCTGTCTGCGAGGCGACTTTCGACAATTTGTAGCTGTCGCCGGTGTAGTCGGCAAACCGGATCACCTCGTCGCGCTGGTAGTGGTGCCCCAGCAGGACGACGTCGGTTCCCAGTGTGGCGCGCGCTGCCGCAATGCGGGCGTCCATCGTGTGGTCCGGCTGCGAGAGATAGTGATCGAGGGAACAGGACTCTGTAGCTGCCAATGCCGCGGGCTGTGCCGCGACCTCTTCCAGTAAAACGCTCAAGTTACTCCGCCTTCAGTCTCACCGAAGCGTCGGGGGCCGATCGACTGGCTCCGTCATTTGCCTCTGAGACGGGGATGTTGAAAGCATGCACTGCATGGTTGCAGTGGACTCGCTGTACCGGCTTTGCAGCCATTACCCAGCCCACGGGGATGTTGCAACCTGTTTCTTACCGCTTACTGCACCTGCCAGCGGCCGTCGCCGCTTTACATCATTGGACGCATAGGCAAGGGAAAAGAAGCATCTTTTCCCGCTACGCCGTACACCATTCATCTTACAACAGTGTAAAGGCGGGGGGGTGGACGTTGTTTGCACCTCGCCCGAGGCCGTATCATGGAATCCAAGTATGCCGAGCCTCGGCGATAGCGCCTTTCTATTTATCCTCGCCCTCATCCTCTTCGGTCCGAAGAAGTTGCCCGAACTTGCGCGCCAGTTGGGCAAATTGATGGGTGAGTTCCGCCGTGCTTCCAACGAGTTCCGTATGCAGATGGAAGAAGAACTGCGCGTCTCCGAGCAACAGGAGCAGCAAAAGAAGATCGCCGCGATGGAAGCCGCCGCGCCTGCTGCGCCGGCGCTGGAGTCCAACTCCGAAAATACTATCGCTGCTCCGGCCGAGAACGTTTCAACGGAGACACCGGCAGAAGGTACTTCTCAAGAACCTCTCCCCATAGCCACTTCGGGCGAACTGAATCTGATGCCGCCGTCCACCGGGCTTCCTGTAGCCAGCTCGACATCGGTGTCGCATGCCTTTGACTCGGTTCCTCATGTTGAGGACCCTGAGCTATCCCAGAACCACATCGTGACCGACCGCTCTGAAGGCCACACGCCGGATGCTCCCGATCACACCGCAGACCACACTGTAAGCGAGGCCCAAGTTCATGGCTGATCTGGTCGACCGCGCTCGCGCCGCTGTTACGGACCGCGCCGAGCTGCCAGGCATGAGCCTGATGGAGCATCTTACGGAGCTGCGCACGCGGCTCATCCACTCCGTTGTCTATCTGCTGATAGGCTTTGTCGTTGCCTACATCTTTCATGAACGGCTCTATGGCTTTGTACAAGCTCCGCTTGACCAGCTTCATATTGATCTGAACTTCACACATCCTACAGATGGCCTCAACCTGTATCTCAAAACATCGCTAGTGGCGGGTGCGATTCTTGCGTCACCGTTCATTCTGTACCAGATATGGCTTTTCATTTCGCCCGGAATGTATGCCAACGAAAAGCGCTATGTAGTCCCTTTCATGGGGGCGACGATAGGCCTCTTTTTTGCCGGCGCGTGGTTTGGATACCGCTGGGTGCTTCCTGGCGCGATCAAGGTGCTTGTCCTCGAGTTCGGCAAACGATTTCATCCTATCCTCACCATTGAGGATTACACCGGCTTTTTCATGGCAGTCATCCTCGGCCTCGGTATCTGCTTTGAGCTGCCGATTCTCATCTTTTTTCTTTCACTCTTTGGCCTGGTTGATGCAAAGTTTCTTCTCAAGCATTTCCGCTATGCCGTGCTGATCATCTTCGTTATCGCCGCAGTCATCTGCCCTTCACCTGAGCCTACGGCGATGTGCCTTTTCGCATTGCCTATGCTTGCGTTGTATTTCCTCGGTGTTGGGGTTGCCTTCTTCGTCCATCCAAACCGTCGTAAGCCGAAAGAAGCCAACGTCGCATGAAGCGCCTCCTCCTCCTCTTCATATACATTCTTGCGGTTTCACTCACGGTTACCGCGCAAAAAACCGTATTGCGCGGGGCAGGGAAGTTCAGCGGTCAGGCTGCCTATGATCTGACGAAAGAGTTCCTCGCCGCTGCACCTCATCGCTGGATTGGCTCGCCCGACCACGTTAAGGCAGAGGCTTTTATCAAGTCACACTTTGCCGCCGAAGCCGCAAAAGGCAACTTCGAGACGGACACCTTCACTGCCTCTACTCCTGCTGGACAACTGGCGATGAAAAACTTCATCGTGCGCTATCCAGGCAAGAAGGATGGCGTAATCGTTCTCGCCAGTCACTACGAGACGAACTATCCGCTGCGCGATACTGGTTTTGTCGGAGCCAACGACGGTGCATGCACTTCAGCCTTCCTTGTCGAGCTGGGCAACTATCTGCGCGCGCATCCGCCTGAAGGCTATAGCGTATGGCTCGTGTTCGATGACGGCGAAGAGGCCATCCAGTCCTGGAGCGACCGCGATTCGCTCTACGGTACGCGCCACCTGGCCGCGAAATGGTCGCAGGACAATACTCTCAAGAAGATCAAAGCCTTCATCGTCCTCGACATGATCGGCGACAAGGACCTGAACATCGATCGCGACGCCAACTCCACTGGTTGGCTGCTCGATCTGCTGGCGACCGCGGCGAAGAATACCGGCCACTCCAGCTACGTCTTCAAGAACCAGAACGCGTTGCAGGACGACCATCTTCCGTTCCGGCAGCGCGGAGTTCCAGTGCTCGACATCATCGACATTGAGTACGGCACACCGTCGAGCCAGTATCCCGAGGGCTACCACCATACTCCGCTCGACACACTCGACAAGATCAGCGCGCACTCGCTGCAAGTCGTGGGTGACATGGTCATCGAACTGCTTCACCTGATTGACCAGCACGGCTAAGCAACTCTAAAAACGAGGATATGACGGCGCTCCCAAGCGAAGCGAAGGGGCAGTGTTTCTATTTCGTCCTTCGGCTGCCTTTTCTGCGAATTCGCACTATGCCAGAGTATGCGTAAATGTGATAGCGTTATAAGTCTCATTTATGGTAGGTGCAGAAGGAGACGCTGATGTTTGGGTTGACCGCAGAGCAGGAGCAGCTGCAAAAAGAGGTTCGTGCCTTCGCTGAGCGTGAAGTGGCACCGCATGTTTCAGAGTGGGACGAGAAGAGCGAGTTCCCGCATGCAGTCGTCAAAAAGCTGGGCGAGATGGGCTTGCTTGGCGTGATATTTCCTGAAGAGCTCGGTGGCGCCGGTATGGGCTACGTCGAATATGTGCTTGCTATCGAAGAGCTGTCGCGTGTGGACGGAAGTGTGGGTATTATCGTCGCGGCACACAACTCTCTCTGCACAAACCACATCATGCTTGCAGGCAATGACGAGCAGCGCAGTCGGTGGATTCCTAAGCTTGCCAGTGGCCAGTGGCTTGGCGCGTGGGGACTCACCGAACCCGGCTCAGGCTCTGATGCCGGAGGCGCAAGAACCACTGCGGTCAAGCGTGGTGACAAGTGGGTGATCAATGGCTCGAAAACGTTTATCACCAATGGAAGCTACGCCAACTGCGCTGTTGTTCTTGCTGTGACCGACAAGGAGAAGGGAACCCGCGGCGGGATCTCGGCTTTCGTCGTCGAACGCGGTACGCCGGGTTTTCGTTCCGGTAAGAAAGAGAACAAGCTCGGCCTGCGTGCCAGCGATACAGCAGAATTGATCTTCGAAAACTGCGAAGTGCCGGAAGAGAACCAGATCGGCAAGCCGGGAGATGGGTTTAAAGATGCCATGCGCGTGCTTGATGGTGGGCGCATCTCGATTGCTGCGTTGAGCCTCGGCATGGGCCGCGGTGCGCTGGACTCTGCCATGAAGTATGCGCAGGAGCGTAAACAGTTCGGCAAGGCCATCAGCGAGTTTCAGGCTATCCAGTTCAAGCTGGCCGACATGGCAACCGAACTCGACGCAGCGTGGTTGCTGACCATGCGTGCGGCGCATATGAAGGACAAAGGCCAGAAAGTGACTCTGGAGTCGGCAATGGCCAAGCTCTACGCGAGCGAAGCTGCATGCCGCATCTGCGATGAAGGTGTGCAGATTCACGGTGGCTATGGCTTTATTAAGGACTACCCGGCTGAGAAGTTTTATCGTGACGTCCGTCTCTGTCCCATCGGCGAGGGAACCAGCGAAATTCAGCGTATGGTCATCGCTCGCGAGCTGCTTGGGAAAGCTCCTAGCCGCGGCTGAAAGAAAGGACTACTTCGACACGACTAAACTTCGAAGTTCTCCCACTGCTCACGAACGCGATCGATAAGGTCGTCAAATCCGGCGGACTTGCGGATGGACGCCAGCAGAGGGTCCCAGCGGCTAATCATCGGGTAGTTGATAAAACCCTTCAGGCGAGCTTTTTCAAGCCATTCGACAGCGTGTTGCTCGTCGCCAAGGATGGCATAGCACTGAGCAATATTCCAGGAGTAGTGTGGGTCGCATTCCGCGATCTGGCTTAGCTCCTGCGTCAAAGAGCGATCAAGGCTATCCCGGTCTCCAGTGAGCGCAGCCTGCATGACAATGCCCAACTGCGAGAAGAAGTGGCCGGGGTGCATCTCGTCGATGGCGCGGAATTGTGCGATTGCATCCTCATCACGCCGCAGCAGAGCGAGGATCTGTCCGCGGCACCAGAGAAGCATGGCGTTGGAGGAATCCAGCCGGATAGCGTCGTCAAAGGATGGAAGAGCGTCCGCAAACTCTCCCCCCATGAGCGAGAGCAGGCCGGGGATAAAGCGATAGACTGGCGTGAGCGGGTCTATCTCAAGGATACGTCTTGCCAGAGGCATGGCAGCATGAGCCTTACCGCTGAGTCCGCAGACAGCGGAGTACCAGCTCAATGTGTCGGAGTCATTCGGGTTGGCTGCGATAGCCCGCTTCAGCAAACGCACTGCAAGCTGGCTGTCGCCTTCCTGAACGCTGATCAGGCCAAGAAGACGGTAGGCATGTGCCGATTCAGGATCAAGCTCAAGGGCTTCATTGGCGCATTCTCGTGCTTTGGCAAGATAGGATACATCCGATGAGATGCCCGCGTTGATGTATTGCCAGTAGACTTGCCCCTTGGCTGCAAGAAGAAGCGCATTCTTGCCGACAATCGCTTCGCCGGTTTCGAGATACTCAAGAGCGCGGGTCAACGCGTCGGCGGAGTAGTTGAGGATCTCGTGCTTCGCCATCAGGTAATAACGGTATGCTTCGACGTCTGGGAGCGGTCTTGCAAGCATATGTTTGTCCTCGGCGGGAGTGAGCTTGATCTTGAGCGAAGAGACGATCTGGCGAGAGATATTTTCCTGGATCGTAAAGACATCGTCCATCGTGCCGGTGAACTTTTCAGCCCAAAGAAGAGATTGATTCAGCGGATCGACCAGTTGGGCCGTCACACGTATCTTCGTATCGCCATTGCCAGAATTCTGTCCTAATCGCACCGAGCCTTCGAGCACGTAACGAACATTCAGGTCATTGGCAATCTTCTGCAGAGGTTCTCGCGTTCCTTTGAGCTGCATGGCAGACGCACGGCAGATGATCCTCAGTGAGTGAACACTGGAGAGATCTGTGATGATCTCGTCTGTAAGGCCATCGCAAAAATAATCGGCGTCTTTTTCGTCACCCATGATGGTGAAGGGAAGCACGACGACAGAAGGTGTATCAGCACTTCCGCTGTAGTCCACCATCAGCGTAGGTAGCGTCACGGTATAGTGCGATCCCGATGAGGTGAGTGTGCCGAGTGCTGCAATAAACTCAGCGGCGTCCTGGAAGCGATCCTCAGGAGACTTCATGAGTGCCCTGTCGACTGCTTGCCGCAGACTACCCGGAAGATCGGAGCGGAAGTTACTTATAGGATGGGGTGTCGTCCGAAGGATGCCTTCAAAGACGGTGTATGGATTATCGCCGGGGAAGGGAAGCTTCCCGGTAAGCATCTCGTAGAGGCAGACCCCGGTTGCCCACAGATCGGTGCGTTGATCGATCGTCTTCGAAAGCACCTGCTCTGGAGCCATGTAGTTGATTGTTCCGACAATGATGCCGGTCTCTGTAAGAGAGCGCTGAATATTCGGGCGTCTGGCCAAGCCAAAATCGACGATCTTTACCTCGCCGCTGGGGGAGATGATCAGATTCGATGGCTTGATATCACGATGAATAATGCCCTTGCTGTGCGCATGCTGCAATCCAGAAAGAATCTGCGTTGCGATAATAGACGCAGAGACTGCTTCCAGTGGACCGCGGCGGATTTGATTCGCGAGCGTCTCCCCTTCGTAGTACCCCATGACGAGAATGATCTGGCCGTCCGGCAGTTCCTCAATGTGATGGATACGGCAGATGTTTGGATGATCGAGAACTGAGGCGGCGCGGGCCTCTTCGAGCAGGCTATGCTTCTGCGTGTCGTCGGCAAGAACAGAGGAAGAGAGGCTCTTGAGAGCGACGGTGCGATGCAGCAACATATCTTCTGCTTTGCATACAACACCCATCGCCCCGACACCAAGCTGTTCGAGGACTCTGTAGTGCGAGATGATCTGGCCTTCAACCATAAACCGGAGAGAGTGCTTCGAGTGTACTCTTCGAAGCCGTGTGCGCTTCCATCAACTCTTCGAAGACGGATGCGACTGCATCGATCGTGTGGAATGCGCTTAATGCAACATACTCCTGATGTTCGGCCGTGAGGAGCATCTTGTCGAGCGTTTCGTTGAGTTCCGCAATATGATGCGGATCATTATCGGCGTGCTCCATCAGGCATCGAAATGCGGTTGCCGGAAGGCCGGTGCGTCGTTGGATAGCTTTAAGCTGCGAGGCGATGGGCGGCTTGCCCTCCAGCACAATCAGGTAGCCGAAAACAGCGACAGGATGCATATTCAATGCCCAGAAATACTGGGCTCCCAGCAGAGAGACGACGGAATCAAGGGGCATCGCGATGGCAACGTCTCGCGGTGATATTCCGAGCGTTCCAATGTCATCCAGCAACCATGCGTCATGGTCTTGTTCTTCGATGATGTGTTCTTCGAGGTAGGGAACCAGGACCGCTGCAACGGCATCGTCATCAAGAGAGGCTGCGCGATCACGCGCTACGCGCATCAGCGTAATTCCACCCTGCATCACTCGATGGAGTTGCACCAGAAAAGGAGGCACAAGCTCCGCCAGGTCTGGATGTGTCCAGAACCTATTGCTCGCAGCGTTGAGTCTGGGCTCTGCCAGACGGATTTTGCTCCAGAGAAGTTCGCTGTTTGAGGTGGGCATCATGTACGCAACACGTAGGGGGAGGGCATCCTGCCGGCTCAACGTTTAGAGCCGGCGGAGGGGATTGTCGCAATCGGTACTAGACCGGGAAGTTTGGAGCCTGATCGTCGCCGCCAGCGGCGGGAGATGCAGCCGCAGTAAGCGGTCCCAGCTTAGAGCGCAGCTTGATCAGAGTCTTGACCTCGGTAGGACTCAGTTTGTTGATGGCCTTGTGATTGTGTTTGTCGACGTTATGCGGCAGGATAACGCCGCCTGCGACAAGGCGCTCGATATTTGATTTCTTTGGAGCCGCCTTCTTAGCGGAAGCTTTCTTCGCGACAGTCTTCTTGGCAGGTGACTTTTTTGCGGGCACTTTCTTTGCAGGCACGAGTCGTTCTCCTTGATCGGAACAAGTACCGAACGGCGATTAGGCCGTCGGGAACAGCAATAAAGCCAATGAAAAGCTTGCGCCAATTGTATACGTCAGTTGGTAAAGGATGGTGACCGTGTCCAATAAGTCACAAAGATTGCCACGAAGGGAGATTGTTATCTCTGCCCGGCAAAGATTACTTTGCCGTTTCCAGAATAGTGGAGGAGCGATTCAGCGCATCGGTGAGCGCTCCCAGTTGTGCCTGGGCTCGTAATGCGTCTGGAGCGCTGATCGCTTCATTGACTCCTGGAATGACGACGGCAGCATAACCGGTATACTCGCCCGGGGCATAGATTAGGTGCTTATACCACGGCCGATGCGGCAGCCCTGCTTCACTTAGAAGAGCTGTCTCCGCATCGCGCAACGCCTTATTCATACCGGCTGCATTAGTCGAGGGCGTCGCCTGGCGTGTTCGGACGGTTGTCCCCGCCGCTTCGAATCGCCTTGCAGCGGTAAGTGCTGGTCCGAAGTCCAACGTGAGCTTGGCGGAGTTGGCCTGCTTCTGCGCAGCTTCAAGATAGCCAACGATCTCCTTGCCGTAGACCTGATAGTCATACGGCAGTACATCGGCATCCGCCATATGCAGAATCTCCAGGCCGAAGACACGTGCCTGCTGTTGCTCATACACAAATGTCGGATCGGCAAACTTCACGAACCAGTTGTAGTTATCGAACACCGAGTGATAGACCCCATAGGGTCCTTCCGAACCGATATCAGTCGACGGCACGCCAAGGTGCTGAATAAACGGTGTGTAGTCCGAGCCGGAGCCAAGATTTCCGACACGAACTTCGTTCTCTGTGTCGGCGTTCGCGTGCCCAGCCGCTGCTGCACGGCGATCCACCTCGGCCAGCTGCGTGCTCTTCCATTGATCGTAGACCGTGCCGCCTTTGGGAGAAGGAACCTGCTTTGCGACCTCACGGACGAACTGCTTAAGCGACGGGACGGCAGCAGCTTTAAATTCAGAGCCAGAAACGCCCACATCCGTATTGAAGTAGGCTACTGCGTGCGCAAGTCGCGCTGCATTGTCTTCCGCCCATTCGGTAGAGCCGATCAGCCCTTCTTCTTCCGCGTCCCATGAGCCGATTACAATCGTGCGCTTTGGACGCCAGCCCTGTTTCAGCAGCTCGCCCAGGCCATGCACTGTCTCCAGCATCGCAGCTGTGCCGGAGTTAGGGTCAACGGCTCCGTAGACCCATGCATCGCGATGATTTCCTGCAATCACCCAATCATCCTTCTGCGCCTTGTCGGTTCCGGGTATGACGCCAATAACGTCCCAGATGGTTCGATCGGCGATGTCCTGTTCAAGGTGCATGTGGACCGTCACCTTGCCCGTGTTGCTGCCACCGAGGTGATAGGTGAAGGGGAGCGCTCCTTGCCAGGCGCGGGGAGATTCCGGACCGCCCAGTGCCTTGAGAATCGGCATCGCATCCTTATAGGAGAGCGGGTTCGCCGGGATGTTGGCTTCATTCCCCTTCGGGTCCACACGCTTCGACTGAGCAAGATCTTCGGTCGAGGCGAAGCCTGGCGTCTCGGAATCGCCTGGATAGATGGGGAGAAACTGCACCGAGCCACGCTGCACGGCCGTCTCTGGACGGAAGGGGCCTTTCGGATAAACGTCGCCGCGGAAGTAGCCGTCATCGGCGGGATCCGAGTAGATCAGAACTCCCTTGGCTCCGAACTGCTGCGCGATGTAAACCTTCACGCCGCGAAAGTTCCCGCCATAGCGGACGAGAACAATCTTGTCCTTGACGCTGACACCCAGATCGGCGAGCTTCTTGAAGTCCGCGAGCGTGCCGTAGTTAGCGTAGACCACTTCGGCGGTTACGTCGCCTGAAGGCGAGGACCCGTTGAAGGCAGGCAAGACACGGGGGTCGTCCTGAAAAGGATCGCCGCCGTATTTTTTCGGATCAACGTGCTCTGGTGTCGGCCCCGACATCAGCTTCTTGCCGTTCTCGTCGAAGGCCTCGATCTCAATCTTGATCGGCTTATTGAGCCTTACTTTATACGGGACGATCTTCGTATCGAGACCGGCGGCCTTGAACTTATCGGCGACGTAGACGGCGGTTGCATAATCTTCCGGCGAGCTGGCCCAGTGGGGGGCTGCCGTGAGTGTTTTCAGGTGCTCGCCTGCCAGCTTTGCGTCGGGAACTGCCAGAAAAGCAGCATCCCACTTTGCCTGCTGCGAGAAATCGCGATAGCCGAAGACGTGAGATGTTTGGGCCGAAGCAGAGAGAGTCGCAACGATAAGAGAGCAGGACAGAAAACGGACAGCGCGCAAGAGCAGACCTCTTCAAGGAATGTGGCTAGAGTACAGCATTCTGCGCGCTGGGCACAGAATGCCGTACTCCCTTGAGATGGCCTAAGCGACAGGCTGGCCGCAGAATTTGCAGCGGTGAGCTCCGACGGGAATATCGGAGAGGCACTCCGGGCATGCCTTGGTGGCTGCTGCTTCAGGGCCTTTAAGGCGGGTCAGAAGCTTCTGCACCGGCAGGACGAGGAAGAAGTACACCACGAAGGCGATAAGCAGGAAGTTGATGCAGGCCGTCAGAAAGCTGCCGTATTTGATGGGCGTTGTTCCGACAGTAAAGACAAGAGCAGAGAAGTCGGGTTTGCCTACGACTGCTGCGATGAGCGGCATGATGACGTCATCTACTAACGATTTGGTAATCGCAGAAAAAGCTCCGCCGATAATTACGGCGACTGCCAGATCGATAACGTTTCCCCGAAGTATAAAGTCGCGAAAGCCTTTGAGCATCTGTTGTTATCCCTCCGAGAGGATTTGGAATTGAACGGAGTCTATCATTGGCAGGCAGGTACTTAGGGACAACATTTCGTAACGATGTCTAACTAGTGCGCTGTCAACCACAGCGCGTAAGGGTACAGCAGGAAAAACAGGATCATGCTGATGGCCATCAGATCCATATAAACCAGCAGGACGACGCCGCCGTGATACCAGCTCCAGCGGGTCTTCATGCAGCGAAGATGGTCGATAGTTCCGGCGATGGTCGCCAGCACAGGCAGAACCAGATAGGGATTTGCCCGGTTGTTGGGAAAGTCGGAGAGTCGCATGGCGACTCCCAGACTGAAAAGTACCAACAGGGCTCCCCGCAGAAGAGACCGGTTGCGCGGGTTGAGGATGCGGGGAACCACAATGGACTCCCTAAGCCGTTGTCAGCTCCGGCTTCGCCGTCTCGAACATCTCGCGGATCGACTGCTCATAGGGAGCGCGCAGCACGCCGTGCTCCGTGATGATGGCGGTGATGTATTTGGCTGGCGTGACGTCGAAGGCCGGGTTTTGGATGGCGGCTCCGTTGGGTGTCATCTGCTTGCCGTTCGAGTGCGTGACCTCGGTGGCCGAGCGCTGCTCGATTGGGATCTCATCGCCATGCACCGTGGCGACATCGATGGTGGAGAGAGGAGCGGCAACGTAGAACGGAATGCTATGCTCCTTGGCAAGAACGGCGACGGAGTAGGTGCCGATCTTGTTGGCGGTGTCGCCGTTGGCGGCGATACGGTCGGCGCCGACGATGACGGCCTGGATCTTGCCCTGGCGCATCAGCGAACCGGCCATGTTGTCGCACAGAACGGTGGTGGGAATGTTGTCATGCAGCAGCTCCCATGCAGTAAGACGTGCTCCCTGCAGGTAGGGTCGCGTCTCGTCGGCGTAGACGTCGATCTTGTGGCCACGCTCGACAGCAGCGCGGATGACGCCGAGCGCCGTACCGTAACCGCAGGTGGCGAGAGCGCCGGCGTTGCAGTGGGTGAGGACGGTCCCTTCCTGCGGAAGAAGGGCTGCTCCATGTGCTCCCATTTGCTTGCAGGCGGCGATGTCCTCGTCGTACATCTGCTGCGCTTCCTTAATGAGGGCTGCTTTGATCTCCGGGATGGAAGCTCCTGCCGTGGCGAGCGCGCTGTACTTGTTGCGCATGCGCTCGATGGCCCAGAAGAGGTTGACGGCGGTGGGCCGCGTCTCGGCGAGGGTCTTCGAGATGAGCGCAACCTCTTCGTTGAGGTTGGAGATATCGGTGGCCTTCGACTGGCTGACGCCGAGGGCAACGCCCATCGCTGCCGAGACGCCGATGGCAGGCGCGCCGCGAACGATCATGTCGCGGATGACGGTTGCAACCTGCTGGTAGTCGGTGGCGAGGACGTAGGTTTCCTCTAAGGGAAGCTTGGTTTGATCGAGGAAGTTAACGCCGTTCGGGAGCCATTCTAGGGTGGGAATCATGTCTCTACTAGTTTACCTTTTAGCCGCGTCGAACGCCTCTATAGGCCACGAAAGAGGAATACACGTCTCATGGCTGTTTCAAGGCAATATGCGCGGCGCGGACGTCGTTCGCGGTGAAGAGGGCGTGGAACGGCGCGTGTGGGACTGCGGCTTCGATGTTGGCTCGGCCACCTTGTTCGCGATCGACGAGGCAGAGGACGCCGATGACGTTCATGCCGGATTCCTGCGTGGACTCAATGGCGGTGATTGTTGAGCCGCCTGTGGTGCAGACATCGTCGACGATGACGACGTGCGCGCCGATCTTGTGGAAGCCTTCGAGGCGGCGTCCGGTTCCGTGCATTTTTTCGGCTTTGCGGACGAGGAAGCCGTGAACCAGCTCGTTGTCGTGCGGCGGGCGGTTGTGGTGGTGCTGGTGGAAGTGCCATGCGCTAGCCGAGGCCGTGTTCGAGACGAGCGGGTCGGCTCCCATGGTGAGTCCGCCGACGGCTTCGGCCTGAGGGAAGTGCTCGCGGATGAGATCGTAGAGAAGCAGGCCGGAGAGGCGGCCGCCTTCGGCGTGCAGCGTGGTGGTGCGGCAGTCGATGTAGTAGTCGGACTTCTGGCCGCTGGCGAGAGTGAAGTCGCCGAGGCGGAAGGAGTGGGTCGCGATCAGATTCAACAGGGCGGTACGGTTGTCGGTGGACATGGTCTCGGTCGATTGTAGATGAGGGTACCCCCTCCCCCCTCCTTCTTTGTAAGATACTTAGTTTCAACCGTTTACACGATTTGCACAGGGTAAAATATTCGATTGAAAGGGTTTATGGGTCAAAATATTGATTCTAAAGGGGAAGGCCTCCGGCTTTGGGCAGGAGGCCTTTTTTCTTTGATCTGTTTCTATTGTAGCGAATGACCGATAACTGATCGGCAACTTTGGGCGGGTTTGTTTGATGTCCGTAAGCTATTGATGTGTCGATTGTTATCTCGGTTTTGGTGGCTGGAGTGGGATGGCGTGGGGCTTGACAGGTATTTCACTCAGGGCCGGTCGTGAAGTTCCTGGCCCTGGCTCCGTTTTAGAGATGAAAGACTCGATCCGCACCCCAGACGAGACCAAGCGTGATGACGGCGATGGCGATTTCGCCGATGGCTCCTACGATGAAGGGACGGAGGCCTTGTTTGCTGAGATCGCGGAAGCTGGTACGCAGGCCTACTCCGGCGAAGGTGAGCAGAAAGGCCCAGCGGGAGAGATTGCCGAGTGCGAGAAGGCCAGGCTTTGAGAAGAATCCAACTGTGGCGAGTAAAGAGATCAGCAGAAAGCCGAGGACGAATTTGGGGAACTTGCTCCACAGGAACGCCGCTTTGTTCTGGACTCCTGCAGCCTGTCCTTTGGATGCCCAATAAAGGGCGTAGCCGAGAACGACAAAACCGATGAGGGCGTTGCGGCAGGTTTTGGTGAGGACCGCGACCTTGCCTGCGGCGTCGGAATAGAGTGCGCCTGCGGCGGCGGTTTCTGCCGTGTTATCGACGGCGAGCCCGGTCCAGACACCATACGCATGATCGCTGAGGTGAAGTGCGTGGCCGACGATGGGGAAGATGAAGAGCGAGATGGCACCGAGAGCGAGGATGGCGGCGATGGCGTAAGACGAGTCTTCTTCGTCGGCTTCGATGGCTCCCTGGGTGGCAATGATGGCGGAGACGCCGCAGACGGATGCACCGACCGAGAGTAGTGAGACAAGCTTTGGGGCGAGGTTGAAGCGTTTGCCGAGCCAGGTCATGAAGGTGAGAGCCAGGGCGATCTCGACGAAGACGAGAAGAAGAGAGATGCCGCCGAGTTTGGCGATATCGCCAAGGATGAAGCGGGCACCAAGGAGGACGATTCCGGTTTTGAGCCAGAACTCGTAGGTGGCTACACCGCGGCGAAAGATCTCAGGAACGCCGATGGTATTGGCGATGACGAGGCCGATCAGAATGGCCCATAAAACGTACTCGATATTGGGCAGAATAAGATGATGGGCCTTGCCATAACGGGCGATGAACTGCTCGATAAACTTGCCGCCATATCCGACGACGGCGAGGAGAAGAATCCCGGGAAGCAGGCCAAGGAAGCCAGTCAGACCGGCGGGTGCCGTGGAGAGGTCTTTGGCGAGAGGTGCTGGAGGGACAACGGCGTTGTTGGCTGACATGGTTTCTCCGGTCCCTTTACCAGGGCACAACTTTGAGGATTCCGAAACGAACGAGAAGAGCCAGCGCGAGGGAGAGCAGCACGGCCCAGGTATCTGGGGAAAGTCGGCGAGAGGCTGACATAGGAG
This sequence comes from Edaphobacter flagellatus, assembly GCF_025264665.1. Classification (NCBI taxonomy): domain Bacteria; kingdom Pseudomonadati; phylum Acidobacteriota; class Terriglobia; order Terriglobales; family Acidobacteriaceae; genus Edaphobacter; species Edaphobacter flagellatus. Next base: position 3,537,637 of record NZ_CP073697.1, read on the forward strand.
TGTGTCCTGTAGATAGAAGCGCACGGAAGATATCCGTGGCGCTGGGTTTAGGTTGGGAACGGGAATTGAGGAGGGGTCAGTAGCGACAACAACAATGGAGAGGTACGGCAAGGAGGGAAGATTGGAGATGGGTGCGCATACCTGCTTAGCTTGTATCACTGGTCTGCGAGCTGGGCAAGGGGTTTGCTGTGACGAAAAATCGCGAGTGGACCCGAAGTTTCCTCGACTCCACTCGACGCGCCTTGCGTGCTCCGTGGCCCTCGGAATGGCACTACATGCAGTTGGGCTTTAGTGCAGGCCGAGGTGAGCCTGCATGCCCTCGAGCGTCTGTCCCTTGGTTTCGGGGTAAAAGATGAGGACGGTGAAGAACTGCACGACCATCATGGCGGCGAAGAAGGCGAAGGGCATCGCCTTGGAGTAGGCGGCTACGTAGGGGAAGATGTTGGCGATGATGCCGTTGGCGATCCAGTGTGAGGAGGAGCCGAGGGACTGTCCTTTGGAGCGGACGTTGGTGGGGAAGACTTCGGAGAGATAGACCCAGATGACGGCTCCCTGCGAGAGGGCGAAGGAGGCGATGAAGAAGACGAGGAAGGGCAGCAGGAGATGGAGGTGCGAGTTGGTGTGGAAGACCCAGGCAACGCCGGAGAGGGCGAGGCAGGTGCCGACGGCTCCGATGAGGAGGAGAGGCTTGCGGCCAATCTTGTCGATGATGGCGATGCCGATGAGGGTGAAGACGAGGTTGGCGAGTCCGACGAAGACGGCCTGCACGTTGCCGGAGACGGAGCTGAAGCCGGCGAAGCCGAAGATGTCGTTGAGGTAGTAAAGGATGGCGTTGATGCCGGAGAGCTGGTTGAAGAGGCCGATGGAGACGGCGAGGAAGATCAGTTTGGCGTAGCGCGACTGGAAGAGCGAATGCTGGGCGGTTCCGCCTTCGGCGCGGATGGAGGCGGCGATGGCGTCGACTTCGGCCTGCGAGTCGGGTGAGCCGAATTCGGCGAGGATGCGGTAGGCCTCGTCGAGGCGGTTTTGCGAGATGAGCCAGCGCGAGGAGTGCGGCACGGTGTAGAGCAGCGCCATGAAGAGCATGGCGGGCAGGACGCCGACGCCGAGCTGGACGCGCCACTCGATCGCGCCGAGCGCGAAGTGCGCGACGACGGCGTTCGACAGGTAGGCGAGCAGGATGCCGATGACGATGTTGATCTGGAAGAGGCCGACAAGGCGTCCGCGCCACTTGGCCGGGGCGAGTTCGGCGATGTAGACGGGGCCGAGGACGGATGAGCCTCCGATGCCGAGTCCGCCGAGGAAGCGGAAGAAGAGGAAGGTCCACCAGGGACCGGCGAAGGCGCAGCCGAGAGAGGAGATGACGTAGAGCACAGCCATGATGCGCAGCGCGGCGCGGCTGCCGATCTTCTGGCCGAGAGGCCCGGCGAAGATGGCCCCGAGGACGGTGCCGTAGAGCGCGATGGCGACGGTGAATCCTTTTTCGCCTTCTGTGAGCGCGTAGTGAAGCTGGAGCGAGTGCGTGACGCCGGAGATGACGGCGGTATCGAAGCCGAAGAGCAGGCCTCCGAGGGCTCCGGTAAGAGCGCTTTTGGCGAGGAGGTAGAAGGAGCGGTTCTGTGAGCTCATGCGTTTGATGGCGAGGGTACATGGTTGTGGGGCGGTTGTCGATTGCCGTGGCGCGGCGGGAACGCCGAGTTTCTTGCGCCACACAGGATCTCAATGTAGTGTCGATGCGAGGGTCGGCTGGATGGCAATCTTTCTATTCTTCGTGATGCTTTGTGTGCTGGTTGCAGGCCTGGTTTTGCTGGTGCGTGGCACGGTCAAGAAAAGTAAATGGGGAATCAATATACAAGCTGTTGCGTGTCCTCGGTGCCATGCTGCGTTGCCGCAGATTCGTAAGCCTACTTCGTTCAAGCAAGCGATGTGGGGAGGCAGCTCATGCCAGAGCTGTGGGGCGGAGCTGGATAAGTGGGGCCGGGAGATCGGCAGAGGGTAACAGGCGGGAAATCCTGCTCGCAGATGCTGCGACTACACTTCCGTGGTCGCTTCAGGCTTTAGTTGAAACGCAGGCTTTGGCGCGGTCGAGGAGCAGGGCTTGTTCACGTGCGTTGCGGGTGAGGGAGGCGGCGCGCTCGAACTCGGCGCGAGCTTCGTCGAATCGGTTGAGCTTGAAGAGGAGGTCGCCGCGGACACTGGGCAGCAGGTGGTAGCCCTTGAGTGAGGGTATTCCTGTCAGGGTGTCGACGATGGCGAGTCCGGCGGCGGGCCCTTCGGCCATCGAGATGGCGACAGCGCGGTTGAGCTCGATGATGGGCGACGGTGCTGTGAAGTTGAGCTGCAGGTAGATCTGGGAGATGCGCGTCCAGTCGGTGTCTTCGGCAGTGGCGGCGCGTGCGTGGCAGGCGGCGATTGCGGCCTGCAGGACGTAGGGACCGGGCTGGGTGTTGGATGATGCGAGGAGATTTTCCGCAGCGGTGAGTGCGGCGAGGCCGCGGCCGATGAGGAGCTGGTCCCAGCGTGTGCGGTCCTGGTTGAGGAGGAGGATGGGCTCGCCGGTGGGGCTGATGCGCGCGTGAAGGCGCGAGGCCTGAATCTCCATGAGAGAGACGAGACCGTGGACTTCGGGTTCGTCGGGGGTGAGCTCGGCAAGGATGCGGCCGAGGCGGAGTGCGTCTTCGCAGAGTGCGGGGCGTGTCCAGTCGTCGCCTGCGGTGGCGGCGTAGCCTTCGTTGAAGACGAGGTAGATGACCTGGAGGACGGAGGCGAGGCGCGCGGTGAACTCGTCGCCGCGAGGGACTTCGAAGGGAATCTTTGCGTCGCTCAAGGTGCGTTTGGCGCGGACGATGCGCTGGGCGACGGTGGGTTCGGAGAGGAGAAAAGCGCGGGCGATCTCGTCGGTAGTGAGGCCGCCGAGAAGGCGCAGCGTGAGGGCGACGCGCGATTCGGCCGAGAGGATGGGGTGGCAGGAGATGAAGATGAGGCGGAGAAGATCGTCGGCGACGGGGGAGTCGATGGCGTCGTTGATGTCGTCGGGGGTGAGCTGTCGGGTTCCGGTGAGCTCGTAGCCGAGCTGCTCGTGTTTACGGTCGAGGAGCTTGTTGCGGCGCAGGTTGTCGATGGCGCGGTGCTTGGCAGTGGCCATGAGCCAGGCGCCGGGGTTGTCGGGAATGCCGGCCTGGGGCCAGCGCTCGAGTGCGACGACGAGGGCGTCCTGGGCGAGATCTTCGGCTAGGCCGACGTCGCGGACGATGCGGGTGAGCGCGGCGATGAGACGCGGGGATTCGATGCGCCAGATGGCGTCGATAGAGCGATGAATCTCCTGCGTCGGTTGGCTGTCGGCGGCTTGCGGCATCACGAATGATGAGAGCATCTTCGGTGGCTGAGGTGCAAGGCGGGCTGTGAATCGGATGCGAATGATTTTTACGAGATTTACAACGGAAGTGTCGATTTCGGGTGTTCTCAAACGACATACTGGTAGGCGCTGGATGCGCCAGAGAGAGAGGATCAAGGATGAAGCTAATGACCTATGTCAATTACTCCGGCAACTGCGCGGAGGCGTTTCGTTATTACGAGAAGCATTTGGGCGGGAAGCTGGTCTTCATGATGACGCATGGCGAGTCGCCGGTTCCGCAGCCGGATCTTGGAACGGACTGGAAGGATGCGGTGCTTCATGCGCGGATCGATATTGGGGGGACTCCGCTGCTGGGTGCGGATATCCCAAAGGCCGAGCCGATGCGGAGTGCTTATCTGACACTGAATGTCGACAGCAATGAGGAGGCGGAGCGTATCTACGCGGCGCTCTCAGAAGGCGGCGAGATTTTTATGCCAATCCAGGAGACGTTCTTTGCCTTCCGGTTTGCGATGGTGCGGGATAAGTTTGGAGCTTCGTGGATGATCCTGCGCGAGCGTCCGCCACAGTAGGTTTTATAGAGTTGATTAAAAAACAAAGGCACGGCTTATACCGTGCCTTTGTTTTTTAGCTGGCCGCGATTATTTGCGGATAGGAAGCAGTGCGCGGACGCGGAGGTTGCGCAACCAGAGGCCAGCCCAGAGGACGATGCCGATGTAGACGGTAACGAGGCTGGTGGAGACGGGTTGGCCTCCACGCAGGCAGATAGCGGTCGCTCCACCGAGATAGCCGGTGAGAAGAACATTGCCGAGGAACGAGGTGGAAGGGAAGAGATAAATCAGGACGCAGAAAATCTCAAGGATGCCGAGAGCGTGTACGTGCTCGGGTGGGAAAAGGGGCGGAGGTGAGCCTGCGGGCGGAACGTAGATGAACTTCATGAGGGCGGTGAAGAGCATGAGGAGTGCGGAGAGCGCGGTGAGAACGTAGCCGGTGTAGAGCGCTCCCTTTGCCGCCGGTGGCTGCGATGGCCCCTTAACGATGGGAAAGAGGCTGCGGAGGTTGGCGTCGCGGAGCCAGATGCCTCCCCAGATGAAGAGAGCGACATAGATGGGAAAAAGGATGTGGGAGAAGAGCGGGTTGCCGACGCGCCAATGAATCGCGATCGCTCCGCCGAGATAGCCGGTGAGGAGCACGGCTCCGAGGACGGTTGTGGCAGGGATAGCATAGAGCGCGATGCAGACGAGAGCGATCACACCGAGTGCGGGTGTGAGCTGCATGGGAAATTGAAGCTGCTTCTGTGCCTCAACGACCTGCGGATTGGTGGTGAACTTGAATCCGGCGTCCATCAGGAAGAAGAGGATGGAGAGCGTGGTGAGGGCGTAGCCGGTGTAGAGGCGGGCTTTCGATGGAGAGCCTGTCTGGATGTCGACCGTCATGTTGTTTTCTCCGTTTTGGAGGATGTGTGATGCAGGGTTTGTGGCGAGGCAGCGAAATGCGGTGGTGTCCTCGACTTCGCTGCGCTCACCCGGAATGACACTTTTGAAGCGGTACAGATGTAGATGAGTGGCTTAGTTTGGCTTGCGTGCGGCGAGTTCGGCGCGGAGGCGCTCTTCACTCTCACGTAACTTGTGTGTGACCTCGTCACCGAAGTCTTCGAGCTCGAAGACCTGGCGGATCTCGATCTCGCTCTCTTCGTTGAACGGGTTAGGGCAGCGCTTAACCCAGGCGATAGCTTCGTCGAGCGACTTGCACTGCCAGATCCAGAAACCGGCGACGAGTTCTTTTGTCTCGGCGAATGGGCCGTCGTGAACGGTGCGCTTGTCGCCGCTGAAGGTGACGCGCGCGCCCTTGGAGCTGGACTGGAGGCCTTCGCCGGAGAGCATGATGCCGGCGGCGGCGAGCTCTTCGTTGAACTTGCCCATGGCTTCGAGGATCTTGGCGTCGGGCGTGCCTCCGGCTTCGGAGGTGGGGGTGGCTTTGATGAGGATGGCGAAACGCATCTTTTGTTGCTCCTTATTTTCTCGGTTGCGGTGAAATGGTATTCGGTTGCAGCGCTCTCAGGAAGCGCGTGAGCCGGGATGGTGAGGCTGCATCTCGGGGAACCTGCCGAGCTCTTTCTGGACGTCGTCGGGAAAATCGGCGAACTCCTGTACCTGACGAACCTCGATGGTGTCGTTGCCGAGGACGGGGCAGCGCTTTGCCCACTCGATGGCTTCTTCGCGCGAGCGTACCTGGATCATCCAGTAGCCGCCAAGAACTTCTTTGGCTTCGATAAAGGGGCCATCGATGACGTGAGGCTTGCCTCCGTCGAAGGTGACGCGCGCGCCCATCGAAGGAGGGTGCAAGCCGTCGAGCGAGAGCAGCACACCGGCCTTCCTGAGGGATTCGTTGTACTTCATCATGGCGGCGACGGCCTCAGCAGAGGGCATCGCGCCGGGTTCGGCGCTCTCGTAGCCTTTGGGGATCATGAGCATCATGAATCGCATGGTGTTTCTCCGTGTGGATAGTGATTAAAGCGTGGCGGTGTCGCAGGCCGGTTGGTCGTAGAGGGTGAGGATCTTGACATCGCCGCCGCCGACGATCTCGAGGAACTCGTGAGCTTCGGCGATGGCCTCGCGCATGGAGTTCAGCTTGAAGATGGCGAAGCCGCCGACGATCTCCCTGGCTTCGGAGAAGGGACCGTCGGTGATGGAGAGCTTGCCGCCTGTGAGATTGACGAGCGCACCCTTGGAGCTGGGCAGACAGCCTTCGGTGGAGATCAGCTTGCCTTCGGCAAACTTTCTCTGGATGAGCTCGCCCATCTTCTGCATCATCTCGGGGGTGGGCGGTGCGCCGGCTTCAGAGGCTGCGGTGTCGGCGGGGCGGGAAATCATGAGGAAGCGCATTGTTTCTCCTTTGGGTGTAAATCGTTGTTCGGGACGATCGTGGCACGAAGACCGGGTTCGTCCGCTCTTACCTATACGTCGAACGGAGTCGGTCGATATCGACACGCCCGTGAAGTTTTTCTGGAAAATTATTTCGAGCGGTGCGATCGCGGTTTGTGAGCCAGCCAGAAGCGCAAGGCCATAGATGACGACAAATGTAGTGAAAGCGGACCAGTTGCTTGAGCGCATGGTGTCCCTCCCGTTGGAGCTTCACTACTATGTCGAACGGGAAGGTGCCGGATCGACACGCTCGGAAGATTTTTATTGCTGAGTGGCTAGACGGTCTGAAGCTTGAGGAGTCTTTCGGCGTCGGCGGCCATGGTCTTCGAGGCGTGCAGGGTGAGGGGCTCGGCGCAGTCGGCGGGGAAGTCGGAGGCTTCGACAACCTGACGGATTTCGGCCTGGGCGTCGACGACGCCGGTGAGGGTGGGGCAGCGGCGAGCCCAGCGAATGGCTTCTTCGAGGGAGGGGACTTCGATGACGATGAAGCCGGCGATCACTTCCTTGAGTTCGGTGAAGGGACCGTCGACGACGGTTTGTTTGCCCTGCGAGGCAACGATGCGTGCGGATTTGGCGGTGGGGCGGAGCCATTCGCCAGCGACGAGGACTCCGGCGTCGCGCATGTCCTGGTAGTAACGGCCGATGGCGGCGAGGAGGTTCTTGTCGGGGAGAGCGCCGGTCTCCATGTTGGCGTCGGATTTGCGGATGATCATGAAGCGCATGGGAACTCCTGGTGGTCGATTGTACTAGCGCGACTCACGAGCATCGAGTCTCTTCCTAAGAAAGTGAGCCATGCTAGCCTTCCAAAGAATGACGACCGAGCAGAAGAAATTTCTTGAAGGTAGATATAGGGAGGCAGTAGCTGAACAACCAGAGTTGAAGCCGCTGAAAGCACTTCTTCTTCGATTTGGTGGAATTTTCCTTGTCGCTCCTCCAAAACCAGATCCTGACATAACCCTATTGCTTGAGTCAGGCTTTCTTATGCATGGGCGGGTAGTAACAAAACCCATGAGATCAAGTATGTGTCACCAAAATGTTGCTGCTGTTTGGAAACGACGTAAGCCACGAATTGTTGGCATTGCGACAGGTTATGCATTGACCGAGGATGGCCTTTGGCGCCAACATTCTTGGGGCATCCTACGCGATGGAATGCTCGAAACGACTTGTGAACGGGAGAAATATTTCGGCGTTCTATTACGTGGTGCCGAAGCAGATCATTTTGCCGAATCTAACCCTTATTGAACTAACGCGCCAGACGCTCTAGATGGCGATAGCCTCCGGTCGCGATGAAGAGTGTCAGGAAGACGGATGCGTTGTAGCTGGCGTGGACGAGGGTTGAGCAGGCTACGGAGCGGGTCTTGATGCGCACGATGGAGAGGACCAGCGAGACGCAGAAGAGGACGAAGAGGGCGACCCAGGCGTGGGCGAGCTGTTCGGCGTGCAGCAGGGCGAACAGGATGCTCGACAGGATGGTCGAGAAGACGATGGCTGCCGTGGTGAGGCCGGTGGTGTTGTGCCAGCGTTCTCGGGCGGCGGGGGTTTTGGGCAGCGAGAGCCAGTCGTAGGCGATGGCGAAGGCGGGGAAGAGGAAGCCGCGGAAGGCGATCTCCTCGAACAGCGGAGCGACCAGGGTGCCGAATGCCGTGACCAGCCAGACGTCGGAGGTATGGCGGAAGAAGTCGTCCATGGGGATCGACTTGGGCACGGGGATGAGCGAGGAGATGGCCTGCACGGCGAAGCCGGTGATGAGGCCTATGGGGATCAACTTCCAGGCGTTGCGGCGGGCGGTGGCGAAGTCCCACTGGATGCCGTCGGCGAAGCTGCGCTGCCAGAGCAGCGGAAAGAAGAAGAAGGAGATGCCGAGCGTAACGAGGTAGGTGATCGCTTGTGAGGCGATGATCAGCTTGGGGTGGAGCGCTGCGTTGGCTGTACGGTGCGGATCGGCTACCGGATGCGACAGGCCAAGCAGCGTAATCTGCGTGAAGACCAGAACAAGAGCCGCCAGGGAGACGAAGAGCACGGCGTGGCCAAGGTGCGGGACGCGCGCGGGGACTCCGGGGCCGGGGGCGACAGAGGGCGGCGGAGCCTCGATGATGATGGCTTCGACTTCCTTGGGCAGAGGCGCAATGGGCCGGACGGCCGGTGCCTGCGGCTGGGAGAAGTCCCGCTTGAGGTCTTCAGGAAGCGGAGGTGTGGAAGGGTGGCTCATGCCTTCTTCTTTGATTTGGCGGTCTTTCCGGCGGTGGATTTTTTCTTCTTTGATGCTGAGTCCGTTGCCTCAGCAAGTTTAACTGTCCGCGGAGTAGGTACGCCGGTTTTCTTCTCAGGAGGAACGAACTTGCCTTTGGCTTTTTTGTCGGGGTCGGTGGCGGCGCTGATGCTGGCTGACTGCGGTCCGACGTGACTGCTTCCGTTGCGGCTGGCGGCGAGCTGCGCCGGGGTGTAGTGGCGGGCGAGGAACTCGGCGGTGTAGGAGCCTTTGACCGTGGCGACCTGTTCCGGCGTGCCGTGGGCGATGATCTGGCCACCGCCTTCGCCGCCTTCGGGGCCGAGGTCGAGGATGTAGTCGGCGTTGCGGATGATGTCGAGGTTGTGCTCGATGATGACGACCGTGTTGCCGAGGTCGGTGAGGCGGTGGAGGACCTCGAGGAGCTTGCGGACGTCGTCGAAGTGGAGGCCGGTGGTGGGCTCGTCGAGGAGGTAGAGGGTGCGGCCGGTCTGGCGCTTGGAGAGCTCGCGGGCGAGCTTCATGCGCTGGGCCTCGCCGCCGGAGAGGGTGGTGGCGGACTGGCCGAGGTGGATGTAGCCGAGGCCGACATCGACGAGGGTCTGGAGCTTCTGGTGGACTGCCGGGATGTCCTTGAGGACAGGCAGCGCGTCTTCGATGGCGAGGTCAAGCAGGTCGGCGATGGAGTAGCCGTTGAACTTTACGGCGAGCGTCTCGTGGTTGTAGCGGCGGCCATTGCAGACCTCGCACAGGACGTAGACGTCGGGCAGGAAGTTCATCTCGATGCGGCGCTGGCCTTCGCCCTGGCAGGCCTCGCAGCGTCCGCCCTGCACGTTGAAGGAGAAGCGGCCGGGTTTGTAGCCGCGCTCGCGCGACTCGGGCAGCATGGCGAAGAGGTCGCGGATGGCGGAGAAGACACCGGTGTACGTCGCGGGGTTCGAGCGAGGGGTACGGCCGATGGGCGACTGGTCGATCTCGATGACCTTGTCGATCTGCGAGATGCCGCGGACTTTGCCGTGCTGGCCGGGCTCTTCGCGCGAGCCGTAGAGCTCTTTAGCGAGGGCACGGTAGAGGATGTCGTTGACGAGGGTGCTCTTTCCACTGCCGCTGACGCCGGTGATGACGGTCATGACGCCGAGGGGGAAGTGGGCGGTGACGTTCTTAAGATTGTGGGCGGTGGCGTTCTCGACGGTGATCCAGTTGCCGGTGAGCGGGCGTGGAGCCTGGCCGGGTGTGGGGCGGGTGACGATGTCGATCTTTCCGGCGAGGTACTGCCCGGTCACGGAGGCCGGGTTGTCCATGATCTGTTGCGGGGTGCCATCGGCGATAAGGTGGCCGCCGTTTTTGCCGGCTCCGGGGCCGAGGTCGAGCACGTAGTCGGCCTTGCGGATGGTGTCTTCATCGTGCTCGACGACGAGGACGGTGTTGCCGAGGTCGCGCAGGTTTTCGAGCGCGGAGATCAGCCGCTGGTTATCGCGCTGGTGCAGGCCAATGCTCGGTTCATCGAGGACGTAGAGAACGCCGCGGAGGCGCGAGCCGATCTGCGTAGCGAGGCGGATGCGCTGGCCTTCGCCTCCGGAGAGCGTGGCGGCGGAGCGATCGAGAGACAGATAGCCGAGGCCGACGGCGTTGAGGAATTCGAGACGCTCGATGACCTCGCGCTGGAGGCGGTCGGCGATCAGGCGCTCACGGCCGGTGAAGTTCATGGTCTTCGCGCTGGTGAGGGCTCTTTCGAGGGACAGCCCGGTGAAGTCGGCGATGCTTTGTCCGTTGACGGTGACGGCGAGGGATTCGGGCCGCAGGCGTTTGCCGTGGCAGCGCGGGCAGGTGGTCGCGGACATGTACTGCATCATGTACTCGCGATAGCCCTCGGACTTGGAGTCTTCGAGGTTGGCACGGAGGTAGGCGAAGATGCCGTGGAAGCCGGTGCGTCCTGCCTCGCCCTTGGGTGGCCCGTAGAGGAAGAGATTTTGCTGCTCGTGCGTGAGTTTTTCGAACGGCTGATTGATGTTGATCTTGTATTTTTCGGCGGCGAGCTTGATGAGGCGCAGGAGGTATTGGGAGGCGGAGCCGGGACCCATCGCGCCATCGAGGAGCGGTTTGGACCAGTCGGTGATGGTTTTCGCGGGGTCGAAGTCGTAGATGGAGCCGAGGCCGTGGCACTCGGGGCAGGCACCGTAGGCGGAGTTGAAGGAGAAGCTACGCGGCTCGAGCTTGGGGACGTTGATGCCGCAGTCGGGGCAGGCCATCGACGAGGAATAGAGGGTCTCTTCCTGGTGGCGGGTGACGGGGTCCTGGATGCCGATGAGGACGAGGCCGTTGGCCATCTGGAGGGCCTTGGCCACGGAGGCCTCGAGGCGGCGGGTATCGTATTTGGGCGCGGCGCCCGCGAGCGCGGCAGAGGTGTTATCCGGCGGCAGCGGCTTGAGGATGATGCGGTCGACGATAGCCTCGATGGTGTGGTTCTTACGCTTTTCGAGGCGCATGCCGTCGGTGATCTCGATCATTTCGCCGTCGACGCGGGCGCGGAAGCCCTGCTGGTCGAGCGCTTCGAGCTCTTCGCGGAACTCGCCTTTGCGGCCGCGGACGATAGGAGCGAAGACGGTGATGCGCTCGCCGGGGGCGAGGGCGACGATGCGTTCGACGATCTGATCTGCCGACTGGCGTGAGATGGGGCGGTGGCAGTTGGGGCAGTGCGGCTGGCCGACGGAGGCATAGAGCAGGCGCAGGTAGTCGTAGATCTCAGTGATGGTGCCGACGGTGGAGCGCGGCGAGCGGGAGGTGGTCTTCTGCTCGATGGAGATGGCGGGGGAGAGGCCGTCGATGGAGTCGACGTCGGGGCGCTCCATCTGGTCGAGGAACTGGCGGGCGTAGGCGGAGAGGGTTTCGACGTAGCGGCGCTGGCCTTCGGCGTAGATGGTGTCGAAGGCGAGGGAGGATTTCCCCGATCCCGAAAGCCCGGTGACGACGGTGAGTGTATTGCGTGGGATGGAGACGGAGACGTTGCGCAGGTTGTGCTGACGTGCTCCCCGCACGGTGATGTGGGTGATGCCTGGCCGGGGGGACCGGGTCTTCGTTTCCGGCGCGGTAACGGGTGAGGTGCTCATAGAGATGTCTGGGCTCCAGATAGCGCCGCGGACGGCTCAGGGGCCAAGTTATTAGGATACGGCATTCGGCGCCGGGACGGAGGAAGGGTGGCGGCGGGCCTGTTCGAGGGGGCGGATACAACCAGAGTGGGACGCTATGTATCTGAAGGTGCAATAGCGAAAACTGCACGGTGCATTGTAATTGGGAGTGAGTTTGTCACAATGGTGTACGGAATAGACGTCCGGAGGGTGGCTGAAATACCTTCGACAGGGCTTCAGGAGCAGTTGTGAACTCGATCGTGTTGGTCTCTGCGGTACTTTCATCGTTGGCTGTTGGCGTACTTGGCGCATACGGGATATGCGTTTCGATGTTCCGGATCTTTCGGATTCATGCGAAGCAGGTTGCTGCGGAGAGACAGGCGAGAGCTGCGATGGCGGCTACGCAGGTGGTCGAAGGCTAATCCGCATAAACCATGCGCTATCAGACGGCTGGTGCCGTATCGATTCTTATTCCAATTAGAAACTGAGTAACGCTGAGCAGCTTTAGTGCTGTTGTTGCTGTTGCTGGCGCAGCTTCATCAGCTCGTCGAAGATCTGCTGTGGCGTTTTTACGCCGTTGGGTGACTGCTGGTTGGAGTCACTACTTGTCGTCGTAGCTGAGGCTGGTGCGCTGTTATCAACCGTCGGAGGCGGGATGGGCGTAGCAACGGCAGGCGGTGCAGGCTGCGACTGCGAGCCAGAAGGCGGTGGTGGCGGCTCCGGCGGGTTGTTGACGATCTGGCGGACAGGCGCATCGTCATCCGAATCGGAGTTTTGGATGGCATTCGGGTTAGGTGGCGTTGGCCCCCCGGTCCTGGTTGTCAGCACCAGCTCTGAGGGACGGCCATCGATGCCCTGCACCAGCAGCATGTTGCTTCCCGTGCCATCGAGCAATGTAGAGAGAACCTGCGACGGCGAGGCCGGTCCATAGTCGCCGAAGACGCGCTCGTCCTGAACACCGCCGGTGATCTTGATTCCGGTTTGTCGGGAGATATCGCGCAGAATCTGGTTCAGGCTGGAGTTGGAGGCCGAAACCGAAATCTGCCCATCGTGATAGGAGATAGTAGCCCGGTGCGCCGGCCCTTGTACGGGTGCGGGAGCCGCAGCCGGAGCAGGTGCTGTATTGTCTGTATCCGAAGTTGGCGCTGTGGGGGGAAGCGTCGCTGGGGTTGCCTGCGGTGGCGGGCTGGCAGGAGAGTTTGCCGGATTTGCCTGCACAGCCGCCGGGGGCAGGCCGGGATAGTTGGTGCGGTTTTGCGCGCAGAGGGGCACCGTTGCCGGGAGCAGCGCAAGCGTGAACAGACGAATTAGCTTTCCAGCAGTCATGCTGTTCGAATTTCGGTAAAGCCCCTGTAGAGATACGACGCCGTGCTGCGGCAAACGTTATCGTCGCTGATAGTGTATTCCTCCCACGTCTGGAATCGCAGCGATGCGGGATGGGTGTACTAGACTTGATTCGATATTTGGCATCTGACAGAGTAGGTCTGTTTTGCCGGGAGAAGGATTCGATGAAACACAGGACGGCGTGTCGCGTGTTGGCAGGAATGCTCTTAGTGGCAGGAGCGACCTTTGCGAGGGTCAACGCAGAGACATGCACGACGCAGTCGGCGATGAGCGCGTCGGACCGGGACGCTCTGGCGACGGCTGCACGCGGCCTGGCGCAGAAGGTGGAGACGAACGACAGCGCGGGATTGCGTGCCGTAACGATTGCTACCTATGCGCGTGACTTTGGAGCGATCCAGAATCTGGTTGCCAGTACATCCGCGAAGGTGAAGGGCGCTACGCCGATGGTGGAGCAGGTCTATCTTCTGGATGCCAGCGACCTGAAGTCAGCCGCGGATGGTTCACCGGGCAACGCGCAGTTTGCCTGCATGCTGAATAACTCGATCGCCGAGGCCGACTTTTCGATTCCCGGCCTGCCTGCGGGTAAGTATGCCTTTGCCATCGTGGAGATGCGCGGCGGCGTTGCTCCGTGGAGGTTGTCTTTCCTCCTGCAGCAGGTGCAGGGACAGTGGCAGATGGCGGGCTTCTATCCGCGTCCGATGACAGCCGCGGGTAAGGATGGATTGTGGTACTGGACGCAGGCGCGCACGATGGTGAAGAACAAGGAGCCGTGGACGGCGTGGCTCTACTATCAGCAGGCCGAGGTGCTGCTGAACCCGGCAAACATGATCCAGAGTACGCATCTGGACAAGCTGCGCAATGAGCAGACAACGGCTGCTCCGCCTACGATTTCGAGTGGTGTGAGTGCCGATACGCCGCTGGTGGTGAAGGGAGTCGATGGCGCGGAGTATCACTTCACCGGTCTTGGCGTGGATGATTCGCTTGCGAAGGAGAAGGTGGATGTTACGGCGAAGCTGAAGGTCGATCAGCTTGGCGACGCAGTTACAGCTCGCAAGCGCAATGCCGATGCTGCGAGCGCGCTGGTGGCCGCATATCCAGAGCTCAGGAAAAATTTTCACGGCGTTTGGATCTTCGCCGAGGTTCCTGGCCAAAACCCCTATGCCACGGAGATGGCTATGAACGAGATTCACTAAGAGGAACGGAATCGTAAACAGGGTTTTCACGTTGCCGGGATTTCGGCAGTGCTATCTTCTTGAAGACGCCTTCATCCGTATGCAGCGGACTGCTCCCGAGCCATGGAGCGAAGAAGGACGACGCAAGTAGAACCGGAAGACAGGGGAACGATGGCAAAGATCAGGAAGACATTGAGTCAGGCAATTGAGGAGAGACGCGCGACACCGAGCTTCGACAGCGCGCCTCTTCCGCCAGAGGACCTGAAGCAGATTCTTGAGGCTGGACTACGTGCGCCCAGTGGGTACAACATGCAGCCGTGGCGTTTTGTGGTGGTGCAGTCGCCGGAGCAGAAGCGGCGTCTGCGTGCAGCAAGCTACAACCAGGCCAAGGTAGAGGAGGCCTCTGCCGTCATTGTTGCCTGTGGCGATGCCGATGGCTGGCGCAAAGATGTTGACCTGATGCTGGAACAGGGACGGAGCGGCGGCATGCCGGAGAGTTACGCAGCACAGGCACGCACCAGCATCTCGAACTTCCTGAGCGGCTTTACGACGGAACAGATGCATGCCTGGCTCAACAAGCACGTTATGATCGCCTTCACCCACATGATGCTGATGGCCGAGGTGATGGGATACGATACGGCTCCAATGGAAGGCTTCGAGCAGGATAAAGTGCACGAGGCATTGCGGTTGCCGATGAGCTACTGGGTGGTGGCGCTGCTGGGGATCGGACATCTGAAGGGGCCGGACAAGTACAACGGCGGACGTTTCGAGATGTCGCACACGGTCTTCGGCGAAGAGTACGGTAAGCCGCTGAAGTGAGCCCGAACCTTGTCTACGGACAGCGATGAGATCAGGCCGCGGCGCGAGTATCCTCGCGCACCAATCGTTGGCGTAGCCGGTGTTGTGCTGTGTGGGGACAGGGTTCTACTGATCCGCCGTGGGCGCGAACCGCTAATCGGGGCATGGTCGTTGCCGGGCGGTGCGCTTGAGCTTGGCGAGACGACAGCCGAGGGAATTTCACGCGAGATATTCGAAGAGACCGGGGTGCAGGTGCGTCCGATAGCCATCATCACAACGCTGGATCGCATCCTGCGCGATGCGGATGGCGCCGTGCAGTTCCACTATGTGCTTGTGGAGTGGTTCTGCGTTGCCGATGATTGCTGCGATCCGATCTGCGGCGATGACGCGGCCGATGCACGTTGGGTTTTGTGCGAGGAGGTTTTTTCTGCGACCTATAAGCTCGACGAGACTACACTGGGCGTGATCGAAGGTGCGCTGAAGATCGCGGAGACGATGCAGAGATGATGAAGATCGCGCTGCGCTTATTTGCGGTAATAGCCGTGCTGCTTCTGGTTGCCGGGTTGATCTTCTACTTCAACCCGCTATGGGTGGTCGATCAGCAGGTGCGTCTGCACTTGTGGCGCGAAGGCGTCAAGAGCGACTATGTCGACGCCGGCGGATATCGGCTGCACTACTTTGAAGCTGGCAAGCCGGATGGAACTCCGCTGCTGCTGGTTCATGGGCTGGGCGCACGCGGCGAAGACTGGCGCGAGATGATTCCTGCGCTGGCTGCACGTGGATTTCACATCTATGCGCCGGATCTTCCCGGCTATGGTCGCTCCTCGAAACCGGCGAATGCGGATTACTCCATTGCGATGGAGGAGGCAGCGGTCGTTTCGTTTATGCAGGCTGTTCATCTTGCCCACGCCGATATCGGCGGATGGTCGATGGGCGGATGGATTGCGATGAAGCTGACATTCGATCATCCGGAGCTGGTCGATCGGCTCGTCGTTTATGACAGCGCTGGCGTCTATTTCCCGGCAACGTTCGGCGCCGATCTCTTTGTGCCGACTGATGCCGATGGCGTCACGAAGCTGATGGCGATCCTCTCTCCGCATCCGCAGCCTATACCAGCCTTCGTGATGCGCGACGTGTTGCGCAAGATCGCCCATAATGGCTGGGTGACCGAGCGCAGCATGGCGTCTATGGTGAGCGGACGCGACCTGATGGACTTTCGTCTGCACGATATCCAGAAGCCGACGCTGATTGTTTGGGGATCTGAGGACGAGTTGATTCCGCTTGAGTCCGGCCGCAAGATTCATGAAGGCATTCCGAATTCGGTGCTGAATATCGTTAAAGGTTGCGGGCATCTTGCGCCGCTCGAGTGTTCGCAGCCAGTCGCCGAAGCAACTGATGTGTTTCTGAAGGCGCAGCCTCCGATGCAGGGCGGTGAGAAGGTCTTTCTTACTATTGGGATTCCGCGCTAGTCGGTATCAGGCTGCCACTGGTACGCGCCGGGTTGCGGCATGCCGATATGCGCAAGCACGCGGTGGACGAACTGCTGTGCCATCTCCGTTGTGCTCTGCGGAAGATTGTAGAGCGTGGGAATAGTCGGGAAAATAGTTGCGCCAGCTTCAGCCGCAAGCTGCATGTTACGCAGATGAATGCGATTGAACGGGGTCTCCCGCACGCACAGAATCAGCGGACGCCGCTCTTTGAGAGTGACATCGGCTGCGCGATGAATCAGGTTCGATGCAAGGCCGTTGGCGATAGCTGCGAGCGTCCCCATGGAGCAGGGAAGCACGATCATCGCGCCTGTGGGATAACTGCCGCTGGCGATACTGGCTCCAATGTCGGAATCGGCGTGCTGACGAAGCTTGGTGCATGGGGCGCCGAGTAGCTTCTCTACCAGTCCGTTGCGTCCACTCAGTTGCAGCTCTTCTGCAAAGACGCGCAGCGAGTTTTCTGACGCAATAAAGTTGATGTGTGCGACGCGTGCATCGGCGGCAAGCGCGCGCAGCATCTCGGCGGCATAGATGCTGCCGCTGGCTCCGGTGACGGCGAGGGTGATGTTGCAGGCTTCAGTCACAGGCATGATTATCGCCGATGCGGCTGGTGTCAGGCATTCCGCAGTGCAAAGGCGACAATCGTTTCGCCGTGCAGATGGTGCGCGACATCGAAGGCGGCATTGCTTGCCGTCTCTTGCGCGGGGAGGGTGGGGTCGAGTTCGGCAGCGGCGATCTCCTCGGTTGTCGCCGTGATGAAGCAGAGCTCGCAGGTCGCAAGATCGCCTTCAGCCGTGCGCATCGGCGGTCCGAAGGTACGACAGACAATAGGGCGCGCTGCGTACAGATCACAGGTCCCGGTGACTGGATCGAGAACAGGACAGGGCTCGTTATCGCCGATGCTTTCTTCGTCGGCGAAGAGGGCCGCCTCTTCATAAGCATCATTGAGAATGCCAGTGACGAGATCGCCTGGGAAGAGTGGTGCGATGCGAGCGAGCGAATCGACCACACGAGCGCGAATACGCTGCGCTGCAGAAGTATCACCGTGTTCAAGTGCGCTGAGCGCATTGCGGAGGCGTGATGCGTCTTGTTGCGAGATGGGAAAGACGCCGTGACAACACTGCGTGCATCCAGGCCGACAGGCAAGATGCGTGCCGCCCCGCTCTACAGCGGAGACCAGAGCGGCATCTACGATATGGACAAGCCTGTCGTCGGTAGACATAACGCAAACAAATTATTTTCCAAGCACACGCTTGAAGATGGCATCCACATTCGCCAGCTGGCGGTTGTAATCGAACGCATGTGCCAGCTTCTCGGGTGAGAGCCGTGCGGTGATCTCCGGCACCTTGGCGATCTCTTCGCGGAAGACGAGATCGTTCTTCCATGAGTTCATCGCATGGCCCTGCACGAGGCGGTAAGCGTCTTCGCGGCTCATGCCGGACTCGGCGAGATCGAGCAGAAGCTGGCCGGAGAAGATGAGGCCGCCGGTGGATTCGAGATTCTTCAGCATGCGCGCCGGGTAGACCAGCAGCTTGTCGATCAGGTTCGTTGTCTTCGCCAGCAGGTAGTCGGCGAGGATCGTCGAGTCGGGGAAGATGACGCGCTCGGCAGAAGAGTGCGAGATATCGCGCTCATGCCAGAGGGCAACATTTTCGAGAGCCGTCTGCGCATTGGAGCGCATGACGCGCGCAAGCCCGGAGATCTGCTCGCTGGTGATGGGGTTGCGCTTGTGCGGCATAGCGCTTGAACCCTTCTGCTTCTCGGAGAAGAACTCCTCGGCTTCGCGAACCTCGGTGCGCTGCAGATGGCGAATCTCGGTGGCGATCTTATCGAGCGTGCTGGCCAATACTGCGAGTGTCGAGATGTAAGCCGCATGGCGATCGCGTTGCAGTACCTGCGTGGCGATGTCGGCAGGCTTCAAGCCCAGCTCGGCGCAGATGGCCTCTTCATGCTCGGGCTTCAGGTGGCCGAAGGTGCCGACCGCGCCGGAGAGCTTGCCCACGCGCAGATCTTCTGCGGCGGCATCGAAGCGTGCGAGGTTACGTTGCATCTCCGAGTACCAGAGCAGGAGTTTCAGCCCAAAGGTAGAAGGCTCGGCATGGATGCCGTGCGTGCGGCCGATGATCGGCGTCATCTTGAACTCGAGCGCGCGGCGCTTCAAAACATCAGAGAGCGCGACGATGCCTTCGCGAATGATTACCGACGCTTCGCGAATCTGCAGCGCCTGCGCCGTGTCCACAACGTCGGTGGACGTGAGGCCGTAGTGAAGCCAGCGCGAGTATTCAGGATTGTTGATGTGTTCGGCAACCGTGGTGGTGAAGGCAATCACGTCGTGCCGCACCTCGGCTTCAATCTCGTTGATGCGCTCAACGGTGAAGTTCCCCTTATCGCGGATGGCGTCGGCGGCTTCCTGTGGCACCAGGCCAAAGCGCGCGAGCGCTTGCGATGCGGCGGCCTCCACCTTCAGCCAGCTGCGGTACTTGTTCTCGTCGGACCAGATGCGGCCCATCGCGGGGCGTGTATAGCGAGCGATCAAAGCGTGTGTTCTCCAGAATTTGCGGGAGTTTTCGTAACTCTTCCATTCTACCGCCTTGATGCGATGAGGATGGTTGGGTCCATAAATATCGTATTGCGATATAATCGCAATACGATATAACGATGACCCACCGAAAAAGTAAGGCCGCATCTCTGGATTGGGCGAAGCTGGCCGATCTGGCCGAGTTCCGCTATCAGCTGCGACGCTTTGTCAGCTTCAGTGAAGCAGCCTGCGAACGAGCCGGGATCTCAGCACAGCAGTATCAACTGCTTCAGGTGGTGGCGACCGTGCCTGCAGGGCAAGAGTCGTCCATCTCCTACATCGCCGAGCGCATGGTGGTGCGTCACAACACCGCGGTCGAGCTTGTGGACCGTGCCGAAAAATCGGGGCTGGTGCAGCGCGTTGCCGACCCAGCCGATCATCGCCGGTCACTGGTCGAGGCGACATCGCGTGGAAACGATCTTCTGGCACAGCTCGTGCCTGTTCACCTGGCCGAAGTCCGGACGGAAAATGGCGATCTTCTCCACAGCCTGGAGCAGCTGATTGGGCGTAAAACATCTTCTTCAAAACGAGGAGCAGAACGATGAATCAGGAAGAATCAGCCTCCAGTTTGCGGGACTACTCGGCAACGAACAGGATGCTGTTCATCAGCGGGCTGGCAGCGATCCTCGGCGTGGCTGGAGCCATCCTGGCGTGGGTGCTGTTAGGCCTGATTCGTTTTGCGACGAACATTTTCTACTACCATCGCCTCAGCTTTGCCGATGTCAGCCCGGCGAACAACACTCTTGGCTGGATGGCAGCCTTTGCCCCGATCCTCGGTGGACTTTTGATTGGTGTGATCGCGCGTTACGGGTCGGAGAAGATTCGCGGCCACGGCATGCCTGAAGCCATCGAGGCCATCATCTTCAAGGGTGGCAAGGTTCCTCCACGCATTGCTGTGCTGAAGCCGATTGCTACGGCGATTGCCATCGGCTCGGGCGGTCCGTTCGGTGCGGAAGGCCCCATCATCATGACCGGCGGCGCAACCGGTTCTCTGATCGGCCAGCTGCTGCGCATGACCGATTCGGAACGCACGACGCTACTGGTTGCTGGTGCTGCTGCGGGTATGTCGGCGACCTTCTCGTGCCCGTTGTCGGCAGTGTTGCTTGCGGTCGAGCTTCTGCTCTTTGAGTGGAGACCGCGCAGCCTGGTGCCGGTCGCGGTTGCATCCGTCACCGCGGGGGCGATTCGCAGGCTGCTGCTGGGACCGGGGCCGATCTTTCCCATGCTGCCGACCACGGTGCCCATCCATCACGCAGCCATGCTGGGAGCGCTTTTCATTGGACTTTTGGCCGCGCTGCTGTCGACAGGGCTGAGTCGCATACTGTATGCGATCGAGGACGTGTTCGAGCGGCTGCCCATTCACTGGATGTGGTGGCCTGCCATCGGCGGCGTTGTCGTCGGGCTTGGCGGTCTGATCTTTCCGCAGGCACTCGGTGTTGGTTATGAAGTTATCCAGAAGCTTGTTACCGACGATGTGACATGGAAGCTGATTCTCGGCGTGCTGGTGATCAAGAGTCTTATCTGGACCTTCTCGCTGGGTTCGAATACATCCGGCGGTATTCTCGCTCCGCTGCTCATGATCGGCGGAGCTATGGGGGCAGCAGCAGGTCATCTGCTAACGCCCGTGTCGCAGGGAGCGTGGGCGCTGGTCGGCATGTCGTCCATCCTTGCCGCGGCCATCGGCGCACCTCTGACGGCCGCCATGCTCGCCGTCGAGTTGACACACAACGGCGGCCTGATGCTGCCTGTCCTGCTGGGCTGCGTGGTCAGCTACGCCGTAAGTGTTCTGCTGCAGCCGCGCTCCATTCTGACTGAGCGGCTAAGCCGCCGCGGCTTCCATCTCAGCCGCGAATACGGCGTCGATCCGTTAGAGACCGTGATGGTACGTGACGTAATGCACACCAGCGTCTTTGCCTTGCCGATGGATGCAACGCGTCAGGATGCAGCCGACTGGCTGAAGAAGATGAATGAGCGTGGCAGCGAGGCATGGTCGCACTGGCAGCGACTCTTTCCTCTGGTGGATGCGGATGGCCGTCTGGGCGGCATTCTGACGCGCGGTCAGATGATCACCGCAGGACGCGACAACAACCTGAAGGGATCGCTACTTGAAGCCGGTAGCGCGAAGCCCGCCGTCGTGGCGCCGAACGACACGCTGCGTTCTGCTGCCGAGAAGATGGCAGAGTTGCATCTGACGTCGTTTCCTGTGGTCAACGCTCAGGGAGCACTCTCCGGCATCCTCACGATCGAAGATCTGCTTTCGGCAAGGAGCAAGGCACGGATGCGCGACAGCGATCGCCAGCGTGTCCTGACGCTGCGCTGGCCGTTTGGAAAGCCGCTTCGCGCCGAGCATCCAATCGATGATCTCGTGGATCGGGCGTACGACAGTGCGGTTCGCGACCAGGAGAGATTGTTGGCGGCCGAGGAAAAGATCGAGAGTGGACTCGACTAAGGTGCTCTACGACGAGACGCCGAACAGCTCTTCCATCTCGTCGTAGAGAAATCCCTCGCCGGGCCGGTAGGGCTGCACCCATTTGCCATCGATAACAAATTGGGGAATCGCACGCTTGCCGACATTGGCCAGCACCAGATCGGCCGCGCCCGGCGTTCTCTCGATGTCCACCTCTTTGTAGGGGATGTTGTGGGTATCGAGAAAGCGCTTGGCCTCACGGCAGTCGCGGCACCAGGCTGCGGTGTAAACGGTCAGGTCCATAGCTTCAGTGTACAAACAGTTTTTCCGCTGCGTGTGTTAGTCAGGAACCTGCCAGCCTGCCAGCGTTTGTGCCAGTGTGATCTCGCCTGTGCCTCCGCTGTTGATTGCGGTTGCCATCTGCGGATAGGCGTTCTGCACATCCACCGTTTTTGCCCATACAGGAACATCTTCGAGCGTGTAGTGGTACGTGACCTTGGTCTCAGGAAATCCGGTGGCACCCTTCGCAGGCGGAGTCGAGCTCTCGATCGAGCTCACCGTGCGATGTCCATAGCAGAAGCGCGGCGCATACCGCTGCCCGGCAGTTGCCACCGTAAATCGCGTCGTCTTCACGGCCGACTCGTAGCTGGCTTCCAGCAGTTGCGACTTCACCAGGGTGTTGAGCTGCTTCGTCATGGCTGGGTCCGATGTCGCATAGGGGAACCGGATATTCGCGAGCAGGCAGTCAGGATGCTCTGTATAGAAGGCATTGATGGTCTGCGTATAGTTCGCTGCCGTCGGCTTGGTCTTGGAATCGCAGCCTGCTGCCAGCAGGATCATCGTCACCGGCAGTAAGGCAGTAAGAAAACGCGTACAGATGGGAGAGGGCTTCATGGGGAACTCCTTCATCGATCATGATGGGAAAAGCGCACTTTGCAGCAGATGGGTGAGATGCAATCCCTGCCGAGTCAGTTTGTTGTCACCGGATTTCTATCGAAAAGGAGATGCAGAGGGGGTAGCAGTAGCCGGTGATCGAACAGCCCTCTTTTCCACGCCTTCCACCGCCCTCCACAGCCTCTGCACCACTCCTGCGCCTTGCCTTGGAAGTCCTGAAACCCTACTCTCACAAAGTGCAACGAAAGTTGTAATGGGCACCCCGAAAAGCAGCGTCAAAACGGTGCGGGAAACTTCGCCTCCAAAGCGGCGATTTGCGGTCTTCCACAGCAAAATCACGGATTTCCACCGCCTTCTTCCCGTTACAGTCAGATAAATAGGGGTATTCCCACTGCCAACACAACATGTTGTGCTTTATACTTGACACACCCCATAGGGGGCGGTACTTTCACCACTGCAAGGGACTCGCGTGAGTTTCGGTAAGACTCACCCCCTCCCTCAAAAATCCGGTTTCCTGTACGACCTTCAGCCGCTCGATTGCCTCCGACACCTGCTCGGCCAGGCCGGATTAGTCAGCGCCCTGAAGTCAAGTTTTAGCCCTCGCCTTGCCCGTAATTTGTGCGAGTTCCGGGGCCAGTACCAATCACGAAACGATCTGCCGCCAAGGCATCAAATATTCATAGAGAAGAAGGAGCAAACTCCCCGATGGCAACGATTCCCAACCAGACCACCAGCGCCGCCTATCAGACATCCTCGCAGGCCTCCGGTTCCACTGGCCGCACCCCGGGACTCACCTTCTCGCGCCACTTCACGCGCCCTGGCGTCTCGCCCTTCGACGAGATCGTCTGGGAGCTTCGCGATGCTGTTATTCAGGACTTCAAGGGCAAGACCATCTTCGAGCAGAAGAACGTCGAGGTTCCCGCCGACTGGTCGATGACGGCGACCAACATCGTCGCGTCGAAGTATCTCCACGGCCAGCTTGGCACCCCCGAGCGCGAGACCGGCGTCCGCCAGCTTGTTACCCGCGTCGCCGAATCCATCCGCGACTGGGGCATCGAAGGCGGCTACTTCGCCTCTGCCCAGGATGCCGAGACCTTCTTCGCCGAGCTCTGCCACCTTCTCCTCAACCAGAAGGTCGCCTTCAACTCGCCCGTCTGGTTCAACGTCGGTTGCGACCGCCTGGAGCCGAACTCCGACGCACAGAACTGGCACTGGAACCCGCACACCTGCGCCGTTGAGTTTTCCGTCACCGGCTACAAGAAGCCGCAGTGCTCGGCCTGCTTCATCAACTCCGTGCAGGACTCGCTCGACTCCATTCTCAACCTCGCCAAGACCGAGGGCATGCTCTTCAAGTGGGGATCGGGCACCGGCTCGAACCTCTCCAGTATCCGTGGCTCGAACGAGACACTGAGCGGCGGCGGCACCGCCTCTGGCCCGCTCTCGTTTATGCGTGGCTTCGACGCCTTCGCCGGCGTTATCAAGTCCGGCGGCAAGACGCGTCGCGCTGCGAAGATGGTCATCCTCAACGTCGACCATCCCGACATCATCGACTTCATCGAGTGCAAGCAGAAGGAAGAGGCCAAGGCCTGGACCCTCGTGCAGGCTGGCTACGATGGCTCCGGCCCTGACTCCGAGGCCTATAGCTCCATCTTCTTCCAGAACGCCAACAACTCCGTCCGCGTGACCGACGAGTTCATGGCCGCTGTCGAAGCCGACGCTACCTTCGTGACTCGCACGGTCAAGAACCGTCTGCCCGTGAAGGAGTACCGCGCCCGCGACATCATGAACAAGATTGCCGAAGCCACCTGGCAGTGCGGCGATCCCGGCATGCAGTACGACACCACCATCAACCGCTGGCACACCAGCAAGAACTCGGGCCGCATCAACGCCTCCAATCCCTGCTCCGAGTACATGTTCCTCGACGACTCGGCCTGCAACCTTGCTTCCTTCAATCTCCTGAAGTTCCTCACACCGGGAGGTCAGTTCGATATCGCCAGCTACCGTCACGGCATTGCCGTCGTCACCACCGCGATGGAGATCATCGTCGATGCTGCTGGCTATCCCACGGAGTCGATCGCGAAGAACTCGCACGACTACCGGCCGCTTGGCCTCGGCTATGCCAACCTCGGCGCGCTGCTGATGGCCTTCGGCCTCCCGTACGACTCCGACGCTGGCCGCGACTTCGCCGCCACCGTCACCAGCATCCTCTGCGGCGATGCCTACTGGCAGTCCTCGCGCATCGCCGAGCTCTGCCCGCCGCTTGGAGCAGCCACACCGCTCACGCAGCAGGCGCACATCGCCGGCGGAGCCTGCCCCGGCTTCTACGTCAATCGCGAGCCCTTCCTCGACGTCATCCGCATGCACCGCGCGGAAGTCAACCGCATCGGTGCGTCGTTCGATTCGCCCGAGCCCTTCGTCGCTCCGCAGCTCGACGAGATGATCGAAGCCTCGCGCCACTCCTGGGACGGTGCTCTCGCTCACGGCGAGCGCTTCGGCTATCGCAACTCGCAGGTCACCGTGCTTGCGCCTACCGGCACCATCGGCTTCATGATGGACTGCGACACCACCGGCATCGAGCCCGACCTCGCCCTCGTCAAGTACAAGAAGCTCGTTGGCGGCGGCATGATCAAGATCGTCAACAACACCGTCCCCTCGGCGCTCTTCAAGCTCGGCTACACCAACGCCGAGGTCGACGCCATCGTCAGCTACATCGACGCCACCGGCACCATCGAGGGCGCGCCCCACGTTCGCCCCGAGCACCTCGCCGTCTTCGACTGCTCCTTCAAGGCCGCCAAGGGCACCCGCTCCATTCATTACATGGGCCACATCAAGATGATGTCCGCCACGCAGCCCTTCCTCTCCGGAGCCATCTCCAAGACCGTCAACCTGCCGCACGACGCCACCGTCGACGACATCGCCGAGGCCTACATCGAGTCCTGGCGCCAGGGCCTCAAGGCCGTAGCCATCTACCGCGACGGCTCCAAGGGCTCGCAGCCGCTCAACGTCTCCGCTGAAGACAAGAAGACGACCAAAACCGAGGCTGTAGCCACCGTCGACAACTCTGCCGTCCTCGCCGCTGCCGAGTCTCGCCTCAACGCGCAGGCTCTGCAGATCGCCGACCTCGAGCAGCAGATTCGCCACGTCACCGAGGCCGCCACGCAGAACGCCGACGCCCCCGACGCTCAGGCTCCGCCGCGCGCCGTCCGTCATCGCCTGCCCGCCGAGCGTGCATCCGTCACGCACAAGTTCGGCCTCTCCGGCCACGAGGGCTACATCACCGTCGGCCTCTACCCCAACGGCCAGCCCGGCGAGATCTTCATCCGCATGGCCAAGGAAGGCTCCACCGTCTCCGGACTGATGGACTCCTTCGCCACCGCCGTCTCGCTCGCCTTGCAGCACGGCGTCCCGCTGCGCGTCCTCTGCGAGAAGTTCGCCCACACCCGCTTCGAGCCCTCCGGCTGGACCGGCAACGAGCAGATCGGCTACGCCAAGTCCATCATGGACTACATCTTCCGCTGGCTGCAGATCCGCTTCCTCTCCGGCCAGCAGCTCTCCCTCTTCGCAGGACTCGCCCCGCAGCAGGCCGTCCCGGTCGAGGGCAGCGTCAACGCTCCCGGCAACCACGTCATCTCCTCGCTCAACGCCGCAGCCGACTCGCACAAGGAAGGCTACTCCGCCGTCGAGCAGAGACCCGCGTCTCTCCCCGGCATGTACACGGAGACCTACACCACCACACCGCCGCAGCAGGGAATCGCCCCCGACTACGCCGCACCGCCATCCCGCGGAGCCGAAGGATCGACTTCACCCCTCTCCATGGAAGACCGCGGAATCTACCACGCGGCCACAGCCATGAAGTCCATGGTCGACATGGGAGACGCCCCAAGCTGCTCTACCTGCGGAGCCATCATGACCCGCAACGGAAGCTGCTACCGCTGCATGGAGTGCGGAAGCACCAGCGGCTGCAGCTAGAAAACTAGATAGAAGGAAGCATAGACGGCGGCTGGCTGGTGTCAGCCGCCTGCGCTTTAAGCCAAGTAATGCTGATCAATTTATCAACGTGGCAATGGGCAAAAGATGTGCAGCGTCATCCGGACGATAAATTTCTGGATGCGATCAAAGCACGTCTTCTATCAGATTTCGATCAGACATTTGAAGTAATCAAAACTCAAAAGCTCTTATCTCGTTCGCGTGATACTTGTTTGACAGAAGAAGTGTGTAATCAACTAGAAGCCTGGGCACTCAAAGCTCCGCTGTCGGGGGCAAGGCGATCAAAAATTCGCAGACACTGCCGACTTACAGTTGCATTTCAACAAATGGCATCAAGTTTACGTGATACTACAGCCAAACTGAATATTTGGGCTTTGAATTACGACGATCTCTGCACAGTCGTATTAACCTCGCTCGAACTTCTCGCTTTATCACTACGACAGAAAATGAAATCAAGCGCGGACTCAATCGGAGATGACCTTGAAAAGCGGATGCAGCGCACCAGGGACAAACAATTTGTTCTGCGAGATATCATAGATAAGGGGCTAGTCATTATCAATGAAGGGAAAAGACGTTGCGCTGCGCAATCAGATAGTGAGGTAGGTTCTTCAGAAGCGTTTCTGGAATCTATCGATGTGGCAACGAACACCGAATCTTTATTCAATGTTTGGGACGCGTATTCCTTTTCACGAGCTCAGGTAAGCCTCCTTGGTAAAACCATCCGAGTGCATAAGCCCACAAAAGAATGGCTTACTAGAACGGAACGCTTCATAAGTCGTTCACATACTCAAGACGTCATGGCGCAATCTAAACACGCGACAAGGTTTCTCAAGATCCATGACAAATCTGTTCAGGAAATTGATGTTTCAATGTACCCTACATTCGGCCAATTGTTAGCTTCAAATGACGGCAAGAATTTGGCGGGTCTTTTGCGGGCTCCCACTCTAGAATTTGCCCAAATATTGGAATCCCAAGTTTCCTCATTGGTAGATATTGGCCAGCGCGTTCGGATTGGAACCGAAAAATTTATATATAAAGAGCTTATTTCAGCTTGGGCATCTGTTTATGCTCTGGCTTTTCTAGCGAGAATTTGGGTTAGCGCTTGGCATGAGGTACAGCCAGAAGTAAAGTCGGCTTTTCTAGGGATCAAGGAAATTGAAAAAACAACAAGTGAGATAGCTGGATTTCCGTTAAGACCTGAGCTTTTTTATTTGTTTGTTTCTCGTTTTGAGGATAGAAATTTTCAAGACCTTTTCTATAAACCTCTTGTAGTAACTAGCGAAGATAAAATACAAATCCCTATTTCTATAATCGAAATATCGCGTTTTGATAGAAATCTTTTACACATGATCGCCAAAGAAGTAAATGAGTCGTTGGCGGTAAAGGGCAGGAAGCCGATTTCGAAGCTACGGCAAAAATTTATATCTGCGGGGTTCAAAGTAATTCTGAACTATCCGCTAATCGACTCAAATGGCAATCTGTTGACAGACATCGATATTATTGCCATGAAAGACCGCCACATCTTTCTTTTCCAGTGTAAAGTCCTAGAGATCTCAGATAGCTTATATGAGCTATGGAAAAATGAACAATCTCTTCGGCGAGCAGCTGCGCAGATGCGGCTGTCGTTAGACAATCTTGACATTTGTAAAGATTTGCTGCGTAAATCACATGGAATTAGCGGAGATGAGACGATAACTCCATTCATCCTGACGAATGTCTTATCTCACGCTGGAGAGAACATAGAGGGTTTTAGGGTGGTTGATTTTAGTCATCTAGAAAACATCTTAGATGGTGCATTTACAAAAGCCATGAATTTGCAGAGCGATGAGATTGTTAATCTGTACTCGCCACTTAAAGGAAAATTTCCCTCAGCGAAAGAGTTAATCGATCTCATTTATAAATTCGATTTGGCTTCTAGCCCGTCTCCCAGGCCATTCCTTGAAAACACTCTTCAGATAGGAGGCTGGGAGATAATCATTCCCGCAAGAAAAGCTGACTTAGGACTCGGAAAAAATGTGTAGTGCCGTACGGGTGGTTAATACAGTGGCAGTTATCATCGGAGGGGTTCGATCATTAGAGTGAAGTCTGAACCCTGGGCGGGTGCCTCATTCATGCGGTCTCATCGCATGGGTGGGATCATTCGAGCGAAGCTCGAACGCCTCGCTTAAGGGCACGGCTTCAGCCGTGCTGCAACAGTCACTAAATAAGAGCGGCTTCAGCCGCTGAGGTACGTTTTACCATTCGAGTGAGACTCGAACCGCTACTTCCCCAACTCGCTCCACTGTCCGACGCATCTAAGGAAGAAGAGGGGGCAGTCCTATGCGCTATGAATTCCCTACACGATACCTCGCGATCCTCACCTTAGCCTTTGCCGTCTGCAGCCAGAGCGTCTCGGCCCAGAACGCCCAGACCGCTCCTGCGGCATCCCAGACCCCGGCCCAAGCCCAGACCCCATCGCAACCCCAACCCCGCAGCCCCGGCGGCGATGTTGGCAGCGGAGCCGGTGACATCGGCAAGGGCGCCGCCAAGGGAACCGGAGCCGCAGCCGAAGGAGTCGGCAAAGGCGCTGGCGATCTCGTCACCCTCCATCCCGTCGACGCGGCCGGGAACGTGGGCAAGGGTGCAGTTGGCGCCGGAAAGGACGTCGGCGTCGGCGCCGCCAAGGGCACCGCCAAAGTCACTAAGGGCACAGGTCGCGGCATCGGCAAAATCGTCCATCGCGGCCATCACGATGAGCCAACCCCGCCCCCATCCAACCCACAAAACTAAATCCACAATTGGCCGCGGCTAGACGAGTACCTCAGCGGCTGAAGCCGCCCCATATCCCACATTGGGAACGGCACGGCTGAAGCCGCGCCCTTAAGCAAAACTCCCGGCCGGTTACTGTGATCAACGGCACTTGCCGCGCTCTCCCGCGCAGATTAACCTAGCTCCGGTCCCCTTGCTTTCATTTTGCAGTACTGGAGAACGGATTTATGCGTCGCTCTGTTCTGGCAGTCCTCAGCCTTGCTCTTCTCGCTGCGCCGTGCGCCTTCGCGCAGCAGCTTGTGAGCGTCTACGTCACCAGCGACAACAACGGCTTCAGCGCGCCGGGCGCGAACGACTCCGCGATCGACCTGCAGAAGTCTCTGGCCAACAAGAAGTCCCTGCGCGTCGTCAACTCCGCGCAGGAGGCCGATGTTATCGTTCGCATCGACTCCCGCGACTCGCACAAAGAGGTCGACGGCTACACCAGCAACCGCACCACCAGCGACGACGGACGTTCCTCCACCCGAACCACCACCCAGAACGATAAGACCGTCCGCAACCTCCACGCCACACTGATGGCGGGCAGCTACACACAAGCCCTCGAAGCCCAGAGCGAGATGAGCTGGCGCTTCGCCGCTGACAACATCGCCGGTCAGATCGATCGCTGGACTCGAGAAAATTACGCCAGGCTGATGTCGCAACACGCCGCAGGCGGAAATGCCACTCCACCCCCGTCCGCGCAAAACTCTGCGCCGCCTCCCGTACAGACCGATGAAGCCACGATCCATCCCGGCATGACTCCCGACCAGGTCACCAGGGCC